>NZ_JAFNPI010000001.1:98017-98130 GCF_026535955.1 Snodgrassella sp. B3837
GATAAATTTGAAAGAACGATATTCGTCATTGTTAAAGTTGAAATAATTAGGCAGGGTAAGTGAATCGTCCTCACCATAGGCTTTGATGATTAAATCATTACCGGAACGACTGA
>NZ_JAFNPI010000008.1:0-1798 GCF_026535955.1 Snodgrassella sp. B3837
TTATTTCCTGATGTAACACCACCAGCACCTACCCAAAAACCTTTAACCAAAGAAGATTATTTATACTAGTATAAAGATTCGTACGCATAACCTTTATTAAGGGTTGAATTGAACAAGTTATAACTATAGTCTACTAAATAGGAAAAGAACGAGGTTGCCAAGATAAATTTTGAAGGGCAAATCTGCTTTTAATTTATCATCTTTCCCAAATTACCATTACATTGACCGTAGCCGAAGCCAACACAACATTTCAGCTANTGGTTCTAAAAATATGCTTCTAGATGAAGACGGTCACATTGTATGGGCATGCAGCTATCAGCTGTGGGGCAAACCGATACAAAAAATCGAACACAGCCAGATACAACAGAACCTAAGGTATCAGGGACAGTATTTAGACAGAGAAACGGGCTTAAATTACAATACTTTCAGGTACTATGACTCGGATATAGGCAGATTTACGCAGCCGGATCCGATTGGGTTGTTGGGTGGGTTTAATCTGTATCAGTATGCGCCTAATGGGTTGACTTGGATTGATCCGTGGGGGTTGAGTTCAGAACTGCCAAATGAAGCTATTGTTTGCCGAGGAGGTGCATGTCTTGCCGATTCGTTTAAAAATGGAAGCGGTGTTTCAATCGATGATAATGGCAAATTAACTGGAGTTTCGGTAAATAGCTCAAAAAATAAGTCATTAGCACAATTAACAGAAGGAATTCCACATAATAAAGTCGGTGTTACAACAGTTGGATCTGTTCGAGCGGCGGGTGGTGATGTTATTGCATCGCCAACTAAAAACAATCCTAATCATGCAGCTTTATCAGGCATATCGGCAGAGCAAGCAGAAGCTTTAATGACACCTACTCAAAAAAAACCATCAGCTAAACAAAAACTCAAATCCAAAGGAAATTGTTAATGCAAAAAAAAACTGAAATATCAGATTATGAATTGAATCAAATAAAACAACGTTGTGATAAAGCAACAAGTGGACCTTGGATATCATATATTGAAGGTAGGGATCATACTAGTGGCTCAAATTTTATTATGACAGGGAATGAAAATAACCGTGGAGAAGATATTGAACTTATTGGTGGAACAATATATGACCAAGACTTTATTGCGCATGCTCGACAAGATATTCCTAACTTAATCAATGAAATCAAAAGATTGAAAAAATCAATTAAAAATGAATAAATATAATTTAATCTATTTTCTAATATGATTAAATAGATGATTATATTGATATATTGTTTTGGGTTTGAGGTTGAATTAAATATTTGCAGACGATTTTTTTTGGAAACTTAAAGAAAAAATAATGTAATATATTTCAAATAATTTACCTACTCTTGAGTGAATAGCATAAATTTTGACTTAAATGTAACATCTCGAATGAGACCGTTAGTGGTACCCAGTATTACCACTACGATGTTAAACACCGCCTAGACGAAGTTCGTATCGAAAAACAAAACCGTACCGAACGCTACGGTTTTGTCTATGATGCCGCAGCTGGCCTACTCGACACAAGACGCAACCAAGACAGCCGCACCGAAAAACCAAAACTTCGTACGCTTTATCTAAATAATTCACGGTGGCAAGAATACTTAGCTGCGGCGGATGAACATTTAAAAAATAATACCAAATCTAAAGCAGGTGGAAAGAAATGTTAACCAAAAAACAACGTAGTCAAGAAAATACAGTATTCGGAGTCTATATAAAAGAGGGATTGTATTCATTAGCGCAATCCAGAAAAAACCATTGGATGGAGTTTTTTAATATATTTAATGATAAAGATGAATGGGATGGG
>NZ_JAFNPI010000008.1:1804-2248 GCF_026535955.1 Snodgrassella sp. B3837
CTTATTTACCTATTCAGTAGCTGCACATAGACTTAAAGAGTTATTAGTTTCAATACAAAATGAACATGTACGAAAAAATGTACGCCCACAGCAATCTAAAATTATTACTATTACAGATATATTAACTGGTACAAAAGGTCTGGTGGAAATGGATGACAGATATGACACCGTAGATAATAAGGTTTTGATTCCTAAATTAACTGTAAAAGATCACTTAGATATTATTCAAACAAAAGAGTATGCGGGAATGTATGGAGATTCTAAAGACATCCAAAAACGTCTACTTACATTCTATGAAACTGGCATCAATTGGGATGAATCTAAAAAATTTTCGTTTCCTGAAGCAACAGCGCCAGAACCTACCCAAAAACCTTTAACCAAAGAAGATTATTTGCACTAGTATAAAAACTTGTATGCAAAAACTTTATTAAGGTTTGGATGGAA
>NZ_JAFNPI010000008.1:2262-3766 GCF_026535955.1 Snodgrassella sp. B3837
CGAGGTTGCCAAGATAAAGTTTGAAGGGCAAATCTGCTTTTAATTTATCATCTTTCCCAAATTACCATTACATTAACCGTAGCCGAAGCCAACACATCATTTCAGCTATGGTTCTAAAAATATTCTTCTAGATGAAGCCGGTCATATTGTATGGGCGTGCAGCTATCAGCTGTGGGGCAAGCCGATACAGGAAATCGAACACAGCCAGATACAACAGAACCTAAGGTATCAGGGACAGTATTTAGACAGAGAAACGGGCTTACATTACAATACTTTCAGGTATTATGACCCGGATATAGGCAGATTTACGCAGCCGGATCCGATTGGGTTGTTGGGTAAGTTTAATTTGTATCAGTATGCGCCTAATGGGTTGATGTGGATTGACCCAGCAGGATTTGCTGGCGATAAACTTATTGATGGTATACCTCAAAATTCAGGCATTGTTCGGCGTTTTATGTCAAAAGCCGAATTTAAAAAATTTACTCATAACGGATTTACATATAATCCAATAGATTGTAGAGGAGGAATTAGTGTTACTTCTGCGAAAATTGACCCCAAAAATCCAGATGCCATAAAAGAGCTTTGGAGCATTAGGTGTAGATTACTATTTTGATATTAACACCACAGGTAAAAATGTAGAATTAAAAGTTAAAACTAAAGGCGGAGTTATAGACTGAAAAATTAAAGATAATGTTACTCCTAAAGATATTGAAAGAAAGGGTAAGGTAAAAATGTTAATTGATACTTTACAGGAATTTAATGATTTATATAATAAATTATGGCAACAAATAACCGATGAAAATGAAGTAAAAAATTTTATTAATCATGCTGATGTTACAAAAGCTACTTATTTACTAAAAGAATTAGTTAAAATCAATATACTCCGTTTAGCTTCTTTTAAATTATTTTTACAAATAAACAAAAACGAAGCCTTATTATTTTTAAAAGATTGGTATCTATCTCGAGATCTTTCTAATTATGGTGAAAGTCAAATTTTAGATATTGGTCTTATGCTATCAGATATAAAAGATATTCTAGGGGAGAAGGAGCTGAATAATATACTAAACTGCAAAGAATTTTTATCCAAAAATAAAAAAAATAAATGGGTAAAAGAAGCTATTATGTTTGCCAAACAAGATGACTAACGAACAATTAATTAATCTAAAGGGAACAAAGCAATTACTACTATAACTGCAACGGCCGAATCGAAAGCTGTCGTAACCAAGCATACTGAACCAAGACAGCCGCATTGAAAACCAAAACTTCGCACGCTTTAACTAGATATTCCACAGCAGTAGGAATACTTAGCTGCTGCGGATGAACATTTAAATAAAACCAAATCTAAAACAGGTGGAAAGAAATGTTAACCAAAAAACAACTAAATCAAGTAAATTCAGTATTCGGCGTCTATATAAAAGATGGGTTGTATTCATTAGCGCAATCCAGAAAAAATCATTGGATGGAGTTTTTTAATATATTTAGTGATAAAGATGAATGGGATGGG
>NZ_JAFNPI010000008.1:3774-4223 GCF_026535955.1 Snodgrassella sp. B3837
GGTATTTTGTTTACCTATTGTGTTGCTTCTGATAGGCTTAAAAAGTTACTAGTTTCTTTGCAAGATGAATATGTAAAAAAAAATATACGCCATCAGCAGTCCAAAATTATTACGTATACAGGTTCATTAGCTGAAAAAATAGGTCTGGTGGAAATGGATGAAAGATATGATGCTGTAGATAATAAAGTTTTGATTCCTCAATTAACCTTAAAAGACCACTTGGATATTATTCATACATATGAGTATGCTGGCATGCATGGAAATGCTGAAAGAATTCAAAAACGTCTACTTAAATTTTACGAAACGGGAGTCAATTGGGATGAATCTAAAAAATTTTTATTTCCGGATGTAACACCGCCAGCACCTATCCAAAAACCTTTAACCAAAGAAGATTATTTGCACTAGTATAAAAACTTGTATGCAAAAACTTTATTAAGGTTTGGATGGAA
>NZ_JAFNPI010000008.1:4318-5517 GCF_026535955.1 Snodgrassella sp. B3837
TCATTTCAGCTACAGTTCTAAGAATATGCTTCTAAGCGAAACTAATGCTTAAGGCACACGCAGCCATCACTGCAATTAACTAAGTAAACAAATTACCACCATACGTCCGCAGCCTTCAATATACCTATGACGCACACGGCCGTACCCACAGCAAACAGACCGCCAGTTGTACCTAGTATTACCACTACGATGCCTTAGGCCGGTGTATCGAAAAACACCAAATAGAAGGCCTGTAGGAATGATTACTGCAAATGGAAAGACGGGATTTAGAGTAGAGTGCGATGGAAGAAATGGAGCTCATATAAATGTGTTTAGCGGAAAAGATAAAGGTGAGCATTTCTTATTTAATGCTACTGAATCCACAGTAACCAAACTTCAAAATCTATTTAATCATCCCTCTAAACCACGGAGAAATTTGTGACACTTGATGATGAAATCAAAATAAAAATCTCTCAATTATCTGACCCACCAAAACTAATAGATAATTGGGAAGATATTGCAGATAAATTATCTGATTCTTTTAATTGGAAAGGATCAAAGATTGATTGGAAAAAAACTATTAACTATAAAAGTAGTCAACTTTTTGGAAACTATTCTAATTGGGTATTGGTAATAAAAAAATTCTTATATGATAATGAGATATATTCTGAAATAAAAAAAAGTAAAGTAATTTATTATATAAATGATTCGTCTTTAAATTTTGCAGTGCAATTAACTTATAAACAATTTGATAATTTTCTTGCGTTTGCTGTTGAAAATATTCCTCAACATCATTATTTTTTTGATTCATCAAATAAGTGGTGTCTAGTTATAAGTTTAGAAGGGTATGTTGATTTTGGACTATCCCGAAAAAATTTACAAACATAAAAAATAAAGTTGATACAATTTTGTCTTTGATGCCGCAGCCGACCTACTCGACACAAGACGCAACCAAGACAGCCGCACCGAAAACCAAAACTTCGTACGCTTTATCTAAATAATCTACGGCGGCAAGAATACTTAGCTGCTGCGGATGAACATTTAAATAAAACCAAATCTAAAACAGGTGGAAAGAAATGTTAACCAAAAAACAACGTAGTCAAGAAAATACAGTATTCGGCGTCTATATAAAAGAGGGATTGTATTCATTAGCGCAATCCAGAAAAAATCATTGGATGGAGTTTTTTAATATATTTAGTGATAAAGATGAATGGGATGGG
>NZ_JAFNPI010000008.1:5604-5729 GCF_026535955.1 Snodgrassella sp. B3837
GAGTCCAAAATTATCACTTATACAGGTCCATTAGCTGAAAAAATAGGTCTGGTGGAAATGGATGACAGATATGATACCGTAGATAATAAAGTTTTGATTCCTCAGTTAACCGTAAAAGACCACTT
>NZ_JAFNPI010000009.1:0-675 GCF_026535955.1 Snodgrassella sp. B3837
GTATCAGGGGCAGTATTTAGACAGAGAAACGGGCTTACATTACAATACTTTCAGGTACTATGACCCGGATATAGGCAGATTCACGCAGCCGGACCCGATTGGGTTGCTGGGTGGGTTTAATCTGTATCAGTATGCGCCTAACTCACTGATGTGGATTGATCCGTGGGGCTGGAAAACAGGTGAGGGATATACGCATATCACCTATCAAGGCGTCAAAAATGGCAAACCCTATATTGGTTATGCGAGCAAACCAGGTATGGGGCATTCAGCGCAAGAAGTATTAGATTATCGTTATCACAATAACTATAGTATATTTGATGTAAAACCAGAACCGATTTATCGTGGAGAAGGTGCGGCAGGAAAAGCAACCGCCCGAGGATTGGAACAAAGGACTTTTGAACAGATGGGTGGTTTAGAAGGAACTTCCAATAAACAAAACCCCATAGGTATCAATAATCCACGGCGGCAAGAATACTTAGCTGCGGCGGATGAACATTTAAATAAAACCAAATCCAAAGCAGGTGGAAAGAAATGTTAACTAAAAAACAACGTAGTCAAGAAAATACAGTATTCGGTGTCTATATAAAAGATGGGTTGTATTCATTAGCGCAATCCAGAAAAAACCATTGGATGGAGTTTTTTAATATATTTAATGATAAAGATGAATGGGATGGG
>NZ_JAFNPI010000009.1:765-890 GCF_026535955.1 Snodgrassella sp. B3837
CAATCTAGAATTATTGCAATAACAGATATTTTGGCTGGTACAAGAGGTCTGGTGGAAATGGATGACAGATATGATACCGTAGATAATAAAGTTTTGATTCCTCAGTTAACCGTAAAAGACCACTT
>NZ_JAFNPI010000010.1:0-45983 GCF_026535955.1 Snodgrassella sp. B3837
GGCTGCATTTGCTGTTGAAACTGCTGCTGACGCTGCTGTTCGCGAATGATTTGCTGTTGCTGCTGACGGTCTAGCTGGGAAGTTACTTCTGTTACCGGCGAGGCGTAAGCAGTTGCCATTCCATTGCTCAGCAGCCATACAAGCACGACAATTTTTTTTAAACGCATTTCATTTAATGCTTATTGAATGTTAAAGTTGGTTAATTCTAAAGTTAGATTGCGATAATTACAACTGAGTTGATTATTATCAGATAATGAAATGGAACATCATATCAAGAAAAATAGTGTTTATATTTTAAGAAATTTAGGTACAAAAAAATATCATTATTATGATATATCTAATTGATTTTAAGATAAATATAAAATAAAATTACTGATATTGAATATATTCCTAAATCAGTATACATTAAAAATTAATAAACTCTATATTAGCATTTTATTGCGATTATCAATACTTATTAATGATAAATTGCTATTTTATGTATTTATTTGGTATTTTTATTTAAATAATATAAATACCAATATAAATTAAAGGTTTTTAATTAGTAAAAAAATAATATTTTTGTTTAGAATCAATATTTTGAAATAACTTACACATATTTTGCTGCTTATCGCATTTTTTGAGAAAGTTAAGCTATTTTTCTGAATAATTAAATAAGATATTGCATCTCTGTCACTCATTAAAAGAAAGCCGGATTGATAATCAATCCGGCCGGATAATTTCTCTTTTCATTCACGGCAAATATTTAGCATTTTATTTAATAAAAAACTTTGAAGCGTTCGGTATCGTCTATAAAGGTTTTCTCAGGGAAAGGTGCTTCATTGGAACCAAAAGGCATCATTGCGCGTAGTTTCCAACTATCGGGTATTTGCCATTCTTTGGCGGCAGCTGCATCTGGCAACGGGTTATAATGTTGCAGGCTGGCACCGATTCCGGCATTGGCTAGTGCTGTCCATACCGCAAACTGAGCTATACCGCTTCCCTGCTCTGACCAAATCGGGAACTGCTCAGCATAACTCGGATATTGCTGTTGCAGGCCGGCAATGGTTTGCTGATCTTCGTAAAACAATATGGTACCAATACCTGCGGCAAAGCCGTTGATTTTGGCTTCGGTAGGCGCAAATTTGTCGGTAGGTACGATGGCACGCAATTCATTCATAACGATATGCCAAAACTTTTCACTTTGCTGATTAAATAGAATCACAACGCGTGAACTTTGTGAATTAAAAGCAGATGGTGACAGCTTTACAGCTTGTTCTACCAATGCTGTGATTTCTTCCTGCTCCTGAGTAATATTCTTGCCAAGTGCATATTGGGTACGACGTTTTTCAATGGCTTCAATCAATGCATTGCTCATTTTAGTTCCTTTATCATTCTGTAATTAAATTATGAATTGCGAAACAACATCTATTACCATGTTAACGGAAAAAAAACAGTATTCCCACCCCTTGCGGCGAATACAAGTTTAATTTAAATGATGGTTAAAAATAATTTTATTATTTGTAAAACAATAATTAACAACTAAAAACAATTTTAATTTGCCTGAAAAACAGTGTGTTTAAGTGCTGGTTACTCAGCATTTCTTATCAGGAATTGATTTATTTATTCTGATTGGGGCAACTGAATGATATGAACAAACAAATTGTTTTTACATTATTTTTTATTTATAGAAATATAATTTCATCCAATATAGGGCGATTATCGGATGAAACAGTCTGATTTAATAAAGCAGTAAATGGCGCAATACAGCAGTAATGCCGACACTTAAAATAACGGTGGGCAATAGAGAAAATCGCCACGCCAGCAGTAGGGTGATGATTACTGCTAATAGATTGGCTGGCTGAGTTGTAGCAAAAGCCGGTGCAATCACCGCGATCAGTACACAGCCAGGAATGGATTCCAGTACGCGAGTGAGACGGGGACTCAGTTTTCGTCTACGGAGTAATAGATAGCCACTTATTCTTGTAATGTACGTTACTGCCGCCATGGCCAAAATGGTACATAAAGCCGATAAATCAATCATACGCCGCCATAATAAATGCCAGTGCCAGACCTGCCAGTGTACCCAGCAATACATACCAAGCACCTGGCAGCAAATTGTAAGTAACGATCGCTACTAACAAACTTACTACCCATGGGATAGCAGCTTTAATCCCTTTCCACATGCCCTTGATTAAAACCAGAAAGACGGCAACAAAGGCCATATCAAAACCATAATGGGAGACATCTCCAATAAGCGGTCCTATCAGAGCACCTAAGGTAGTGAAACCCACCCAGGACAGATAGAGGCCAACGCCACTACCAAGAAAAAAGTAATAACTGAATGTCTGCGCTGGAGATTTTCTAATATCGGTAAAAGTCAGTGCCCAGCTTTCATCACACATAAAAAAGAGGGAGGCAAGTACTTTACGTTTACTCAATGCGCTTAGGTAAGGGGTAAGTGCTGCACTCATAAGAATATGACGGCTATTGACGAGTAAAGTCATCAGAGCAATGAGGAGCATATGCGGCGGGGATGTCCATAAATTTACGGCAACGAATTCAGAACCACCAGCAAAGTTCAGAGCAGTAAGCAGTGATATTTCGCCTGTACTCATGCCCTTTTGGATAGCCTGTGCACCCAATACCATTGCGAATGGAATAAAGCTGAGCATAAGAGGCAGAGCGGTAATAAGCCCCCTTTTGATTTCCTGTACTGGTGAGGGTACGCTAGCTGTAGACACTTATCAAAAATTCCGATTTAACACAATAAATTAGAGACAGAATATATTTTTATTCACGCCAAAAACCGATTTCAGAACAGTAAATAGCATATCTTTACAGATAATAATGAAAGCAACATTATAATTGAGAAATGTAAGCTTATTCAATAATAATCTAAGTATATTCAACAGTGAAATAATAAAAATAGCTTAAAATGCTTGAGACTCAACAGCGTTGCCATGCCAGTAAAACAGGTATCAGGTTAGCCCAAGCTTCTTGCTCATGCGGCGAAAAATTTTAATTGATTTTTTAAACGACTAATTACCTATATTTATTATTCGGGTCAAAAATAAAATATTTAGCACCAAGTCAGTAATGATGCTGATAGTAAGCTATGTTTTACTTTCGATTTGCCTTCATTCAAAACTAATATCCATAGCTTCTATTTGGCAAGTTTTTGCCATTGTTTAGCCTAAGAGACTGTTGCAGAATTTATTTCCACTTTATCGATTATCTGATATCGGAAAATCCGAGACAATATCATATAAATTAATAATTATTTTCAGCAATTGGAAAACAAATCTCTCTTAGATTGATTAGAGAGATTACATTTTTTCTCTACTGGATTTTTTAAAAGCAAGAGCTGTGTTTTATTTAAACGGACTAAATAGAATACAGTGAGTTAATGATTACAATATAAATAGCTGATTTTATATCAGGACTTTTTATCCAATTTGCCAGATAGGCAGAATAAAGAAGTCCTGTTTTATACGTTAATTACTGATAAAAATGCACAATATCAATTAAATCTGAACGAGACATATCTCCGGGATTGTTTCCTTGTTCTCCTTCAGGAATAGGAATGCCCATTTTTTTGAAATGTTCTACCCAGTAAACTGGAAATTCGCCGGTTTCCTTTGATTTGAAGGTCATGGCGCGCAATGGAAATACTTCTTTACCATGATTGGCTTCTTTGAAAATCTGATAGATTAATTCGGAGCAGTAATATTGGTCGTTGTGAATATTAAAGGCATTATCGTACAGTTTGCCCACTTTCTGTTTGGCAAAAGTAATGGCAGAAGGGATCAGAGGCTGATATTGGGCTTTTAATCTGCCAACCACTGCACGTGGTGTACATTGTTGGTTTTTCGGATGCAAATAGGTTTGCACTGGGGTAATTCTGACTTTAGGCGGAGTGGCCTCAATGATGCTATTCTGACCATTTTTTTTCTGCCAGACGATGCCAACATGGGTAAAGTTATAGCCATCAAGCCCACTTGTAGCCGCTTTGATGGCGCTATTCATACCGCCATCACATTCTTCTATAAATATCAGGTCGCCGTTTTGCAGATGAAAAGGTTTCTGTGCATAGGCATTCAGGCTGAACAACAGGAAAACAACAGCGGTAAACCATGTTCGGATAAGTTTTTTACTCATGTCTGCATTTTAGAATAATTGGTAAATAATGGTTAATGATACAGTATTTATTTAGCCCAGTAAGAATTTACATGCTGGGTTGAAATAAATTAAGCTGTGTCAGTCCACGCTTTTGCCACGCTTGCGCTGAAAAATGCGGTAGCTGGCAGCAAAGGCGGCGATGGCGGCTCCAATCAGCGCACCTCCGATAAACATAGAAACCAGATCAACAGTTTTGCCTACATCCAGACTGTCTAATACTTGTTTGGCACTCAGTTTCTGGCTAGCCGGACTACTCATACCTTCAATCATATGGCGGTTATTACATTTGGGCAGCAAAGCCTGCTGGTCAGCTAACTGTGGATAAGTTTGTCTCACTTCAGTTTCGCACCGCTGAATTTGTGCTGGTGTTACCAGATTAAACCAGCCGCCAATATAAAGACCACCAGCCAGCAGACAGGCACCTACTATGCCTACCAGTACAGCAGAACCTCGTTTTTGCTCAGCGGCTGTTGCAGTAGTGTTTTTTTTGGCAGATTGTTGTTCGGCTTGACGTTTGATTTGTCGGGTTTTATTACTCACTTGCGCTTATTCCATGGCGACCAATTTAAGTTTTTAATCCGGCTATAATCCAAGTGGCTGTATCGTGCAGCCAGTTTAGTTTCGGTTTGAATAGCAGGATTACCAAAGATTTTGAGGTTGAATCATACCTGAAGCTGCTTCAATACGGTTAATTGTTGTAATGCTTCAGATAAATCAGACGGGTACTTATGCCACTATTGTCATCAGTGTTGCAGAAATTTCAGCTTAACGCCGGCTTTGGTTTTGGCCAGCATTTCACTAACGTTCTCACCCAGATGTAATGCCAGCCCGATGGTAAGCATGTCGATAACCATTAGCTGCAACAAGCGTGAAATCATGGGAGTGTATTTTTCACTGTCTTCAGGAGTAACCACGCTAATAACGCAGTCGCAGACCTGCGCTACCGGTGAACCGGCACGGGTAAGGCCGATAATTCGGGCACCATTGCCTTTGGCAATTTTAATGGCGTCTAATAAATCACGTGAAGAACCGGAATGGGAAATCACCACCAGCACATCCTGCGGTGACAATACAGCTGCTGCCATCAGTTGTACGTGACTGTCGGTATACGCCACGGTGGAAAGTCCAAAGCGAAACAGTTTGTGCTGTGCATCCATAGCCACGATACCGGAATTGCCAGCGCCATAAAATTCGATGCGCCGTGCTGTAGCCATCATTCTGACAGCGGTATCCAGTTCGGAAGCGTTCAGAGATTTGCGGCTACCGAGCACAGTAGCAGCCGTATTGGCAATAACCTTGTTCAGCACATCCTGCATGGAATCAGTGCTGTTGAGTTCTTCATGCACATAAGGCATGCCTTCGTGGCCAATGCTAGCAGAGAGATTAAGCTTGAATTCGGGTAGACCGCTGTAACCCATGCTGCGGCAAAAACGGATGACGGTAGGCTGGCTGACACGTGCTTCTTTAGCAATATTAGCCACGGCTGCATGCACAAACCATTTGGTTTGTGCCAGTACGCATTCGGCTACGCGTTTTTCAGCCGCTGATAACTCAGGCAGCTTCTGGCTGATTTTGGTTAACATACTACTCTCCTGTTTTGTGTCGCAACAAAACAGGAAAAGAATAATGTGTAATGATTACGTTCACAATAAATACCTGCTGATTTCTCTTGTATTACGCGTTTATCCTAACGATACGCTTAAACAATTGCAATATCTGTACTGCAATTTAGCGTTCTGGCAACGGCAGGTTAATTAGAACCGATTTATTGTGATTAATGACTTTATGAAAATTTTAAGCTACTGGTATGGCTTGTCTTTGCTTTTCAGCAGCGGAACTGACCCAATGCGTTGAAAATTATCTCCAGTAAACGCTGGTTATCGACGTGTTCCATTACATTGATTGGACTATGTTTCACTTCAGGCATGCCTACAGTGAGTCGCAGTGTGCCTTCTTTCCAGCGCCGGCTGCTGGCACGGGTACAGTCGCGGGTGGTGGATACATCTACAATATAAGGTGACGAGGTAGCAACATTACTGTCTATCAGTTTAGCAACGCATAATACGTCGTGAATCCAGCAACCAGCCAGATGGCGAGTTTGAATGGAATAGTCCATCCACGGACGTGAGGTGCGGACGATAAAGTCAGTAAGCGGATTAGCAAATTTTTCTAGCCTATCCAGATCCTGATGTGTGAGCATAGTCTGTGTGGTGGCATCCAGTGGTGCCAGGGTGATATTGGCTCCACTTTCAATCACAATTTTGGCGGCTTCAGGATCAACGGCAAAATTGGTATCTTTCAAATAGCCTTCTACTTTAAAAACACCACCCATGATAACAATTTCGGCCACAGAACGAGCAAAATCGGGATAAAGCTGAATTGTGTGAGCGATATTGGTTAACGGACCGATTGCAACCACAGTAATTTCACCAGGATTGCTGCACACTAGCTCGCCAATCGCCTGTGCTGCATGTGGTGCACTGTTATCATTGAGTGGCAGTACCGGAGGTAAACTATCCCACAGTGACAGCAATCCTTGTTTACGTACATTATTATCCAGCTGTTCGCGCCAAGGAGCAGCAGGCTCTATCAGTGCCTGTGCGGCACCTTTAACGACAGGAATACTCTGATTTAGTTCCTGCATCAGTTGGCGAGCGACCTGATAGCCGGTGTCGCGCGGAGTATTACCGGCTACGATGGTAATGAGTTCGAGTTTGATTGAGTCTGCAGCCAGTGCCAGTGCCAATGCCAAACCATCATCTACATTTGCGCCTGCAATGCCATTACCCGGATCACAGTCAATCACGATGCGCTTCATAAGGATTACCTATGCCTCAATTGCAACGGAGTCAGTAGCTCTGACTCCGTTATAGATGTTTCAATCAGATTGTATAAGCTCTAAATGGCGTCTTCCACTGCATTCAGATCGCGACCACGAGTTTCAGGAGCGAAGAATGTAGTGATAAAGCCAATACCAGCCATTAAAACAAAGTATATGGCAATCGGCCACCAAGTTTTATAATGATCAAACAAGGCTGAAGCAACTAAGGCTGCGGTACCGCCAGATAGAATGCCACCCAGTTCTTTGGCCAATGCCATTTTGGAATAGCGGTTGCGCACGCCAAACAATTCTACGCCATAGGCTGCCTGCACACCAAAAATACCCAATGAAGCCAGACACATACCCACAACAATAATGCTAGCTACGATAAAAGGATCCCGCGTTTCCAAAAACATATAAGCTGGCACGGCATACAGCATCAGCAGAAAGCAGAACCAGCGATAAACGATACGGCGTCCGTAGCGGTCAGACAACCAACCAGCAAAAGGAATCACAAAGAATCCTAGCAATGAGGCGACAAATACCGCAGTGGTAGCCACAGTTTTATTCACATGCAGAATTTTAACTACATAGCCGATTACGAAACCTTGCGCGAGGTAAGATGGGCCATTTTCGCCGATTCGCAAGCCTAGCATTACAAAAAATGCTTTATTACGTGCCAGGAATGAAGTTTTGGCAGCTGGTGCCGGTTTGGCATTAGTAGTTTGTGAATCAGATTGTTTTGATTCGTTCTGTTCCTGCTCAAACACGGG
This sequence comes from Snodgrassella sp. B3837, assembly GCF_026535955.1. Taxonomy (NCBI): domain Bacteria; kingdom Pseudomonadati; phylum Pseudomonadota; class Betaproteobacteria; order Neisseriales; family Neisseriaceae; genus Snodgrassella; species Snodgrassella sp. B3837. The sequence goes on from NZ_JAFNPI010000010.1 coordinate 7,756, forward strand.
TGTTTCGCGTACATGGCGGCGGATAAGTGTGGCAGCAACCGCAATCAGGGCACTGAGAATAAACGGAATACGCCAGCCCCAGCTATTCACATCTTCTGGATCAAGCATTAACACCAATAACCATACCGCAGAAGCCACCAATGTGCCACTGTTGGAACCAATGCCAATAATAGACGCAATCAGGCCGCGGTGTCTGGGCGGAGCATATTCTCCGAGCATAACTGTAGCACCAGAAAGCTCAGCACCGGCACCAAAGCCTTGCACAAAACGCAATATCACCAGCATCAGAGGTGCCCATAGTCCGATAGTGGCATAGCTGGGAATAAAACCAATCAGAGTGGTGGAAATGCCCATCAGAGCGATGGTGGTGACCAGTACAAATTTTCTTCCTTTGCGGTCACCCATGCGCCCGAAGAAAACGGCACCAATTGGGCGTGCAATAAAGCCTACTGAATAAGTGGCAAAACTTGAAAGCAAAGCAATTGTCTGGGTTAATTCTGGGAAAAACACATCTCCAAATACTAGGCCTGCGGCGAGGCCGTATAAAGCAAAATCCACATATTCCATGGTGGTACCAAGCCAGCAGGAAAGTGTTGCCTTAATAAATTCTCGTCGTCCTTCAGGTGTGGCTAAACGTTGTTCAGCTGCGCTCTTCTTATGGCTGTCAACTGACGATTGTAAGTCACTCATTCAAATATCCTATGGTTACAAATCAGGGTGTTACTAGTTAAAACAAAAAGACTAAAACAAAATTTCCAGCACAAACTTGCTGCCAAAATAAGCCAGCATTAGGCTGACAAATGACACAATGACCCACCATGCCACTTTTTTTCCGCGCCAAGCCTGTGTATGGTGTCGGAGCAGGATAACCAAATAGATTAGCCACGACAGCACGCCAAACACCGTTTTATGGGTTAAGCGTGCCGGCTCGCCAAACACGGCCTCGGAAAACACCGTGCCACTAACTGCCGCAATAGTCAGCAGCACAAATCCTGCTTGCAGACCCTGAAACATTAATTTCTCAATGGACAGCAATGGCGGCAGAAAAGATTGCTGAGGTACTGTTTTGCGTCGATGCAGATAATGGTTACGCACCAGCATCAGCACCGCCAGCAATGTGGTGATGCCAAATAGGGCATACGCCAACAATGCCGACAAAACATGTATCATGAATGCGCTATTATGCATGGGATAAGCGGTAGGCTGACCAGGCAGCAGCCAGGCCAACAGCAGCACCGCTGCCGAACAAGGAAACAGCGCCAGCTGCAATCCCTGTAAACGATAGCGAAAACTACCCACCCAATACAGCAGCACCATTAACCAGGTAATCAGATTGAGTGCGTGACCAAATCCCACCAACAGTACCCGTTGCTGCAACATTGGCTGCCATACTGTAAAAGTATGCAGCAGCAATACTGACAGCAACAAGAGCTGCTCACCTCGCAACGGATAGGGCACAGCAGTATGACGTTGCCAACACCGCCAGGCCAGCACCGAAAGTGCGGCATAGGCAAAAATAAGCACCAGCAGCAATAAGCTCATGATTTTTCCGCAGCAATAGCGCGCCAAATTTTGGCGCGCGTAGTGTAAAATAGGCATTTATTTATTGTGATGCCTGCTCAGAAACTGAGCAGGCATCACAACAGGTTGCCATTTTATAACCAAATTGCTTCTTATCCTACCCATTTACTGTGTGAATTGACCAGAAACTGGCAATTTTCACCCGACAGATACAGGCTGCTTACAATTAGCCGGAGATGGTTCCGATGTTAGATAATCTATCAGATCGCTTTAGTAAAATTGCGAAAACCCTGCGCGGACAAGCGCGTTTGAATGAAGACAATATCAAAGATGCTTTGCGTGAAGTACGCATGGCATTATTAGAAGCCGATGTTGCCCTGCCAGTTGTAAAAAAATTTATGGCTTCAGTAAAAGAACGTGCGGTGGGCCAAGAAGTCATTGGCAGCCTGACACCCGGACAAGCATTTATCGGGGTGGTAAATGATGCGCTCACCGAGCTGATGGGCACACAGAACAGTAGTCTGAATCTGGCAGCAGTGCCTCCGGCAGTAATTCTGATGGCCGGTTTACAGGGGGCCGGTAAAACCACCACTGTCGGTAAGCTGGCACGCTTGCTGAAAAATGACCAGAAGAAAAAAGTGCTGGTAGTTTCTGCAGACGTGTACCGGCCAGCTGCGATTGAGCAATTAAAATTACTGGCTCAGCAGGTTGAAGTGGACTTTTTTCCGTCACACGAAGGTGAACAACCAGTAAACATAGCCTTGAATGCATTGGATCACGCTAAAAAGCATTTTTATGATGTGCTGATGGTGGATACCGCCGGCCGGCTGGCTATCGACCAGAAAATGATGGATGAAATCCAACAGATTCATGCCGCAATTCATCCGGTGGAAACTTTGTTTGTGGTTGATGCCATGCAGGGTCAGGACGCGGTAAATACGGCACAGGCATTTAATGATACCCTACCCCTGACTGGTGTAGTGTTAACCAAAATGGACGGTGATGCCCGTGGCGGTGCGGCGCTGTCGGTACGCCATGTAACAGGTAAGCCGATTAAATTTATCGGTGTAGGCGAAAAAATCAATGGTCTTGAACCATTCTATCCTGACCGCCTAGCCTCGCGCATTCTGGGGATGGGTGATGTACTGTCTTTGATTGAAGACGTGCAGAAAGGCATTGATGAAAAAACCGCGCAGCAGATGGCAAAAAAGCTGCACAAAGGCAAAGGTTTTGACCTGAATGACTTTAAAGCACAGATTCAGCAGATGCGCAAAATGGGCGGTATTGAATCGATTATGTCCAAACTGCCAGGTGACATGGGACAAATGGCCAAGCAAGTGCCGGAAGGCACCGCTGAAAAAGCCATGGGTCGAGTGGAGGCCATTATTAATTCGATGACGGCCAAAGAGCGCGCCAACCCTCAGTTGATTAAGGCCAGCCGCAAACGCCGTATTGCCAATGGCTCCGGTGTCAGTGTGCAGGAAGTGAATAAAATGCTTCGCCAGTTTGAACAATCGCAGAAAATGATGAAATCATTTACCAAAGGCGGCATGGGCAAGCTAATGCGTCTAGCTAAAGGCATGAAAGGTATTATGCCGCAATAATTTCTCCTCCTAACGCACTGCCTGAATTTTAATTCAGGCAGTTTTTTTATCTGACACTGCACATTATTATGCATTTAGTCTAAAATGATTATGGCAATTAAATTTGTCTTGATTACTTCGATATAAAATAAGGAGTACAATGATGCGTAAAATTAATGATAAAGGCTTTTTTTGAGCCAACCAACAAACGCCGCAAAGGCTACCCGTCTGAAACCAGTGTAAAGCGTGGTCTGGTGCGGATTGTGCATGGCGATAAAGTTCTGCATGAAAAGCTCGGGCGCAATGACCGTTGCCCGTGCGGTTCTGGCCGCAGCTTTTAGGAAATGTTGCCTGAAATCAGGCTGCTTTCGATGGCAGTAACAGACATGATTATTACCGTTGATTATCCTCAGATAAACGGACACATTATTTAATCACCCTTTAAAAACTTTCCCCTGAATAAGCCTGTAAATCACTATTATTCAGCGGGAATTATTTATACTTAGATTCAGACATAAATTTTTGTTTTTAGCTATTTCCAGATTTTAATTTATCTATTCTAAGCCATTTGCACTATGGCTACTTCACAAGCCAATTAATACATTAGCAAAATATTACTCCTTATGTTCACACCTTAAGCTGTAATACTTTAGACATTAATGAAATTAATTTAATTACTGCTTGTACCATTCTTAAACTAAAACAACTATAAACATGGTTTCAACTTAGTTCTGCCACTATCTCTAGAATGACAAAAAAAAATAGAAATAATATGTTATCAACAGTACCAGAAGGCAACGAGCCCACAATCACGACATACTATAAACTACATGCACAGATATATGCTCCTACCTCTTCTCAGCCAAAATATGTCACCTTTTCCGGTACAATGTTCAACAAAATTTATTTTTAACCACAAACTTAATTTCCTTCCCAGCTACGTCGGCTTAATGCTGGCACATATGCCATAAAAAACAACTTATTGAGGCTGTGCTAATATTTTATTTGATGTCAGCATCAGATAAATATTTTGACACTAAAATACCTTTTTTGCTTGCTGTTCTAATTGTGCTGGCCAGCCTGTATTCAGCGCATAGGCTTGTAAGGCATACTGTCCTGGTTAGAAAAGCTTATAGAAGTAACGAAGCATATGGCTAAATATTATTCTATTAAAATTTAGAAGCTAATTGTTTCTGTTCACAATCTGATAAAAGTGCATCGTCTTAAACCATGCTTCTACGCATGGGTTATAATCAGACTCTTATTTTTTGATTTTTTGCTACTCATTAACCATGTTAAACACCCAATATTCTCCCAGTGAAATTGAAACCCGCTTGTATCAGCAATGGGAAGAACGCGGCTATTTTGCCCCGTCAATGGATTTAAGCAAACCGTCGTTCTCTATTCAGCTCCCCCCGCCGAACGTAACTGGTACGCTGCATATGGGGCATGCATTCAACCAGACCATTATGGATGGACTCACCCGTTATCACCGCATGAAAGGTGAAAATGTGTGCTGGATTCCTGGCTCAGACCATGCTGGTATTGCAACGCAAATAGTGGTGGAACGACAGCTGGCTGTGGAAAATATTTCCCGTCATGAGTTGGGTCGAGAAGCATTTATCGCCAAAATATGGGACTGGAAAAAATTTTCCGGCGGCACCATGGCCGAACAAATGCGCCGTGTAGGATGTTCGGTAGACTGGAGCCGTGAATATTTCACCATGGATGATGAGCGTGCAAAAGTCGTGACCGAAGTATTTGTACGGCTGTTTGAGCAGGGGCTGATTTACCGTGGTAAACGGCTGGTGAACTGGGATCCAGTATTGGGTACTGCGGTATCTGATTTGGAAGTGGAAAATATCGAAGAAAACGGCCATATGTGGCACATCCGTTATCCACTGGCTGATGATCCAGATAATGGCTTGATTGTGGCCACTACCCGCCCAGAAACCTTGCTCGGTGATGTAGCAGTAGCCGTCCATCCTGACGATGAACGTTATGCTGGTTTTATCGGGAAACAACTGATATTGCCTTTATCCGGCCGTACTATTCCAGTGATTGCCGATGAATATGTGGATAAAGAATTTGGTACCGGCTGTGTGAAAATCACACCAGCACACGACTTCAATGACTATGAAGTAGGCAAACGCCATCAGACGGCACTGATTAATGTCCTCAGTCTGGAAGCAAAAATCCTTCCTCAGGCTGAAGTATTTGATTTTCAGGGACAAGAACAAGCTGGTATCGAGCTGCCAGCTAAATATGCTGGTCTGGACCGCTTTGCTGCGCGCAAACAAATGGTGGCCGACTTAGAAGCAGAAGGTCTACTTCTTAAGGTTGAAGAACACAAACTGATGACGCCTAAGGGTGACCGCACTGGCAGTGTGATTGAACCGATGCTGACCAACCAATGGTTTGTGGCCATGACGCGTAGCGCCAACAACGATGTAGCGCATCCAGAACCAGAATCGGAATTTAAAGGCAAATCCTTAACCGAAAAATGTATTCATGCAGTGGAAAGCGGACAAATACGCTTTATTCCAGAAAACTGGGTCAACACCTATAACCAATGGATGAATAACATTCAGGATTGGTGTATCTCACGCCAACTATGGTGGGGACATCAGATACCGGCATGGTATGACCAGAACGGCCACGTGTATGTGGCACGCAATGCCGCCGAAGCACAGGCACAGGCCGGTACGGATGCGGTATTAACACGTGATGAAGATGTGCTGGATACATGGTTTTCTTCGGCACTGGTGCCTTTCTCTACGCTGGGCTGGCCGGAAGACACACATGAATTAAAGGCGTTCCTGCCCTCTCAGGTGCTGGTAACCGGCTATGAAATCATTTTCTTCTGGGTAGCACGCATGATTATGATGACTACTCACTTTACCGGTAAAGTGCCGTTTCACGATGTGTATATTCACGGTATCGTGCGCGACAATGAAGGCAAGAAAATGTCCAAATCCGAAGGCAATGTCATTGATCCAGTGGATTTGATTGATGGTATCGATTTGGAAAACCTGCTCATTAAACGCACGACTGGTTTACGCCGGCCGGAAAAAGCACCTCAGGTCATTAAAGCGACTCAAAAGCTGTTTCCAGACGGCATACCGGTATTTGGTGCCGACGCACTGCGCTTTACCATGGCAAGCTATGCTAGTCTTGGCCGCAGTATCAACTTTGATTTCAAACGCGCTGAAGGCTATCGCAATTTCTGCAATAAATTGTGGAATGCCAGCCGCTTTGTGCTAATGAATATTGAAAACCACGACTGCGGACAGGATGAAAGTCTGCCGTTAAGCTACAGTTTTGTGGATAAATGGTTGCTGACTCGTTTGCAACAAACCATTTCTGCCGTTAGCGAGGAACTAGATACATATCGCTTCGACATGGCGGCACAGACTTTATATGAATTTATCTGGAATGAATACTGCGACTGGTACGTGGAGTTAGCTAAAACTCAACTTCAGCGCGGTGACGAAGCACAGCAGCGTGCTACACGACGCACCCTGGTACGGGTACTGGAAACAGTATTGCGCTTATTGCATCCGATTATGCCGTTTATTACAGAAGAGCTATGGCAAACCATCGCACCATTGGCTAATGCTAAAAACACCGACAGCATTATGCTGGCAGATTGGCCACAACCTGATAGTAGCTTGATTAACAGCGAAGCTGTAGACCAGATGCATTATTTGCAGGAACTGGTTAATTCCGTTCGCAATCTACGCGGCGAAATGGGGCTGGCGATGAGTGTGAAAGTGCCACTGTTACTTGAAAGTGCTGCTGATTTAAGCACGTTACTGCCCTATTTGCCACTGATGGCACGTCTGAGTGAAGCCACACAGGTGTCACATCTGCCAGAAAGTGACGATGCTCCCGTAGCAGTGTGTCAGGGCGCACGCCTCATGCTGAAAGTGGAAGTCGATAAAGCAGCTGAAACAGCACGCCTGCAAAAAGAAGCTGAAAAACTTCAGAAAAACATCGACAAGATAGCTGCCAAACTGGCCAAACCTGGCTATACCGATAAGGCACCGGCACATCTGGTTGAAAAAGACCGCAGTGAGCTGGCGCAATTGCAGGACAGAATGGCCAAAATCCACTTACAATTGCAAAAATATCGTTAATTAAATTATTTATATTCTTACGATAGCCACCAGTCCGGCAGCATAATTAGCATAAATAGGTATCCGCCACAATGTGCTTATACTGTAAATCTGGTGGCTTCTTCATAGCTGTTGTGAATAGTGCATAATTTCAAAATCAGAATATTTAATTATTAAACAATCCATTAAACAACTACAATGTCTTTATTTTGTATTTGATTTACACATAATTATTCAATTTTATAATAATCTTCTGTAAAATTCCTGAACAATGTCTTATACCTTGGTTCATTATTCATACGCCATATGAACTAGATATACTGAAAGATTGGAGCAAACAGATGGCAAACACATCTAAATACTCATCCCTCAACATCATTTTGATTCAGACTCGTGAAGCATTACTTTCCCATTTCCGCCCCATGCTGAACGATATCGGAATTACAGATCAGCAATGGCGTATTATCCGCTTACTGGCAGAAAATGGTATTATGGACTTTCAGGAGCTGGCTAGACAGGCATGCATTCTGCGCCCCAGCCTCACCGGTATCCTGACACGACTGGAAAGGCTCAATTATGTAGTACGCCTGAAACCGTCCAACGACCAGCGCAGGGTGTTTCTGAAGCTAACGCCAGTAGGCGAGAAACTATATGAAGATTTCTGTGTAGCGGTAGATGCCCGTTATAAAGTGTTGGAACAGCGTTTTACTCAGGAAAAACTACAGCAACTGGGTACTCTGCTGAAAGAATTTACTAATATCGCTGTTGATAAAGAAGAAAAAGAACCCTGACAACATGAACCAATCACCTTCAGCCATGGCTTTACTGTATCGCGAAGCCATGTCGAAAGTTGCCGCAGCAGTGCATGTCATCACTACAGAAGGGGAAGCCGGACGCTATGGTATTACCCTCACCGCAGTCGCTTCGGTAACCGACTCTCCCCCTACACTATTACTCTGCATCAATCGCAATGCTCGTATTCAACCGATTTTGCGCGCCAACGGACAATTATGCGTAAATGTTCTGGCAGCCTCTCAGCAAGATGTGGCGGAACATTTTGCAGGTATGACCTCAATTCCGGCTCATGAGCGGTTTTTGCAACACGATTGGCAGAATCACCAGCATACAACCCAGCCACAATTGGTGGGGGCACTGGCTCATCTGCATGGCCGTATTATTGACAGCCATGATATGGGCAGTCACAGTGTATTTTATGTGGCCATTGAGTACATCAATGTTAATGAACAGGACAATCAGGGTTTGCTGTATTTTCAGCGCCAGTTTACGCAAACCGCTGTACCCGTTTGTGAGGCAGGCTGCGTCTAAGCAGATATTTCACACTTTTGCTGCATTAAAGAGCGCGTCAGATAAACAATAACGGACTGCCCCTTATAGGAACAGTCCGTTTTCACTAGCGGATAAACTTATTTTACAATCTGTACTAGCTCACCAGCGGCATAACGGTTAGCCATTTTTTCCAGTGACACCGGTTTAATCTGTCCAGCGTGGCCAGCAGCACCAAACGCTACATAACGATCAATACACACCTGTTTCATTGCTTTAATGGTTTCGGTGAAGTATTTGCGCGGGTCAAATTCTGCCGGATGAGTAGCCAGAAAACGGCGAATGGCACCGGTGCTGGCCAAACGCAAATCGGTGTCAATATTGACCTTGCGCACACCGTATTTAATCCCTTCGACAATCTCTTCTACCGGTACACCATATGTTTCCGGAATCTTGCCGCCATACTCATTAATCACCTGCAACCATTCCTGTGGCACTGAGCTGGAACCATGCATCACCAGATGGGTATTGGGCAGGCGTTCGTGGATTTCACGGATGCGGTCGATACGCAAAACATCGCCTGTCGGTTTGCGGGTAAATTTATAAGCGCCGTGGCTGGTACCAATGGCAATTGCCAATGCATCCACACCGGTATCCTGGACAAAACGTGCCGCTTCATCCACACTGGTCAGCATCTGTTCATGGCTGAGCTTGCCTGCGGCGCCGACCCCATCTTCTTCACCAGCATCACCGGTTTCCAGATTACCCAGACAACCGATTTCTCCCTCAACCGACACCCCGCACGCATGCGCCATATATACAGTTTTACGCGTCACATCTACATTGTATTCATAAGTAGAAGGTGTTTTAGCATCGCTCAACAAAGAACCATCCATCATTACAGATGAAAATCCCAGCTGAATAGAACGCTGGCACACTTCCGGAGAAGCGCCATGATCCTGATGCATCACTACCGGAATATGTGGAAATTCTTCTACAGCTGCCAAAATCAGATGGCGCAAAAATGGTGCACCGGCATATTTACGCGCACCGGCGCTGGCCTGCACAATCACCGGAGCGTTAACTTCATCGGCCGCTTCCATAATCGCACGCATTTGTTCAAGATTATTGACATTAAACGCCGGCAAGCCATAACTGTTCTCAGCAGCATGGTCGAGCAGTTGGCGCATAGAAACTAAAGCCATGAGGTTCTCCGTGTGTACTTGGCAATAATGGGTAAAAATTCGGCGCAATTATACCACCTTGCGCTTGGTTTGTAGGCATCACATGCAGAGTTGTGTCAGCGTGTGCATATGGTCTGAAAGAAAGAGTCAGTGAAAAAAAACGATTTGATCTTGCAGCACAGTTAAAGGTAGTTGGTCTCCCCGATTCACCGTCCGATGCAGCGGTAGCCACCAGCGTAATAATCCATATTGCGGATGCAGCAACTGTACATCATAAGCTCTGGCGGTCAGACAAACGTCAGTTACCTGTACCTGCACGCCGTTTTCAAGGTCATAACACAAAGCCTGCTGCGGAATATAGCAATGGTCTGTCACATTATCACAGCCTAACAGACGTGCTGCCCATGCATCTGTTGGTCGCGCTAGCAGTGTTGCTGCATTGCCTTCCTGCACCCAGCGTCCTTGCCGCAACAGGCAGATACGGTCGGCCAGCGCAAATGCTTCCTGCGGGCTGTGAGTGACCAGTACGGCCGGACATTGCTGCTGGCGCAATAGGCGTAAGGTTAATTGCTGCAAACTACCTCGCAAGGTTGTATCCAGTGCAGAGAAAGGCTCATCCAGCAGCAAAGCCCGCGGTTGCAAAATCAGTGCCCTTATGAGTGCTACTCGTTGCTGCTCACCTCCAGACAACAACTCAACTGACTGCATTGCCATGTCAGCCAAACCCACTTCAGCCAGAAACTCTTGCGCCTGCTGCTTTGCCTGTGCCTTGCTGACCCCATGCATGCGCAAACCAAAAGCCACGTTCTGCCATACATTCAAATGCGGTAATAAAGCGTAGTCCTGAAACATGAGCCCGATACGGCGCTGCTCTGCTGGCAAAAACGTAATATCCGCTTCATCAATCAGGATTTGTCCGCTATCCGGCTGCACAAGACCGGCTGCCATATTCAGCAACGTTGATTTACCACTGCCGCTCTCACCCAGTACCGCCACCAGCTCACCATCAGCTACGTGCAGGCTTAAATCAGCAGCCACTACTTTGTGACCAAATTGTTTGTTAACCTGCTGCCAACTCAGCATAAGTGTTGTTCCTTTTTGCTCTTACTCCATTCTAGCAACCCAAAAAAAAGCATGGCCAGCAACATCAGCAGCAAGGTCAGCACCATTGCTCTGTCATAATTATCCCGGCCGGCCGTACTTAGATAATGGTAAATCAGGGTAGTTAGGGTCTGCCATTCCGGCCGTGATAGAAAAAGTGTGGCTGCGAATTCACCCACACAGGTTGCTGCCGCCAGTGCCAGCCCCCGCTGCAAGGCCGGCCGTAACAAAGGCAAAATCACATACAGCATCACCTGCAAGCTACTGGCACCCAACGTACGCGCAGCCTGAATATAACTGAGCGGTAAGCTGTCCCATGCGGACAGTACATCTTTGGTAATAAACGGATAGGCAAGCAATGCATATGTACATATCAACATGGTCAGCGAAGCCGCCCATTCCGGATAGCATAACAACAGCCCGAACGACACACATACAGGTGAGACCATGAACGGTAAAAAAGTCAGACTACGTACCCATGTCCAGCGATGAGCCAGCGCCGCATGTGTCATACCCAGCAGCAGTGCCAGTAGCATGGCCATTACAGTAAATCGTACTGTATTAAGCAGTGCCTGCCATGTACTACCATCCAACAGCACTAACCAAGAGCTGCCAGCAAGTACGGCACGCCAAGCAACAGCCATAAGCGGCAGTACACAGCAACCTAGCAGTAGCAACAAAGCCAGTAACAGCGCCCATTTCTGCCATCTGACTGGTATCCGTGGTGGCAGCATCCGTACCATATTGGCCTGTGTGCTCAACCGGCTTACAAGCGCATATACCATACCCGATACAAACGTACTGGCCAGCACCCACAGTACCAGCACACCGGCCTGCGCCATATCCAGCTCATAGGCAATCAGCTGATAAATCTGTACTTCCAGCGTAATGTAATGCTCACCGCCTAGCAATAAGGCTAGACCAAAACCCGAAAAACAATATAAAAACACCATGCACATACCGCCAGCTAGCCATGGCAGCAACTGCGGCAACTCCACTTGAATAAAGCGCTGCCACACACTGCTACCAAGCGTTTGCGCTGCATAAAGACGCGATGCCGGCACTTGACATAAGCCTTGATAGACTGCACGCACCATTACTGGTAAATTAAAAAACACATTGCCGTACAACAATAACCAAGGCGTACCCTCCCAGCCACGCCAAAGCAAACCTTGTGACCCAAATAACGACAAAATTCCTACACCAGCCACAAGTGTTGGCATTACAAACGGAAGCATGACCAACCGCAGTACCAGATTGCGGCCAGCAAACTGCCACCGCGTAATCGCCCATGCCACCGGCACTCCCAACAGCAAAGTCAGCAAACTACTGCCGGCAGCCTGCAAAGTTGTCCACCCGAGCAGACGGCGCATATATTCGTCCTGCCACACCATGTGAAAACTGGTTGCATTAGTTTGTTGCAGCATCGCCCCCAGAGGCAACACTACTACAGCCAGCAAAAACCCCAGCGGCAGCAATAACAGCAAGTATGGCAGCTTTCCTCCCACTCTGCCGGCGCCGACTTTCAGGCTGTTCAGCTTCATATGCACTGTTTTATTACCTTTACCTTAACGCTTACCAAAATCAAACAGGGCATTAGCATGCCCCGTTTAATTAAGTTCTGTCTGATGTCACACAGACCTAACCGCAGGTCTAACTTCTTAGCGTTGCACTACCTTTACCCATTGTTTCACCCAGCTTTGCTGTTTGGCGGCCATATCTGCCATCGTTGGCTGCACAACTTTAGTGGGAATACTGATGTGTGCGTATACCGGTGGCAATGACACCCCCTTCACGGCCGGATAAACCCACATAGATGTCGGTATGGCACTTTGCACCTGATTACTTTGCAGATACTGCACCAATTTTGCCGCCAATGCCGGCTGGCTAGCATGATTCAATACCGCCGCACCTTCTATTTGGCGGAATACCGCTCCTTTAAAGCGCAGATCTCCGGTTGGTGGCGTAGTATATTTCCCTTTACCGTAATATACTTCAGCTACGGGACTGGAAGCATAGCTTACGACCAGCGGTCGGCTGCCACCATTCAGCGTGAAATCAGTGTAGTAGGCTTCACTCCAGCCCTTAGTCACTTTGACACCATTTTGACGCATTTTTGCCCACCACTGCCATGTAGCCTGCTCCCCTAGACCGCCGATATTCGCCAGCAAAAACCCCAATCCCACCGTTGATGTAGCAGGGCTCGGCATCACCAGCAAATCTTTGTAAGCCGGACTGGCAAGATCTTCTAAAGACCGAGGCAAGGGTTTTTTATGTTTCTGAAACCAAGACTTATCATAATTAATGGTAATGTAGCCGTAATCGATAGCCAGTGCCTGAGGCAAATCAACATTCACTGCACGGCTGGCCGGCTGAGTGGTGGCAAAGAGCTGATATTGTTGCGCCTTGCTGATATTGCTGTTGTCTAGACCATATACGGCATCGGCAATCGGTTTGCCGCGGGTAAGAATGAGCTTATTCAGCATCTCATTACCGCTGCCTACCTTAATTAAGGTTAACTTAACCTGATTTTGTTGCTCAAATCCGGCTAGAACATTTTTCGGTAAAGCAAAAGAATCATGTACCGCGAGACGCACCTCAGTCTGTGCATGTGCCCATATCGCAGCCAGCATGCACAACGTACCGATTAACCACTTACCCGCTTTCATTCCAGCCTCCAGTTGTTAAAATTATCTATATCGTGCCTGCAATCATACCTGTTTTACGCGTATATAGTAAAAACCTGACGCCATCTTACAAACCATGACAACTCATTACTGGATTTTCGACCTAGACAACACCTTGCATTATGCAGATGCCGGCATCTTCAACGTCATTAATCAGAATATGACACACTTTCTGGCTTCTCAACTGCACATTGATCAAATTGCCGCTTCACAACTACGCCAGCAATATTGGGACGATTACGGTGCTACACTTATCGGAATCGGGCTGAATCATCCTGAAATTAATCTGCACGAATTTCTGCTTGCCTGCCACCCACTTGAAAAGCTTCTGCCTTTGCTTAAACCCATGCCTGAGCTATCACAGACACTGACCTATCTACATGGGCACAAGATAGTTTTTTCCAATGGTCCCAGCCACTATGTACAGGCACTAATCAAAGCAATGGGAATCCAGCAATATTTTCATGCAGTAATTGGAACGGATAATGTAGAAATGCACTGTAAACCCCATCCCCATGCATATCACAGCCTATGCCGGCAGCTACATATTCATCCTCAGCAATGCATTATGGTTGATGACAGCCCAGCCAATCTGCACACTGCACATATGCTGGGCATGCGTACTGTATGGTATGGTCCACAGAGTTATCCAAGAGCAAATATTGATGCTGCAGTTACTGATATGGCAGGCCTGCGCGACATTGCGCTTACCTTATTGTGAAAGCTATACGTCAGCACACAAATTCTCTACAATAACAGACTACAAATCACCAACCACAAAGGATGACACCATGCGTGCGGGAATCTGCTTGATATGCACAATACTGGCACTCAGCGGCTGTACATGGGAAACTTATCAGGATGCCACCGGCCAGACCAGATTGCGCCAGAAATACGAACCGGGTACACGCGTGGTGTATCAGGATGGCACTTATTCCCACAACATGCTGTACAACAAAATGCGCCCCGAACCACATGCTATGAAACCCGGGGTGGGCGACGTTAATGAAAAACTGCCGGCTCACACCAAGTGGGATCAGCCAGAAAGCAGTGCTGAATAAACTGCGTTTAAACACACAGGGCTGCCGGAATCAGACTTGATTACCTGCAGCCCCTTTTCACATCCATACACATATAGATATATGGCTACTTCATCCCTTAATATCGTTATCCTCGCTGCTGGTAAAGGCACCCGCATGTATTCACGTCTGCCTAAAGTTCTGCATGAAATAGGTGGCATCAGCATGTTGGAACGGGTGATCCACACAGCACAGAGTCTGAACCCTGACAGCATAAGCGTGGTTATCGGCCATGGTAAAGAGCTAGTAAGGCAACGCATTCAGGCGAACGTACACTGGGTCGAACAGGACCAACAGCTTGGCACTGGCCATGCAGTTAAAATGGCGTTACCCAATCTGGCTGACAGCGGACGTACCCTGATACTCTATGGCGACGTGCCCTTAATAGACCAGCAGACATTAGCGGATTTACTCAGTATCGCTGGTGAAGATGTCGCTCTACTTACCGACGTTCTCGACAACCCCACCGGCTATGGCCGCATCATCCGCCAGCAAGGCAACGTAGTCGCCATTGTTGAAGAAAAAGATGCCAGCGCTGCCGAAAAAGCCATTTGCGAAACCAACACCGGCATCTTTGTTTTGCCCAACCGCAAACTGGCTCAATGGCTCAATGCCTTGCAAAACCACAACGCTCAGCAGGAATACTACCTAACCGACGTAATCGCACGAGCACAACACGATAAAATCCCTGTACACCCTCTACAGGTACGTGCCTCATGGCTAGCGGCGGGTGTCAACAATAAGCTTCAACTGGCGCAGCTAGAAAGGATTTTGCAACAGCAACAGGCCAACGCCCTGCTTCAGGCCGGCGTAACCCTGCGTGATCCGGCACGCTTCGACTTACGTGGCCAGTTAAAACACGGACAGGACGTCATCATCGATGTAAACGTCGTACTTGAAGGCAACATAGAACTGGGCGACAACGTCAGCATTGGTGCCAACTGCGTCATAAAAAACGCCACCATCGGCGCAGGTACTGTAATCCAAGCCAACTCGCACCTAGACAACTGCGTTATCGGCAGCAACGCGCAAATTGGTCCGTTTGCTCGTCTGCGACCACAGGCACAGATTGGTGATGCCGTACACATCGGCAACTTTGTTGAAGTCAAAAACAGCACCATTGGCTATGGCAGCAAAGCTAACCACCTTACCTATCTGGGCGATGCCACCATTGGCGAACAAACCAATATCGGTGCCGGCACCATCACTTGCAACTACGACGGCGTCAATAAATACCGTACTGTCATCGGCAACCAAGTACGCATCGGTTCCGGCAACATGCTGGTAGCGCCAATCACCATTGGCGACCGTGCCACCACCGGTGCCGGCAGTACTTTGAGCAGAAACTGCCCGCCAGATAAGCTCACTCTGGCCCGCAGCCGGCAAACTACCTTGAACGAATGGCAGCGCCCTGAAAAAAAACCACAGGAATAATCCTGCCATCATTGTCAGCCTCAGCACATCTCGCTTAGTCAGATGTGCTGAGAAACTAGCGCTACCACCTATCTTCCTTTTTGCACCTTTCCCAAAACTGACTAAAAATCTGTATATATCCTTACACAAGCAACAGTAAATTCAACACATCGGAATTATAATCTGCAAAACCATCACATATACTAGCGCTTTCTTGACATTACTGTTTAACGACAGCGACTCCCTTAGCAAACCTTGCATGCAAATTAACAAGTAAAAGTAATATCATGCACAATAAAAATGATTCCCAATAAAAACAACAAACCAAATCTACCACCTAAGGTTTAGCGCAGTGTCAACACTAACTCTCGATCAACTACCGTTCGGGCAACCGGCAGTTATTACCCGACTGTTGCCCGAATCTATGCCATTTCGCCGCCGCTTGTTAGCCATGGGCATCACTCCCGGCAGCCACGTTACTGTTATCCGCACCGCCCCCATGGGCGACCCGCTGGAAATCAAAACCCGTGGTTTTTACCTGTGCCTGCGCCGCAGCGAAGCACAGGCTATTGGCGTAGTTGAGGCTGAGTAATGAAAATAGCATTAATCGGCAACCCCAACAGCGGCAAAAGCACATTATTTAACGCCCTTACCGGCTCTCGCCAGCAAGTAGGCAACTGGCCAGGTGTTACTGTAGAGCGCAAAATTGGCAGTACCCAGATAAATGGGCAGTCAGTAGAAATCGTCGACCTGCCCGGTACCTATGCCATCGAAAACCTCGACATGGCAGCCTCACAGGACGAAATGATAGCGCGCGAGTTCGTGCTCAACGAACCTGACACCCTAATTATCAATATAATCGATGCTACCAACCTGCAACGCAGCCTGTACCTTACCTTTCAGCTGCTTGATCTGAAAAAGCCAATGCTGGTCGTACTCAACATGATGGATGCCCTGCAAAACATGGGCGAAAACATCAATATCAGTACCCTTACCCAGCAGCTTGGCTGTCCTGTCATAGCTATATCCGCAGCGAAAAAGATGGGTTTAATACAATTGCAGCAAGCAATCAGCAAAGCTTTCAGCCAGCCTGTAGCTGCTGACCCGCAACTGGACACCCTCGGAAAAAAACAAAGTGATATCATCCGCCACTATCTGTCGCAACTGCCGGCAGACAGTGTAGTAAACCAAATCGATCAATGGTCATTAATTGAACTGCTGCTAAAACAAAGTTCTATTTCTCTTAGCAGTGACGAAGAGCACATTGTTCAGCAATGTCGTGACGAACTATCTAGTTGGTGTAACTATGAAATCGACATCGCACTGGCTAGCTCTCGTTACGATGCCATTGACCAGCTAAGCCGTACGGTTATCGAAAAACCACGTGAAGCAAACCAGTCATTATCCGACAAAATCGACCGTTTTACCCTAGGCCGATATACCGGCATACCGTTTTTTCTGTTTGTCATGTACCTTATGTTTATGCTGGCAGTAAAATTCGGCTCCGTATTCATCGACTTTTTCGATGTTCTTTTTGGCACAATATTTGTTGATGGCTTTTCTACCTTACTTACCCATATTGGTTCACCAGAATGGCTGATAGCTATACTGGCTAACGGCATCGGTAGCGGCATCCAAACTGTAGCCACCTTTATCCCTGTCATTGCCGCCATGTTTCTGTGTTTGTCGTTTCTCGAGGATTCCGGCTATCTGGCACGAGCAGCCATGGTTGTAGACAGAGGCATGCGTGCCATCGGTTTACCGGGTAAAGCGTTCGTTCCCATGCTCGTTGGTTTCGGCTGCGGTGTGCCAGCCATTATGGGCACACGCACCCTAGACTGCGCACGTGACCGTCTGATGTCCATCAGCATGATTCCGTTTATGTCTTGTGGCGCCAGATTACCCGTCTATACCTTATTTGCCGTTATCTTCTTTCCTAATAATGCTTCCAGTGTCGTATTTATCTTGTATTTACTCGGTATCGGTGTCGCCATCTTTACCGGCCTGATACTCAAACACACTTTGCTACCGGGTGATACCACACCATTTATCATGGAAATGCCCGCCTATCGCCTACCAACACTACGTGGCATGCTCTACCTCACATGGTCACGCTTAAAAGGGTTTATTTTCCGTGCCGGACAGGCCATCGTGCTGATGGTGACTATTCTTAGCCTGCTCAACTCCCTTGGTAGCGACGGTTCATTTGGCCACCCCGATAGCAGCCAGTCTGTACTATCTGTAGCCAGCCAAAAAATCACACCCGTGTTTACCCCAATGGGTATCAGCGAGCAAAACTGGCCAGCCACCGTTGGCATCTTTACCGGCATCTTTGCCAAAGAGGCCGTTATCGCCACGCTTAATTCCCTCTACTCAATGAAAGCAGAAGAAGACGGTGGCGAGGAAGAATTCAATCTGCAAGCCGGCATCATCAAAGCTTTGAAAACCATTCCTGCCAACCTTAGCGAAATGGCAGGCTCATTTCTCGACCCGCTCGGCTTCAGAGCCCTTGACGAAAATACAGCCAGCGTCCAGCAGGACATGGACATCAGCAGCCGTACCATAACTAAACTTGAAAGTTCCTTTGGTGGCAGCGCCGCTGCCATGGCATATTTGATATTCATTTTGCTCTACACCCCCTGTGCCGCTGCGCTTGGTACCATCTACCGCGAAGCCGGCTGGCGCTGGATGCTATTTGTTGCTGGCTGGACATTCCTCACTGGCTGGAGCTGTGCCACCGTCTACTACCAGTATCACCAGCTCAGCCGTTCGGCCAGTGCCTCCTACTGGATTGGTGGTGTAGCTATTTTACTGATCCTCGTAATCTGTGCCATGAAAATTATCGGTAGCCGGCGCCAAACCTGCCAGATAGCCATGAAAACCTGTCCACATAGCAAAGGCAGCTGCTGCCACTGACCAGATGCACATTTTTACCAACCGCTAAAACAGATTTACCCAAACAGATAGTGATATCTGCCCTATCGTCACTATCTGTTTGCGTTCAAATACCTAACCAACAGGAACCATAACAGCACAGGATAGACAAAAAATGCTCATCACTGCCATTCGCGATTACCTTATCAGCATCGGACAGGCCAGCCTGCAAGATTTAGCACGCCATTTCCAAGTACAGGAAAGCGCTATGGAACAAATGCTCAGCTTTTGGCTGCGTAAAGGAACCATACGCCAAATTAGTCTTACTCAGCCCGGTTGTAGTCCAAACCAATGCAGCAACTGCTTCGCCTGTCCCGATGGTGCCAAAAAAATTTATCAGGTAATCAGCAGCCCCCGCAAAACCATCCCCATCACCTCCGCACAACACAGCATCTAAAAAAGCCAGATTCAGTCAAAATTGATTAGCAAAGTGACAGTATAAATCAATACCAGCAACATACCGCATGTAAATACAACCGCCGTCGACCAGCGTATAAAAAATCAACATTATTGATAAATAAAAATAAATTTTTCTCAATCATTAACACATCCCAACCACATCCCTACCGAATAAACAAACACTCAGCTGCCTGCATCAGCAAACATTACTGTGCAAAACGCCTATTTCCATTACAATCGTCTTCTTAAACAATTGAAAACAGCATAAACAGGCATGGCACTGCGCACCAAATAGACATCAACCGCTGCATTCATCTCTCATGCACAACAGCCGCGGCCAGTCTTACCTTTCAGACGCGCAGCCACACCAGCAACCAGCCTGTAGCAAAAGGATAAAACATGTGTGGCATAGTTGGCGCCATTCGCGCTCAGAATAACGTAGTAGAATTTCTCACCAGCGGTCTGGAACGACTGGAATATCGCGGTTACGACTCCTCTGGTATCGCCGTCTGGACATCCAATGGCATAGAGCGCGTACGTCGCGTCGGCCGCGTTAAACTGATGGAAGAAGCCGCACAAGCCGCAGGTCTAAAAGGCAGCCTTGGCATCGGCCATACCCGATGGGCAACACACGGCGGTGTTACCGAACCCAATGCCCATCCCCATATTTCCAATAACCTGATAGCCATCGTCCATAACGGCATCATCGAAAACTTCGAAAGCGAACGCAACCGCCTCGAAGCACTGGGCTATCAGTTCACCTCACAAACCGATACCGAAGTGATTGCCCACAGCATTCATTACGAATACACCCACAGCAGCAATGGCAACCTTTTTCAAGCAGTACAACACGCCTGCCAGCGTTTCCAAGGAGCCTACGCCATCGGCGTTATCGCTCGCGATAACCCCGAAAAACTGGTAGCCGCCCGCATGGGCTGCCCGCTCTTAGTGGCACTGGGCGAAAACGAAAGCTTTATCGCCTCGGATGTCTCCGCTGTAATTGCCTATACACGCCGCGTGGTATTCTTGGAAGATGGCGATATCGTACAGTTATCCACAGACGGCATCGACCTGCTGCTCGACAAACACCAGCAACCGGTGGAACGCGAAATCAAAATGTCCGAACTGTCACTCGCTTCGCTCGAACTTGGCCTGTACAGCCACTTTATGCAGAAAGAAATCCACGAACAGCCCAAAGCCATCACCGACACCGCCGAAGTATTTTTAGTTGGCGGCTTCGAACCGGCCAACTTCGGCATTAATGCTGCCGCCATCTTTGAGCGCATTCGCAGCATCAAAATTCTTGCCTGCGGCACCTCCTACTACGCCGCACTAACCGCACGCTACTGGCTCGAAGCCATCGCCCAGATACCCACCGATGTGGAAATTGCCAGCGAATACCGCTACCGCAAAGTGATTGCTGACCCCGAACAACTGGTGATTACTATTTCCCAGTCCGGCGAAACCCTCGACACCATGGAGGCGCTCAAATATGCCCAATCACTGGGCATGCAGCACAGCCTCTCTATCTGCAACGTAATGGAATCTGCGCTGCCGCGCGAAAGCGAGCTGGTACTGTATACCCGTGCCGGTGCCGAAATCGGCGTTGCTTCCACTAAAGCCTTCACCACCCAGCTAGTGGCCTTGTTTGGTCTGGCGGTTACCCTAGGCAAAATGCGCGGACTGGTTACCCCTGAGGAAGAAGAGCAATACACCAGCGAACTGCGCCTGCTACCGGGCAGCATCCAGCATGTACTTAATCTGGAACCGCAAATAGCCGGCTGGGCAAACCAGTTTGCCGCCAAAAACAACGCCCTGTTTCTAGGCCGCGGCATCCACTACCCCATCGCCCTTGAAGGTGCACTGAAACTGAAAGAAATCACCTATATTCATGCAGAGGCTTATCCTGCCGGCGAACTCAAACACGGGCCATTGGCACTGGTAGACCAGAATATGCCGGTAGTGGTTATCGCGCCCAACGACAGCTTACTTGAGAAAGTCAAAGCCAATATGCAGGAAGTTGCAGCACGCGGCGGCGAACTGTTTGTATTTACCGATTTAGACAGCGAATTCACCGCCGGCGAAGGCGTACACGTCATCCGCACGCCGCGACATATGGGTGTACTGTCGCCAATTGTTCACACCATACCGGTACAGCTACTGGCGTATCACACCGCACTGGCACGCGGTACCGATGTGGATAAACCGCGTAATCTGGCAAAATCGGTGACGGTGGAGTAAATAAGCTTTTTAACTAAACTGATTAAAAATATCCAGTGATGCCTTTGAAACATCACTGGTTTTTTAATTTTTTCCTGTAAATATTTAAATAATAAGTATAGTCTAAATTTATAATCTGCTGATTTAATCTTGTTTTAGAACATGACTTTTCAACCAGTTATCTAAATTATCAATACAGACAAATTGGGTTGGCACATCTTTTGGAGGTGCTACCATCCAATAATGTAAATCTTTTGTAATATATAATTCTAAATTAATTTCTGGTTTATCAGAGGGCGGCCATCCAAGTACTTCTAACATACGTTGACGATTTTTCAGTACAAAATCGCGTCTTTTGGCAATCTTTTTCATATGCGCTTCAGGATTATTTCCAAATATTGTATCACGTAAGCGGCGGCTATCTTTTATTACAAACGCTGGTTTATTATATTTACATTCAGCATAAATCAAAGTATTTATTTCTGGCCAGTATGCCAACCCATCAAAGTCACCAACATCATCAAATTTTTCATACTTTTTATATTTATCGTAAAAATCTAAACTATCGACATATGGTGTATATCTCTTGAATATATCAAGAGATTGTTTTTCAAGTTTTTCTTCTAAATCTTTCTTGATATTTTTAATATAAGGTTCAACATTAGGCCAGTTAAAATCTGCTGGCAAATAACCATTATTTAATTGTCTTAGCCATATAAACATGCTCCGAAAAGCTTGTTCAGCGCCCCAAAAATATTTATTATTATATTTGATTAACGGACGCAAATTGTATCGGTAAATTCTCTTATAATGATCCCAATAAGGAACTTCAGTTTCAATTTGTTCTTTACCACTTAAACAAAGAATTCCAGATTCTGATAAAGTCAAAAATTTTAAAAGATAAGTTGCCTCTTCTTTTGTAGTGAATTTAATAAAATTTAAAAAAGCTGATAATAATTTTTCCTCAGTTACACTATAGCATAATGAAATATTATTAGATAAACCATATTCTACTGGCTGGTATAAAATTCGAAATGCATCTATTAGTTGCACAAAATCAAAATTTAAATCTTTTCGAAATAGATTATTAAAATGTTTGTTCTCTAATAAATTTATTCCAATACTTAAACTATTTATTTCATCTTCTTTATTTATACCAATACCTAAAATATTTTTTGAATATTTATTTTGAAAACGTGAAATATTATTTTCGAATTCATCATTATAAAAAACTTGTGGAATGTAGTTTTCACTTATATCTAATCCTCCGATAGCAATTCCGTAGTGCAATATATCGCTTGCATTATTAAAATCAAAATAATATTTTACATAAAAATATAGTTTTCTTAATACTTTATCATTAACTGAATTCTCTCCTTTTATTGATAAAGTTATTATTTTTTCTAATAAATATTGATAATATTTTATAATCATTGAGTTTTTTTCTTTACTATTTTTAACTTCTTCCTCTCGATCATAATCTACATCATGTGCCAAACTATGTTTTATATTTAAATTGTCGATATATTCCTTAACCAAAGCAGCATTAATTTGTTCAATACAACTAACAATTAATTGTTCTTTATTATAAGAAATTAAAAACGACTCAATCTTTATTTTAAAAAAACAAGAAATTTCTTTTATTATAGATTTAGCTTCATCAACAGTATATTTTCCAGGATATATATTCCTATCATGTAAAGCTATTGCGATTTCTTTAATAACTAATTTAGAATCATTTTCAGTAACCATTATTGGCATTGCTGTTTTAGGACTGTCTACATAATTTTTTTCTTTGTAAAATAAAAATCTTGGTTTTTTAGAAGGGATTTGTTCGGTAAACAATTTAATAAAGTTTTTCGGTAATTCCACATTATTAATACTATGGCAAAGTATTAATAATTCCGATAAAAATTTTTTTTCATAAGTATTGTCCTTATTATTTGAACATGAATCAAAAATTTTTTCATAATTTAAAGTTAAATGATAATGATTTTTTTCTGTGCAATAAATATTCGATATAAATATTCCTTTTGATTCTGATCCAATTTTGGTATTTTTGTTGATTGTGCAATTAAATATAATATGCTTTTCTTTCATAAAAGGAATATTAACCAATAAATGTTTATTTTCATTAATTAAATCAATTATCATTTGTACCATACTATCAAAAATATTTTTATCTTCATTTGGTATTTCTTGATAATCGTATAATGCCTGTATGGTACAGTTACCAACTTTTGTTGAATAAGCTTTAATTGGCTTCCATATAGAATACATATGTTGTATTGCACCTGTTTTAATAATTTTCCATGTTTTTTCATTATCAGGAAATATTTCTGGTGCATCATGCCAAAATTCTTTTAATTTCTTAAAACGATAGATATCCCCCCAATGCGGATCAATAAATACCATCTTTTCATGGGAAGAATAACCATTAAATAAAACACCTTTTGAATCACAAAAGCTAGCATACCAATCTACTGGAGAGGCATATAAATTAAAAAATAAATCATGCTGATTTGTTTCATCATTTACATCTTGCATATACTGATCAAATTCTTCTATTTCATCTATATTTTCCATCGAATCAAAGATTGAAATAAAATCAGCTAAAGTGAGAAATTGTGCCGGCTCTTCAGGGATTTCTAATAAGGAAGTGGCTAGTGCATTATTTTCTAATACAAGTGTAATACGTATATCATTTTTACATAACTTGGATTTATCTTTTCTCCCTAACCTTTTTTTTCCACATGGTGATAAAAGAGCTATTTCAGATTCTTTCTGTAAGTGTGTATAAATCAAGTTGGTTTCATTTAGAGCATTTTTATATGAATCAAGTTGACAATAGCAAATTAAATGAAATCTCTCTTTTCCAGCTATTGAACATGTGATTCTTAAATTAGAAAAAATAGAATTATTAATTTCTAAATAAATAGGTTCTCCAGAACCACATACATTTTCAAAATGTTTGTTTAAAAATTCAGCTATTTTTGCATGTGGTATATTTTCATTATATAAATTTTTATTATTTGCCCAATAATTAATAATTTTTCCTGGTAATTCACGTACAGATATCGGAATTAGTAAATCATTCTTAGACAAAAATACATGAGGAGTAATATAACTTTCTAGATATTTATTAATGAATTCCTTGTGTGTATAGATACTATTCCCAACTCCAATTGGTGTAATTAATTTTTCTTTATTTTTATCCAATCTTTTAAATATCAAATCTTTAGTTTTTATCAAAGTTTTTATACATGCAATCCAAAATTTTTCAGTTGGAACTTCTACATATCCATTTGTTGGATTTGAAATATTTTCTTTATCAAAACCATCAAAAGAATTAATAATATTTCTTTGAATATCGATAATAAGATCCATATCAGCTAACGCTACAGGATTAGATGCATATTTGATTCGAAATGATTCAATAAAATCTGGTACACGATCAAGATTACTTCCATAAAATATAGGCACAAATTCCGAGTCAAGTCCTACCTTAATTTGTCCCCAATCAGCAACTGGTGAATAATCTTCTAAGCAAGGTAATTCAGGCCATAGACAATATAGTTTATTCAGAAAAAGGCTAAATTCTTTATAATTTGAGATAGATTTTGCCTTTTCATCTTCTTCTGACAAACCAAGTAAAATTGACCAGGCTAATGCATGTTTAGCATGGCTAGCTACATTCATCGGCCACAATTCGGAAACACAAATCGTCAAAGCTATATCTAAAAATTTATATTCTTTAAATAATAATTTAATACGATTTACACTTGATTCGAATTTACTATTATCATTTTGATAATCCAATGAATTAAAAATTTTTTTTTGATTTTCTCTTTTTTCTCTTTTTAATCGAGCTTTTCTTCCCATTATTTATTCCTTTTAATAAAACTATTCTAACAAATATAATTTATTATTAATTTACATAAATAAGTGTAGATAAGATTATCAATTTTTTTATTAGAAGACAATAATATATTTTTTAAATAATTCTGTTACGAAAATGATAAAACACCTAAAACCTGCCCTAGTCTGTTGGCTAAGGCGGGTTGTGTGAACGATGAGTTTTGCTTAGTTAATTTGTTTGATGGCTAAGCTTTGCTGGTAGATGCGCTTGATGCTGCTGGTGAGGCTTTCGAGCTGGGTGGAGAAAATGCCGCTGAACTGAAGCATTTCGTCGTCGTTTACCAGTTGGGTATTGGCGAATACGTACTGGCGTTCGAGCATCAGTTTACTCAGGGTTTGGTTTATTTGTTTGCTGAGGCTGTTGATGGCTTGGCAATATTCGATGATGCTGCTTAGGTGAAGGCAGCTGAGCTGCTGCGCTTTTTCTTCTGTGCTGAGCTGTAGATGCTGAATACTCGCCAGTTCGGCTATCTGTTCGAGTAATAAGCCGATGCTATTGCTTAGGCCGGTGGTGAGGATCTGTTCGCGGGTCATAGTGCACCTCCTTGGCTATGTCAGATGCAGGTGCAGCTGCGAACTTGAGCGCGTTGATTTGCGCTTGGTTGTGTGATTGTTTTAAGCTTGTAAATTCCCTGAGGTTAGAAGACTTAACAAAGCAGGCTAAAATTATTTCTTTCGCTGGTAATGTATTTTACGCCCTCTTGTCCATAAAAAAATATTCATTTGTCATAAATAAATTTTTATGTTCAAAAACTGCAATTTTGCTGCGATTTTTATTTTGTGAAGACTTCGACACCTCATGCGCTTATCATGCTAAGGGTGGTTGTGTTTGTCAATTCAGCCGCGCTGTGTTTAGTAGTTGTGTGGCCAAGTCGTGTTAGTGGCCGCTAGTTTTTTACTCTCTACCATGTGGCTTGTGTTGGGCAAAATTTCAGCTTGCTGTCCACTTGCTACTTTTTATAGTTTTTTTTGCGGATGATTTAGTTATTCTATTTAGCTGGGCATGCTGATTGATTTGAGCTAGCGCAGGAAAGCACAACGCGCAATAAAGATAAGACGGCTTTCTGTACTCTGGCTGGGCAGATGTGGGTAGTAATAGTTCTTGGCTAATCGGTGACGCTAAGCTGGTTTGTGCTGCTGTTGGTCTGTGAGCTGCAAATTAGGTCACAAACCGATTCGTTAAGGTGCTGACGCTAGCTGGCTGCACGCTGCGTATATGAAGATTGATTATAGCAAATTTTTGTTGAGCTGCTTTGTTTGTTCAGATGGCGGTTCTGAAGCTATTTTAGTAGATGAAGATTGCATTTGGTGGTGGATTTCATTTGGGTTACGTCGGTTGATTTGGCTGCTGTTTTTTGCCTGTTGCTGCTTTGGTTAAACTGGTTTTTCGCTACTGGTGTGTTCTAAATCGGCCTTTCTGCCGGCATTTTTTATGTCAGTTGATGTGTGTCAATAAAGCGGAAGTTGTAGCATTTTGCTGGCTTAAAACCATTGCCATATGAGAATAATTATTATTTAATCCTGACACTTTGATTTGATGTCTGTGTTATGAACTCTTTGGATTTAAGCCGTTTTTACGCCGCCTCTTCTGGGGTGCCGTTTCAGGATAGATGGGCGGTGATGCCATTACGTGCCAGTTTGCCTTTAGCAGCTGAAAAGATAGAAAAGCAATGGACTTTATTGCAGCAATCGCCAATATCTGGCAATAAAAGGCTGATTTATATTCATATTCCTTTTTGTGAAACGCATTGTCAGTTTTGTGGTTTTTACCAGAATCTGCTGCGCAGATTTGATACGGATAAGTATATAACGACTTTACTAGCTGAGATTGCTCTGGAAATGAATAATCCAGTGATGCAGTCTGCACCGATTCACGCTATTTATTTTGGGGGCGGTACACCATCTGCTCTACCCGCAGGTCAACTGGCGCGGGTTATCAGCCTACTCAGACAATCTTTGCCACTGGCGCCAGATTGTGAAATTACGATTGAGGGGCGAATTTCCGATTTTGATGAGGCACGTACAGAAAGTTATATTGCCGCCGGTGCGAATCGGTTTTCTATCGGTGTGCAAACTTTTGATACGGATATCCGGCAGAAGCTGGGACGGTTATCCAGCCGTGAGCAGATTGTTGAGACATTTGAGCGTATTGGGAGGCTAGACTGTGTAGCACTGGTGTGTGATTTGATGTTCGGTTTGCCGGGGCAAACTGTGCAAAGCTGGCAGCCTGATCTGGAGCTGGCAGCCGCTTTGCCGCTGGACGGGTTAGATTTGTATGCATTGAATCTGCTGCCAACTACGCCTTTGGCTAGACGAGTAGATAAAGGACAGCTTGAATTGCCTGCCGTGGCAGCTAAATGTGAATTTTATTTACAAGGTGCGGCGTTTTTACGCCAGCAGGGCTGGATGCAATTAAGTAACAGCCATTGGGCAAAAACCACACGTGAACGAAATTTATATAACCTGTTGATTAAGCAGGGAGCAGATTTTTTTGCTTTTGGCTCCGGCGCAGGCGGGCGTTTAAATGGGCATTCGTTTATGCTGCATCGTGATCTGACTGAATACTATACACAGATGCAGTCAGGTAAAAAGCCTTTGATGATGCTAACGGATAAATCATTGTTGGGTAGCTGGTTACATCAGCTTCAGGCGGGGATTGAAGTGGGACGGGTGAATTTACCCGCGCTAACGTCTCAGGCGGAGTTGTTGGAACCGCTACTTATGCAGTGGCAGCAGGCTGGTCTGCTGGTCAATGAAAGGGGCTACGTGCGTTTAACGCCGTCTGGCCGTTTTTGGTCAAGTAATCTGTTGCAAGCATTGCAGCAGTTACTGCTGGCTTTAAATAATCCTGAACATATTGAGTGGCAGGAAAAAATGATGCAACGCCACCCCACCGGCAAACCAATACAGCGTTTTGCCACAACGTCGTGACAAAAATACGTTTAGTCCAATTGACTTGATTAAGGGAAAACGATGACAAAACATTCACAAAACAATAATCTGCAACTATTTATGCGTAGCAATCCAGAAGGGACGCTGGAACAGATTGCGCAACAATATCAGGTGACACTGGCTGAGGTGATTAAGGCAATACCGGATGTGGTGATAACCGCTGGCAACCACTTTGATGCAGTGTGGCAAGATGTGCAATCATGGGGAGAAATTACTTTTCTGGTGCATACAGCAGATATTATTGCGGAATTTTCGGGTTTACTACCAGCAGGTAAATATGGTGCCGGTTATTTCAATCTGCAACATCAGCAGGGGTTCGGCGGCCATATTCGCGCAGAAAACTGTGCGCAGATTGCTTTTGTAGAACGCAGTTTTATGCAAATGGCTACGGCGTCGATTATTTTTCTCAACCAGCATGGTGACGCAATGTTTAAAATTTTTGTGGGGCGAGATGAGCAGCGGCAGCTGAAAGCGGAGCAATTAACTAAGTTCCGCAGACTGACACAGCGTTTTGCCACCACACAGGAGCAATGATGAAAACATTACTGTTGTTCGGGGTAAGCCCAAAAATGGGCACAGCTTATCAGGTATTGCAGCAGGCTTTAATGCAGACCGGTCGCTGGCGCTGTGTGGCACTGGTACGGGATGAGGATTTTGCCCGCCAGTTACAACAGCAAGGAGTGGAAACAATAGTTGGAGATGCCACGAATGAATCCAGTGTGCGCGAAGTGTGCAAGCTAGCTGGTCAGGATACTGTGATTGTATCTACCTTGGGTGGTTCGGCAGGCGCGCACTATCTGGCACAGCGGTTGATTATGGATACGGCAGAGCTATGTGGTATCGGCCAGATGCTGCTGGTGACATCATTGGGCTGTGGTGATACTTGGGCAACAATGTCAGAGCGTGCAAAAAAAGCTTTCGGACATGCAGTGCGAGAAAAATCTCTAGCAGAGGTGTGGCTGCAAACCAGTACGCTAAATTATGAGATTTTGCGTCCGGGTGGTCTGGCGCAAGGTGAAGCTACTGGCACTGGCAAGTGTTTTTATCAGCAGCAGGTACAGGGTTATATTCATAGAGCAGAGTTAGCGCGGATAATTTTACAAAGAATCAGTGCGGATAAGCTTGATAACCGTGTGTATGCTGTAGTTGATCTGGGGCTTGATACTGTGGATAACTAAGCTGTAATAACAGTTTGTGGATAATTAAATGATCCACATATAAAAACCGCCAGTCTACAATGCTTTGTTTAGGCACTTAGATTGGCGGTATTTCAATCGTTCAGAGTATTAGGCTTTTTTAACAAAGCATGCTTTGAGCATGATTTTCATTCCGTCTACTTTACAGTCTATCTCGTGGTCACCTTCAACCAGACGGATTCCTTTGGCTTTGGCACCTTTTTTCAATACGGTGCTACTGCCTTTGAGCTTGAGATCTTTAATCAGAATCACATCATCACCGTTGGCTAACGGATTGCCATTACTGTCTTTGACATCCAGCTCCTGTGTGGCTGGTGTACTATTAGCATCCCATTCATGCCCGCATTCGAGGCAAACAGTAAAATTGCCATCAAAGTAATTTTGTTCACTAGCGCATTGCGGGCAAATCGGCGTTGTTTCAGACATGGTCAGATCTCTATATGGTTTAAAGCGGGGATTGTACCGAAATCTACTGCAAGCACCACATTTTTATGTGTAACTTACGCGCTTTTTCAGCCGTTAGTATCCGGATGCTGAAATTAATTCCGATTTTGATACTGCTGCGCTGTTTTTTCAGAACGTTTAAACACCAGCTCGTGTTCATTCGATTCTTTTGCGCAATACTGGTAACCATGGTCGCTGAATTCATGCAGCATTTTAGACGACTCAAGTTTGTTTCGCACAATAAAGCGAGTCATCAAACCCATCGCTTCTTTATCATAGGCGTTGACATTCATGTATTTACCGGATTTTTCATCAAGAAATACAGGTTTAATTACTTTGGCTTTCAGTTTATCGCTATCAATTACTTTGAAATAATTGTCAAAGGCTAAGTCGATGATGGTATCGGTTTCAATCTGATTCAGATGGTTGGTGAGAATGTCATGCCAGAAATGATACAAATTGATTCCCTTTGGATTTTCCAGTCGCACATTCATACTCAGACGATACGGTTGAATTAAATCCAGTGGCCGCAGTAAACCATAAAGTCCAGAAAGAATGGATACCGTTTTCTGCATGTAGTCTAGTTCGTGCAATGATAATTCACTGACGCGCATGCTATTGTAAATATCACCGCCATAGGCAAAGATAGCCTGTAAAGCATTATTGAGGGTAAATGGCGGCTTCCAATCGCGAAAGCGTTGCTGATTCACTTCAGCCAGATGCGGGCTAATGTGCATAATTTCTTCTAATTGTTTGAGGCTAAGTTTGCGGCAGATCTGTACCAGCTGTTCACTCTGTGTCAGAAATTGCGGCTGGCTATAAGTGTCGCTCAGGCGCGGATTAGCAAAGTCCTGAGTGGTGGGTGCGGCGATTATGGTTAGCATACTGCCTCCTGTCTATTTGCTGGCACGCTTTAAAAAGCTAATTATTATCAACATGATGGTACACATGAAGTTGATTAAACTACTTTAGCTGAAAAATGATTGGAGCAGGATAAGTTGGCTGACTTTTACCACAATGCTACATTTATATTACATTTCAGTAATTTATCTGTCTCATCTTTTAAACACTTCTGTTTGGATGGCTGTTGGCCCAATGTTATTCAGACAAAATATTTGTGAAAGAATTATCTTAAAAATAAAAAACGGGGCTGCTATTTGTCCAGCAGCCCCGTTAGTTTTCAAACAAATTTAGAATTCAGCGTCGATGTCTGCAATACTTACCAGTTTAGCATTCACGAATTCTTTTAATCCTAAATCAAGCAATTCGCGTCCGAAGCCGGAGCGTTTCACTCCACCAAACGGCAAATCAGCTTTAACCATGGTGGGATGATTAATAAAGACCATACCCGTATCAATCTGCTGAGCCAGTTTGGCACCGCGTTCTTCATCAGACGTAAAGATAGAACCTCCTAAGCCATATGGGGTATCGTTGGCGATTTCAATGGCATGAGCTGCATCTTTGGCGCGATAAATAGAAGAAACCGGACCAAAAAATTCCCAGTGACGTGCCGGATTATCCGGCTGAATATTGGTCAGGATAACCGGTCGGAAAAAACAGCCTTGAGCCGGCATATCCAATGCAATTTCTTCAGCATGAGCGCCCAGTTTTACCGCTTCATCCAATTGTTGTTGCAAACCAGTCACCGCAGAACGAGAAGATAGCGGTGCCAGTGTGGTAGCGGCATCCATCGGGTCACCCATGCGCAGCTGACGCACTCCTTCGCGGTACAGATTCAGGAAACGATCGTAAACACCTTCTTCTACAATAATGCGTTTGGCACTCACACACACCTGCCCTGCATTCCAGTGACGGCCAAATACAGCCCATTTGGCTGCTTTTTCGATATCGGCATCATTCAGAACGATAAATGCATCGGCGCCACCAAGCTCAAGAGTACATTTTTTTAATGCTGCTCCAGCCTGTGCAGCCACAATAGCACCAGCACCTTCTGAACCGGTTAAGGCCACACCACGCACGCGCGGGTCAGCAATGATTTTTGCCAGTTGTGCATGCGTTGGGTACAGGTTCTGAAACGCACCATCCAGTAAACCAGCCTGTAACAGCATGGCAGCCATTTTGGCGGCACATTGCGGCACATTGGACGCATGTTTCAGCACAACCACATTACCGGCAGCAAGCTGCGGGGCTGCAATACGGGCAATCTGATAATATGGGAAGTTCCACGGCTCAACTGCCAAAATAATACCTTGTGGAGCAAACTCAATGCGAGCACGGTTGCCCTTGTTGGAAGTAACTGGCAACACTTCCGGCTGAAGCTGACGCTCAGCATGAACAGCATAATACTCAAAAATCTGCGCAGAAAGCTCGGTTTCAGCTTTAGCTTCGCTAAATAGTTTACCCATTTCCAGTGTCAGTAACTGGGCATATTCATCAATATTGGCTCGAAGAATATCAGCAGCATTTTGTAAAACACGCGCACGCTGGGCAAACGTAGTGTTTTTCCACTGTTTAAAAGCAGCATCTGCATGATTCAAAGCAGTTTCCAGTTCAACATCGGTGGTATCAGAAAATGCTTTTACCTGTTGCTCGGTGTAGGGATTGGTACTTGCGTACGCCATATATTTACCTTTCATTTATAGAAGTTACACCACGTTTGCTGCCCTTAAGCATACAAATGAATGGCTGCAGTTCGGGCAGGTTTTGAGACAATCTTTTGTGTTTAACTATCTGGAAATGGTTGTGTGCCTGATGTGAATGCTACCGCGCTTCTGTACACCAATATTTCAGATGAAATCAGGCGAGGTTTTCTTTTCATACCTGAAACGTTTCAGACATGATTATGTATTTAATTCAGTTTAACAATTATTTACTGCGTTATCAAGTATGCAACTAAACTGTGCAATATAGTCTTTCATCTGAGTCTGCAAAGGGTCGTTTCTGGATCAATTACTGGGTTGTAAAGAATTTTATACCCAAGCATTGATAGTTTACTGTCAGGCAATAATCCTCGTTTTTATTTCCTGAATCATACTTGCGATAGTAGCGCCACCCGCTTAAGCTGTTTTGGTAATCAATCATAAGGAACAGATACATGAGTAAACTAGCTATTTTGGTATTTTCCGGTTATGGCCATACACTTAAAATTGCTCAGGCAGCTGCAGCCGATACCGATGCTGTACTGGTAGAAATCGATGCCAATGGAGAGCTGGATGATGATCAGTGGCAGCAGTTGCATCAGGCCAAAGGTATTATCTTTGCCGCACCTACCTATATGGGCAATGTACCTTGGCAGTTTAAGAAAGTAGCCGACGCCACATCCGGCCTGTGGGCAGAGCGGGCATGGCAAAATAAAGTGTTTGGCGGCTTCACCAACAGTGCCAGTTTTAGTGGCGACAAACAAGTAACCTTAATCTGGATGCAGACACTGGCAGCACAGCATGGCGGCATCTGGGTAAGTCTCGGACTACTGCCGGCTAACTCCAAAGAAGCAGCGCGCAATGATGTAAATGTACTCGGAGGTTCCATCGGAGCAATGGTTCAGACACCAGCCGATGCCAGTGTCGATGAGATTCCAGCCGGTGATATCGAAACTGTAAAAATCTACGTAGCTCGAGTAAGTGAAATTGTAGACAAATTGGCCTGAGCTTTTCATTCTGTTTTTAGCTTACTTACAGAGTATCAGCCCGCCAGCCATTATTGTGTGTATTAACATTCAAAATAAGCTGAAGCGGGCTGTTGGGAAAAAATTCCTTTGTCGTCTACAGATTATGCGGCTGCTTTCTGGTTTTCCACCATGAAGCCAGAATCGCCAGCAGTAAAGCAGTAAATACCACAGCCAGTGAAGCAAAAGAAGGAATGTGCCACCATTTTGCCACCAGCATTTTGGCACCGATAAAAGTCAGGACCACTGCCAACCCATATTTGAGATAAACAAATTTTTCAACCACATTGGCCAATAAAAAATACATCGCACGCAAACCAAGCACCGCGAAAATATTCGAAGTAAACACAATAAATGGATCAGTGGTCACAGCAAAGACAGCCGGTATACTGTCTACAGCAAAAACCACATCACTCAATTCAATCACTACCAATGTAAGCAATAATGGCGTGGCCATGCGCTGACCGTTTTCGATGGTAAAAAATTTCTCACGGTTAAATTGCTCACTTACACGCATATGGCGGTGCAGCCAACCTATCAGTGGGTTATCAGCCAAACTTTTATTCTCATCTTTTTCCGGCAGCATCAGCTTAATCCCGCTATAAAGCAGGAATATACCAAACAGATACAGCACCCACTCAAAGCGGCTGACCAGAACTGCACCCAAAGCCACCATCACAGCACGTAGGACAATTGCCCCCAATACTCCGTACAATAACACTCGGTGTTGATACTCTGCCGGCACCTTAAAATAACTAAATATCAGCACGAAGACAAAAATATTGTCCACCGATAACGATTTTTCCAGCACATAGCCAGTAAGAAAATCCATCACCGAATCAGCAGCCACCTCACTGCCCAGCACCGGATTATGCAGCAGCTCAAAATAGAGCCAGACAGCAAAACCAAGTGAAACAGCAATCCAGACGCATGTCCACAGCAGCGCTTCTTTAGTGCTAACGCGATGTACGCCTTCTTTTTTCAGCGTGAGCATATCTATCGCTATCATTACAATTATGATGACGATAAATACGCCATAAAATAAAGGTGTGCCCACTGAATTCAAATGAGGCTGCATAAATTCTTTCTTCTTAATATTTTTATCATTCAATTCCCGTTGCTAGAAGCCACTCTTCTAAACAAAATCAGAAACGAGCCAGTATCAAACAATAACATAGATACAACTACTACTGGCAACAGTTGTGCATATACAAACACTCTTCCGGTTCCAATTAAACGGATAATTCATTGCAATAACGATCAAAGCAGAAAACCAGGGTCTGACTAATACATGCATTATGAAATAAAACCGCGTTTTAAATATTATCCCAAAACAGCGACAATAAAGCCCACTCCTACCACGGAGAACGATTTAAGCTCATTTCAGCACATTTCAATTATTATCAACCTTCCTCAATACCAAGCATAATGCTGAAAGTTTCAGAATACAAAATCATCGCTACATTAATATGGAAAAATAAAACTGGGATGACAGTTCTAACACTACAATCTTCGGATATCAGCCGTCATTTTTTACTTTTGGTTAAATTCAGATTGTCTTTAATTTCACTGATCACATACTTATAATTGAAAGAGCCCTTTCTTTATTAATATCAATTAATTCAGTATAAGAGCAACTTTAGAAAGCAGATATTGCTTGGTTTAGCTTATTTAATTAACTTGCACGTTACTCAGAGCAAAATTGTTTTCAGATTGTACTGTTTCACTGCTAGCCTGACGGCCAGATACAGATTTAGAATAGTCACATATTTACCCTATTTAATTAAATTTAAAAATAATATTTTAATTATTTCTTCTTTTATATTACAAAAATTATTCAAAATGAAAACTTAGTACAAACATCAACTTTCCTAAGCTGTATTTGATTTTACCAACCAATCAATGTTTACTTGCTTTGAATTCCAGATTCTTAAACGTTTCAGCACAACTTATCTGCCCAAATAAAAACCTTATAAACATGAAAAATTAAAAAACAAACTAAACAATAAAGAACTAAAGTTAAACAACAGCACTGAAAAAGCATACTCTCAATTTGGCAGGAACCTTTTCATCATCAAATATTTCAAGCTCATAAAAAATAAAATTTTCCGCCCAACCAGCATTAAATATCGTATATTTATTTCCATCCCGCATTACCAGAACATTTACCTACGCAGAAACAGTATAAAAGCAGTCTAACCTACTGAGCCGAAATATTAATAAAGGAGAAAACGGATGAAAAAAATGTCTGTAGCAGCGCAATGGCATCAATTATGCAACCACAACTACTGTGTCCGCTTTACGGATGTGATTCTCCGCAGCTACGGTCAGGTCATGCTCCAAAACAATGCATTATCTGGACTGATTTTTCTGCTAGGGGTACTGATGGGGGGATGTTTTACGGGCAAACCAATTATAGGAGTAGCCAGTTTAGTTGCCGTAATCAGTGCCAACATCATGGCCTATGTGTATCAGCTTAATGAAAAAGCATGGCAGCAAGGAATCTATGGCTTTAATGCCTGTCTGACAGGCATTGCATTGGCTACGTTTTGTGAAAATTCACCCTATTTATGGTGCACTATCGTGCTGGCATCCATACTTTCGGTATTCATTACCAAAGCCCTAAGCACTATATTACAGCAATGGTATCTACCCTGTCTGACCATGCCCTTCATCCTGATTACCTGGGTATTTCTGTTGGCAATTCCCTCTTTTTCAGCACTGTCACGAGTACAGGCAGATACCGCTACAGCACACATCTCCAGCTTTACACTGTTGCACCTGCTGCCAAACAGCATTCTTGGCATTGCTGAAGTATTTTTATTCAACAGTATACTGGTAGGAATAACATTTTTAATCGCTCTGGCTGTTAATTCCCTCCGAATCACCCTATATGCCATAATCGGTTCAATCCTTGCCATCGGCATCGCCCTACTGTACGGAGGTCAACTTGAGTTTATTACACTGGGGCTTTATTCATTCAATGCGGTATTAACTGCTATTACATTGATTACCTTCAGCAATTCACCAGACAGTAAAACCAATTTCTATATTTTACTGGCTATAATTCTCACCGTATTTACTCAGTCTGCCCTTACTACTCTTGTGAAACCCTATTCACTTCCGGTACTGACAATGCCTTTTGTACTGGTCAGCTGGTTATGGCTGCTGATTAACCAGACACTAAATCAACGCTAGTTAAATGCAAAAATAAAAACATTCTCTTATGATAAAAAGATTCATTAGTAGGAATGATTTTGAGGGTAAAAATAAAACACCTAGTACTCTGCATAAGTATATTCATACTAGTTTAGATCCGGTAAATAAAATCGATCCAAGCGGATATATAGGGTTGAGCGATGTTATGACATGGCTTAATATTTAATTAAATTTGAATTCATTTAATACAGCCTAAAGAATACTTAACGTATACCATAAAATTAATGCTGTTTTAGATGTATTCTTTACTGTTCGAATGATTCTTGGTGTTGTTGGAGGAACTATGCTCTATTGGAAAATACAATTCCCAGTTCAGGATCCTCCAAGAGATTTGATTTTTCTGATGCAGGTACTCAATTTATAAGGTATGAAACATAAGCATTAACTTATAGGAAAACCAAGGTTGGGTGCTGGATATATATCAAAAATTGAACGTTAAATATTTGAAATTATATATATTATATAAATCAACAATGTTACCTCAGGCACAATCTCAGTTTCGTTTAGATAAAGTCAACGGACATCCTGTAAAACTATCATTTGGTTTTGGTGGACCAGGAAAAAATGAAACAGGAGCTATTTTTGGTACAGGTGTGGAAATGTCTGGAGATCGTCAATTATTCAGGATTAACTATGATTTTAAAGGAAAATGATGCTTATAGCGGAGCAATAGGTTTTAAAATAGAAAAGATTAAAGTGCTTTGAGATAAAGATTTTCCATATCATATGGTTTATAAATGGGAGCGAGGAAATAATAAAAAGAAGTTTAGATGATAGTGAAATAACACTATGGAAATAGTATTCATATTATGCGCTTAGTGCACTGCAAAAAAATATTACTTAGTGTAACTGAAAATGATGCGGCAAATGTAGAACAGGCTTAACTATGTGAGCAAATTCAGCGATAGGCTGCTTTTCGTTGGTCAGGAATTTCTGTAATAGTACAATCCATACCATAAATTAAGGAGTAGAAAAATGCTGCACGAACCGAAAGCAAAGGGATGTAATTTATATATACTACCTGACGATTCTGTGATTATACAAGGATTCTTTCATGATAATTACGGTCCTGGTCTTGTCCATTCTCACGTCAGAGCGCGTATTTCAAAAGAGCTGATACCGGTATTGTTAGGTAAACTTGTATTAAAGATAACCAATACTTCTAAGTTTATTGACGTTCAAGAATGGGTAAAAGATGAAGATTCATATAACAAGGCCTTTCTGAGCTTTGCTGGCTATAAAAATTTTAGAAGGCTGGAAAAAGAGACTGCCTGTGTGATAATTAAATTGGCGAATAATGTGATCACGATTACGCCAACAGAGTATGACCGTAAAGATGGCGGATTTTCAC
>NZ_JAFNPI010000010.1:46086-47181 GCF_026535955.1 Snodgrassella sp. B3837
TAGTATTCAAGTTACCTTGATTAAAAAAAGATATAAATTAATGGATTCGATTTTTAATCGTTCTAAATAATTTGGTATACAGCACATGGTGTCAGTAGCTATATTTGGGCAAATACAGCATTTCGCCTTCAGGTCACAGGACTGATAAATGTTAAAAATTTTTAAAGCATTAGCATCTAAGCATAAGGAACCGAAAAGAAAGGGATGTAGTTTATACGTATTACCTGATAACTCTGTAATTATACAAGGCTATTCTTATGAGAATCACAGTCCTGGTTTTGTGAACTCTCGTAATATAGTGCGTATTTCAGAAGAGCTGATACCTGTATTGTTAGGTGAACTTGTATTAACGATAACCAATACCACTAAGTTTATTGACCTNNNNTAAAAGATCACGATTCATATACCAAGGCCTTTCTGAGCTTTGCTGGCTATAAGAACTATAGAAGGTTGGAAAAAGAGGCTGCTTATGTCTTTATTGAATTGGAGAATAATGTGATCACGATTACGCCAACAGAATATGGCCTTTACGGTAGAGGTGGATTTGGATTCCTTGTCAATAAAGAGGTAACGTGCTCTCCTGACGCAGAGAGTATTTATGAGCATTTAATTCCGTTGCTCAAACGCAGTAACTATGAGCATTTAGCCTCTTAACAGCAATACAATNNNCAGTAGTTAGGTTACCTTAATTATAAAATCCTCAGAAATTTCATATTTCTGAGGATTTTTGCGTAAATAAAAGGTATATAAAATAGATGGATTCGATTTTTAATTGTTCAAAATAAATTGATATACAGCACATGGTGTCAGTAGCTATACTTGGGCAAATACAGCATTTCGTTTTCAGGTCAAAGGATAGTAAATGTTAAAAATTTTTAAAGCATTAGCATCTAAGGACAAGGAACCGAAAACAAAAAGATGTAATTTGTATATATTACCCGATAATTCTTTTATTATACAAGGATTTTTTTATGAGAATTACAGTCCAGGGTTTGTCCATTCTCACGTCAGGGCGCGTATTTCAGAAGAGCTGATACCTGTATTGTTAGGTGAACTTGTATTAACGATAACCAATACCACTAAGTTTATTGACCT
>NZ_JAFNPI010000010.1:47189-47351 GCF_026535955.1 Snodgrassella sp. B3837
CAAAAGATCACGATTCATATTCCAAGGCCTTTCTGAGCTTTGCTGGCTATAAAAATTTTAGAAGCCTGGAAAAAGAGACTACCTGTGTGATAATTAAATTGGCGAATAATGTGATCACGATTACGCCAACAGAGTATGACCGTAAAGATGGCGGATTTTCAC
>NZ_JAFNPI010000010.1:47384-143412 GCF_026535955.1 Snodgrassella sp. B3837
ACATTTGATTCCTTTGCTCAAACGCAGTAACTATGAACATTTAGCCTCTTAACTGCAATACAATAGCCAGTAGTTAGGTTGCCTTAATTAAAAAATCCTCAGAAATTTCATATTTCTGAAGTTTTTTGCGTAAATAAAACGGATATAGAATAGATAGATTTGATTTTTTTGATCGTATGAGTAAAGTGAGTAAAGAAATTTGAAAAAAAATTTTGATAATATCCCATCGGATAAAAGGCAAATTAATTTACTATTAAAAAAGACTGCCATAATGGCAGTCTTTTTGGGTGCAATATCTTGCAAACAAGATTAACGTTTGAACATATTGCCGTATTTCTGATTGAATTTGTCCACGCGACCAGTAGAGTCAACGATTTTCTGTTTACCGGTATAAAACGGGTGACAAGCAGAGCATACTTCAATATTGAAAGTATCTTTTTCCATTGCGGATTTAGTTACAAAAGTATTACCGCAGGAGCAAGTCACAGTTACGTCGTGATAATTAGGTTGAATGCTGTTATTCATAGTATCGTCCTTAGTTAAGCGGGCACAGGGGATGTGCCTGTACCTCTTGAAACGGATGTCTCGAATCGGGCGATTATACTCGCATGAGTAAGATTTTCAAGTAAATCAGTACACAGATCAGCCATATTACTCAGATGTTCTGTGAAAAAGATGCAGTGTATTACCAGATTCAAAACATACTGTACATTAAAAGTATAATACTGCTGTCAAGTCCCTGATTCAGAATAGATCCATCGCCTCTTAAATATCTGTTTTGTATAAAAAATCAGGCACGGCGCCAGCTTGTACCATTAGCACCATCTTCCAACACAATGCCGGCAGCCGTTAGCTCATCGCGAATACGGTCTGATTCTGCCCAGTTGCGTTCTGCACGCGCCTGCTGTCGTGCAGCAATCATCGCTTCAATAGTGGCATTATCTAGACCTTGTACGCCTTCACCCACCTCATTCTGCAAAAACGCCTCCGGATCACGCTGTAACAAACCCAGCAGACCACCCAGCCCTTTTAAGCAACCTGCTAATTGCGCATCGTGAGTTTTATTAATTTCATTAGCCAGTTCGAATAGAACGGCAACAGCTTCCACTGTAGCAAAATCATCATTCATAGCAGCATAGAACCGGCGTGTATAATCATTTAAATCCGCATTAACTTCAACATTTGTTGCAGGTGTATTTTTCAGTGCTGTATACAATCGAGTCAAACTGCCTCTGGCATCATCAAGATGGGCGTCAGAATAATTTAAAGGACTACGATAATGGGCACGTAAAATAAAAAAACGCACCACCTCTGCATCGTATTTTTGCAACACTTCGCGGATAGTGAAGAAATTTCCAAGGGATTTAGACATTTTTTCATTATCCACACGAATAAACCCATTATGTAGCCAATATTTTACATGGCTAGCAAAGTGATTTTTTTCCGTGCAACAACCTTGTTTTTCTGCACCGCAGCTCTGAGCAATCTCATTTTCATGGTGAGGAAACTGCAAATCAGCTCCACCGCCGTGGATATCAAAATTATCACCCAACAAAGCTTTGCTCATAGCCGAGCACTCAATATGCCAGCCCGGCCGACCACGTCCCCACGGGCTGTCCCACGCCGGTTCATGGGGTTTGGCCGCTTTCCACAACACAAAATCCAAGGGATCACGCTTGTAGCCATCCACATCCACTCGTTCACCTGCGCGCAAATCATCCAAACTCTTACCGCTCAGCTGGCCATAGTCAGGAAACTCACGTACCGCATAGAATACATCACCATTCTCAGCCAAATAAGCTTTACCATTTGCCATAATCTCCTCAATCATGGCAATCATCTGTCCAATATACTGTGTGGCTCTCGGCTCATGGTTTGGTGGCAGCACACCTAAAGCAGCCGCATCCTCATGCATAGCCTGAATATAATAATCAGTCAGCTCAGAAATACTGATGCCGCGCTCATTTGCCCGATTAATAATCTTATCGTCTATATCAGTAATATTACGCACATAATCAAGCTCATAGCCCAGCTCACGTATCCAGCGTGCCACCATATCAAACACAATCATCACCCGTGCATGCCCCAGATGGCAATAATCATAAACGGTCATGCCACACACATACATACGCACCTGTGGTGGATTAATCGGTGTAAATTTCTGTTTGTTTCTAGTTAAGGTGTTATACAAGCTGAGCATGTCTGGTTCCAAAGTGACTGATAGTAGCCCTGAATACAGGCAATTTAATTGAATGAGGCTAAACTGGCCGTTTTCAAGGGCGAACGAGCCTCAAACACGTTAAATAAGACTAAATTGTAATATAGCGCAGTAAACTTGTCGCTTAAACCAGCATTGCTACAAAATAAATTACAGATATGCAAACCGGACAGAATATTTTCAGTTTGCGCACCTCCTCCCTCCCTCACTTGCTTTTCTGCTATAGATAGCATAAAACATACATGTGAAAACCATAATCAAATTTTAAGAGAAGGAGTAAGTATGACCATCATGAAACCATTGGCTGCACTCGCTGCCGCCACTACCTTAGCCCTGACTGGCTGTGTTACCGATCCTAGTACCGGCCAAACCCATGCCAGCAAAACCGCTGTTTACGGCCTAAGTGGAGCTGCCGTGTGCGGAATCGTTGGTGCAATTACCCACAATAGCCGAGGTGCACGTAATGCTGCTCTGGGCTGTGGTGCTATCGGTGCTGGCATCGGCGCTTATATGGATTACCAAGAAAAACTATTGCGTCAAAAACTGGCTAATACAAATGTTGAAGTACAGCGTGAAGGTGACCAAATAAAACTCACCATGCCAGAAAACATCACATTTGCAACTAATAGCTCTGAATTAAGCAGCGCCGCCACATCTTCCCTATCTTCTGTAGCTGAGATTCTGGCTAAATATGTGGATACCAATATCACCATCGCTGGTTATACCGACAGCACCGGTAATGACAATATCAATAGGCCATTATCACAACGTCGCGCTGAGTCTGTTTCCACATTCCTGAGCGCCCGTGGCGTCGCCAGCAATCGTATTAGCGCAGTAGGCTACGGTTCTGCCAATCCAATTGCCAGCAATGCCACAGTGGAAGGCCGTGCCAAAAATCGCCGTGTAGAAATTCGTGTTAACCCTGTTCAACAAACAGCTACCACTACTACACAACAAACCACTACCTACGTACAGTAACGACTAAAAGGCGTGATAGACACTATATCGTTTCATTCAGTCTGTCACGCCTTAAATTTACAAATTTTTCAAAATGATATTCATTTACAATATTAAATGTGTTAATATTTAATAACATTTATTAACTATTGAAATGAATAATTATGCAAAATACAACAAAAAATAACACTTTCAACTCTTC
This sequence comes from Snodgrassella sp. B3837, assembly GCF_026535955.1. Taxonomy (NCBI): domain Bacteria; kingdom Pseudomonadati; phylum Pseudomonadota; class Betaproteobacteria; order Neisseriales; family Neisseriaceae; genus Snodgrassella; species Snodgrassella sp. B3837. Next base: position 50,762 of record NZ_JAFNPI010000010.1, read on the forward strand.
TTCAGGCAACCTTGCGCCAGTCATGTCTATTGGGGACTGGCTCATAATGTTTATCGTGTTTTGCATACCCATTGTCAATCTGATCATGGTTTTAGTCTGGGCTTTTAGTGGCAACGGCAATCCTAACCGCTCTAATTTTTGCAAAGCATACCTGATAGTCGTGGCAATAACGATAATACTATATATAATTGCCCTAGCCATTTTCGGTAGCATTATCGCTAATTCAGCACATCAGTTTTAAGGCTTAAAGCAATGATGATTAAGTTTGATAACTTAATCACAATTAAGCCAAGCTATCCATCATCTAATCCGTAATAAAATATGCGCAATAATCACCAAGCACTTCAGACAGAAGTGCTTGTTTTAAAATAAAATATGATAGTATTAATAATAATACTAACGTAAAAAAGAGATATTAAAAATAAAAAATTCATAGCTCAATTTGGAGGAGTTAATCCAGCCAAAAGCAAATTTGAGCAGATATAACGACCATCATTGCAATACTAAAGTCGGATAGACTTACTAAATTCCGACAATCTTAATTTACTGTAATTACCCGAACAAGTTACTATTCATACCAATCTCATTTTTCTCCTAAAAGAAAAAAACATAAATATGCAAATTGATTATTGATAAATAAAAATCTGAATACAAAAAACATTTATCGCGATTCTCAAGCCAAAAAACCGATAACGGTCAGTGATGCATTCCATTAAAAATTAAATTTAATTCCCTACCATAAGTATTTTTGTTTATTTTTTATCATCTAGAAATCAGGTACCTGCTTTACATTTAATACACATCAGCTTATAAAAAAAGTAAGCATATTTTCTACATAAACTAATTTCTGAAAATACCTGAACGAATATCATAAATGTGCACCAATGCTTACAGTAGAAAATATAAGAGCAGCTTCAAACTATTTATATAGACAAACACATTAATGATTAACTCTTACACCAGCGATAAGTATCTGAAGCACTTAGCAAATAAAAAGCACTTCAAACTGAAGTGCTTTTTACTAACAAGCTATACTTATACATCCAATGAGCGATGCAGTTTCGCCTGCCGTTCAATACGTTTATTAATAAACCATTGTTGTGCTAGCGTCAAAATATTGTTCGTCAGCCAGTACAGTACCAGACCGGCAGGGAAAAAGAAGAACATCACAGAAAACGCTACCGGCATGATTTTCATCATTTTAGCCTGCATCGGATCCGTAGGAGGCGGATTCATAAAGGTTTGCAGATACATGGTCAGTGCCATCAATACCGGCAAAATGTAATAAGGATCCTGACGTCCCAAATCGGTAATCCAGCCAATCCATGGAGCACCACGCAATTCTACCGAAGCAAAGAGTGCCCAATACAAACCGATGAAAACCGGTATCTGCAACAGCATAGGCAGGCAGCCGCCAACAGGATTGATTTTTTCCTTTTTGTACAACGACATCATTTCTTGCTGCATACGCATGCGGTCATCGCCATACTGGTCTTTCAATGCCTGCAAGCGAGGTGCTACAGCACGCATCTTAGCCATGGACTTATATGAAGCATGAGTAAGCGGGAAAAGAATAGCTTTTACTGTAAGCGTCAGCAGAATAATTGCCCAGCCCCAGTTCTGTACCAGTCCATGCCACCAGTTTAACAGCCAAAATAACGGTGAAGAAAACAGCGATACCTTGCCATAATCTTTAATCATCTGCAGATGATCAGCTACCTTAGTAATCACTGAATAAATCTGCGGACCAGAATATAAAGAAATGCCGAAGCTAGCACTGGAATTAGCGGGAATATCTTTTACTGGTACACGCACGCCTGCCGAATATAAGCCATCACTACGTTTGCGAATATCAATTTTGCAATCATCATTGCTGCCACAAACACTGCTGCCCTCTTTCGGCTGCAGAATCCACGTAGTCATAAAGTAGTGCTGGGTCATACCAATCCAGCCGGTATTGGTTTTACGCTGATAGTCTGCTCGGTCACGACCGGAAGCATAATCGCTGTCCAGATCTTTAAAAGCCACTTTTTCAAATTTACCATTGGGCGTATACAGCACCGGACCAGTATAGGTGTGATCAAAATAGCCAGTACCTTCCGGCTCCTTGTCATCACGCAAAACCCGATAGGCCACATCCATTTGCAGCGGCTGTGCATTGTGATTGGCAATTTCATAGCGAAGGCCAATCAAATAACTACCTTTAGTAAAGGTATAAATCTTACTTACCTGCACACCGTTCTGTTCTGCTGCTGTCAAACGCACATCCAGCTTGTCGCCATTAAGTGTGTATTGTTTTTGCGGCGCAGTAAAAATCAGATTTTTAAACTGATAATCACCCTGACGGTTTAATAATACCGACTGGGCAATGTACTGATGGCCATCCGCACCATTATCCAGCAGCACAAATGGCTTACTGGCATCACTGGTAGCTTTGTATTTAGTCAGTATAAGCTGGCGCAAATCGCCAGTTTTTTCATCAATAACCGCCTTAACAGTATCCGTAGTGACCGTAACTGGCTCAGTTTTACTTAATGCACCCTCAGCTCCCACGCCAGTGGAAACTGCATTGCTCGTAGATGATGTTTGTTGTGCCGCTGGCTGATTTTCGGGTTGTGGGTATAATTTTTCCCAACCCAGCAAAATGGCCATGGTCAGCACAAAAAATATCAGTAATCGTTTAAAATCCATAGTGTATTCCGTGTGTATTCGCTAAGGAAGTGGGTCATGACCGCAACCACCCCAAGGATGACAGCGGCAAATGCGCTTGATTGCCAGCCAGCCACCCTTGAATACCCCGTATTTTTGCAGAGCGAGTACTGCATATTGCGAACAGGTCGGGCTATAGCGGCAACGGGGCGGTAAAAGCGGGCTGATGGCATACTGGTAAAACCGAATCAGACCCAGCAATAAATATTTCATTGCGACTTTGCTTTACACCCGTCAGCTGCCACAAGCAACTGTTGTAAAGTCTTGATTACACCAGCATAATCCGCATGCCGGAAGGGCTGGCGTACACGAATGATTATATCTGCCGGCGGCAATTCATGCCGGTGCAGGCGAAACCATTCTCTTAATACACGTTTCATATAATTGCGCCGATTGGCTCGTTTGGCCACTTTTTTGGCCACTACCAAACCCAGACGCGGAAAACCAAGTGTATTGCGTGCATGAAACACCTGAATCCAAGCACGGCTTTTCTGGCAACGTAACGCAAAAACGGATGAAAAATCATCCGTTTTTAAAAGGCGATATTTTTTGCCAAAATGATAATCCATTCTTGTGCTTACACAGCCAAACGTTTACGACCCTTGGCACGACGGGCAGCCAGTACAGCACGTCCACCGCGTGTTTTGCTGCGAACCAGAAAGCCATGAGTGCGTTTGCGACGGGTAACGGATGGTTGATAAGTACGTTTCATAATTTATTCCCGAATTAACTTTAAATAAAACGTAGCATTACACAACAAGAACAGCACTTTGTCAATCAATATAATCTACAGGAAACCCAGACTGCAAACGGGTTAACACAGAGTGCAAATCGTGGTCATAAAGTTCTTTATTGCGTATAATTAGCATAATAGGCGATACCTGTTTCCATTACTTAAGCCAAGTCCCATTGGCAGACAAAATAAGCTTCACGCATGACCCTAACAGAATTTTGGCCGCAGTGCCTGTTACAACTTAAACAAAACCTACCGCCCCAGCAATACCAAATGTGGATTGCTCCCCTAACCGTAGGTGAAGAAAATGGCAATTGGGTAATATTCGCGCGCAATACCTTTGCATTCAACCATATACGTGAGCGTTTCTGGCCAGCTGTGGAAAACGCCCGTCTGGCCATACTCCCACACGGACAAACTCCTTTAATCCTCAAAATTGGTCAGGGGCAATCTTTACAAGCAGCTACACAGGCTCAGGCAATTACCAATACCATTAATTCTTCTGTGAAAGCTGAAAGCAGCACTCCGGTTCAGGTGGAGACTGAAAACCTTAATAAACATGAACCCTTAAACACAACCCCTGCACCTGAAGAAGCCAAACCGCGTTCAACAACTAAACGCACTGAATCCGCTCAGGACATTATTGCCAAAAGGCTAAAAAATAATCAGTCTAAAAGTGATAGAAATACGGCTGAAAGCAGTGAAGTCAACCCTAGCAAACCAAGCAAAGTAGATAAAAAAGAAACAACTACACCTACAACTGAGTCTGATAATGTACTGCCAAACAGTAAAAAATCACGCTATACCGACACCAATCTCAATCCTGAACACACCTTCGCTGCACTGGTACAAGGCAAAGGTAACCGGCTAGCTCATGCGGCCGCCCTCTCTATAGCTGAAAACCCAGGCAATAGCATGTACAACCCGTTTTTTGTTTATGGCAGCACTGGTTTGGGTAAGACTCACTTAGTACAGGCCATTGGTAACCAGCTCTTTGCTGCTGATGCCAAAGTCAAAATCCGTTATATACATGCCGATGAATTCATCCGTGGCATCATGAACGCTTTCCATGCTAAATCTTTCGATGCCATGCGTCAGCAATACCAACAGGTGGACTTGCTGATTATGGATGATGTTCAGTTTATTGCTGGTAAAGACCGCACCATGGAAGAGTTTTTTTACGTCTACAACCATTTAATTGACGAAAAAAAACAGGTTATTCTTACATGTGATACCTTGCCTACTCATATTGATGGCATGGACGATCGCTTAAAATCACGCTTTTCATGGGGACTAAGTCTAGAGCTGGAACCACCTGAACTGGAAATGCGTGTTGCCATTCTGCAGAAAAAAGCTGAGCTGGCTCAGGTAAAACTTGAAGACGAAGCTGCGTTCTTTATTGCCAAACATATCCGCAGTAATGTGCGCGAACTAGAAGGCGCATTCAAGCGCGTTGTGGCACAAAGCCGTTTTGCCAGCCGGCCGATTGATGTCGGTTTAGCCACAGAAGCACTACAGGATATTCTGGCCGTCAATCACAAACCAATGACACTGGAACACATCCAAAACACCGTAGCCAAATTCTATGGCATCACCATCAGTGATATGGTAGGCAAAAAACGTACACGTAATCTGGCACGTCCGCGTCAGATGGCCATGACCTTGGCTAAAGAACTCACCCCACTTAGTTTACCCGCTATTGGCAGCGGATTTGGTGGCCGTGACCACACCACAGTCATGCATGCGGTAAAAAGCATCTCCAAACTCCGTAAATCAGATGCCGAGACAACCAAAGCGTACGAAACTTTAATGATGATTTTGCGAGATTAAACCAAGGAAAACAACATGCTGATTCTACAAGCAGAACGTGATAGTTTACTTAAACCTCTGCAAGCCGTAACCGGCATTGTCGAGCGTCGCCATACCTTGCCGATCCTGTCTAACGTATTACTGGAGAACCATCAGGGGCAAATCAAAATTTTAGCCACCGATCTGGAAATTCAGATTGATACCATAGGCCCAAAAAGCGAAGCTGAAGATTTCCGCATTACCACCAATGCTAAAAAACTACAGGATATTCTGCGCGCCCTACCAGCCGGCGCCATGGTTTCACTAGACTGGAACAATAACCGTCTGGTCCTAAAAGCCGGCAAAAGCCGCTTCAATCTACAAACTTTGCCGGCAGAAGACTTTCCACTGATGAGTGTAGGAGAAGACGTAAATGCCAGCTTCTCCCTCCCTCAGGAGACCTTCAGAGAAATGCTGTCACAGGTCCAATACAGCATGGCCATTCAGGATATTCGATATTATCTAAACGGCTTACTGATGCAGACCGAAGGCAATCAGCTGCGTTTAGTAGCCACAGACGGGCACCGCTTGGCCTATGCCGCCTGTAGTCTCGATACTGATTTACCTAAAGCAGAAGTGATTCTGCCCCGCAAAACGGTACTGGAACTATTCAAGTTGCTTACATTCCCTGAGCAACCGATTACTATAGAACTATTGAATAATCAGGTTCGCTTCCGTTGTAACGATACCATCATCGTTTCCAAAGTAGTAGACGGCAAATTCCCAGACTACAACCGCGTGATTCCGCTAGATAATGACAAAATCTTCCTTGCCAATCGTAGCGAATTACTGGGTGCTTTAGAACGTGCTGCTATTCTGGCCAATGAAAAATTTCGCGGTGCGCGTTTACAAATCCAGCCGGGGTTGCTCAGCGTCACCTGTAACAATAATGAACAAGAAGAAGCACGTGAAGAATTGGAAATCGCTTATCAGGGTGACACACTGGAAGTCGGATTCAACATCAATTATCTGATGGATGTATTACGCAATTTACATGCCGATGACTTGCAACTGGCATTCGGCGATGCCAATCGCTCAACGTTATTTACCATCCCCAACAATCCTGATTTTAAATACATAGTCATGCCGATGAGAATATAAATATCTCTTATACAAAGACTTAGCAACTGCCCTGAATCAGAATAAATGATTCCCTCATCCATATCTGATTCAGGGCAGTTTTTTCTTTACATTCAACATGATTATCATTCAATAAAAAATTCGATAAAACATCATCTTAAACATATCAACCGGCTGAAAAAAAACTTAATTTCTGCTATAATAATTATCTAATGAATTATTCGATTCAGCCCTGTAATATGGCAAAATTGAGCATCCTTAATATTCTTTTCTGCCTACAGGCATCATATTAAAAGCATAACCGCTGCCCCAGATTTATAAAGAATTCTTATGACAGATCAACACACTGAAGATTACAGCGCCGACAGTATCAAAGTATTAAAAGGCTTGGATGCCGTTCGCAAGCGTCCCGGCATGTATATTGGTGATACCCAGGATGGTACTGGTTTACACCATATGGTATTCGAAGTTCTGGACAATGCGATTGATGAAGCGCTGGCCGGCTATTGTGATCATATCACCGTAGCAATAAACGCTGATAACTCCATTACCATTGAAGACAATGGCCGCGGCATTCCCACCGACATGCATCCCGAAGAACACCGCTCTGCGGCTGAAGTTATCATGACCATCCTGCATGCCGGCGGTAAATTTGATAACAATAGTTATAAAATTTCTGGTGGTCTGCATGGCGTAGGTGTATCTGTAGTGAATGCCCTATCCGATTGGCTGCGCCTGACTATCTACCGTAATCACAAAGAACATTTTGTAGAGTTTAATCACGGCGACGCCATCGCACCACTATCCGTAGTCGGCGATACCGATAAACAAGGTACGCGCGTACAGTTTCTCGCCAGCACCGAAACATTCGGCAATATTGAATATCACTTTGACATTCTGGCTAAACGTATCCGTGAATTGTCTTTCCTGAATAATGGCGTCAGTATTGAACTTTTTGACAAGCGTGACGGCAAACATGAAAATTTTGCTTTTAGTGGCGGCGTGGCTGGTTTTGTGCAATACATGAACCGCAATAAAACTGCGCTACATAACAAAGTTTTCTACGCCAGCGGCGAAAAAGACGGCATGAGCGTTGAATGCGCCATGCAGTGGAACGATAGCTATCAGGAAAACGTGCAGTGTTTTACTAATAATATTCCTCAGCGTGATGGCGGCTCCCATCTGACTGCTTTACGTCAGGTCATGACCCGTACCATCAACAATTATATCGAAGCCAATGAAGTAGCCAAAAAGGCCAAGGTAGACACCAACGGCGACGATATGCGCGAAGGTCTTACCTGCGTATTGTCCGTGAAACTGCCTGACCCGAAATTCTCATCACAAACCAAAGACAAACTCGTTTCCAGCGAAATTGGACCGGTGGTCAATGAAGTTTTAAGCAAAGGTTTGTCTGAATTTCTGGAAGAAAACCCTACGGAAGCCAAAATCATCACCGGTAAAATCGTAGATGCTGCCCGTGCCCGTGAAGCCGCACGCAAAGCACGTGAAATTACCCGCCGCAAAGGCGTTATGGATGGATTAGGTCTGCCGGGTAAACTGGCCGACTGTCAGGAAAAAGACCCCGCATTGTCTGAGTTGTATCTGGTCGAAGGGGATTCGGCCGGCGGTTCTGCCAAGCAGGGTCGTGACCGCAAATTTCAGGCCATCTTACCGCTCAAAGGTAAAATTCTGAATGTCGAAAAAGCCCGCTTTGAAAAAATGTTGGCTAGTCAGGAAGTGGCCACCCTGATTACTGCACTGGGTGCCGGCATTGGCAAAGAGGAATTCAATCCGGAAAAACTGCGCTACCATCGCATCATCATCATGACCGATGCCGACGTAGACGGTGCCCATATCCGTACCTTACTACTGACTTTCTTTTACCGGCAAATGCCTGAACTGGTAGAACGCGGCTATGTATACATTGCCCAGCCTCCGCTTTACAAAGCCAAGCATGGCAAACAGGAACGCTACCTGAAAGATGAGTTTGAAAAAGACCAGTTCCTGCTAAGTCTTGCTCTGGACAAAGCACGCCTGAATATTGGCGAAACCATCCTTGAAGGAAATGCACTGGCGGAGATTGCCAAACAGTTCATTTTAGCGCAAAGCATGATTATGCGTGAAAGCCGCATTATCGACAGCGCCGTATTAAATGCCCTGCTCTACTGGAATGAAAATCTGGATTTAAGCAATGTAGCCAGTGCAGAAAAGGCCACACAAGCCTTAACTAATCTCATCAATGATGAAAACCTCACACTGGAACGCATTGGTGCCGAAGACGAAGTGCAAATGATTAAAATCACCCGTCAATTGCATGGCAATCAGATGGTGAGCTACCTAGAACAGAAATTTGCCGAAAGCCGCGCTTATCAGATTATCCGCCAGACCGCTGCAACCTTAAGCGGTATTGTGGATGCCCCGATTGAAGTAGTGAAAGGCGAAACAAAAACCGAAGTAATCGGCTTTGCGCAAGCATTGGATTTACTGATGACCACAGCACAAAAAGGGCTATCTATTCAGCGCTATAAAGGGCTGGGCGAAATGAATCCAGAGCAACTATGGGATACAACCATGGATCCAACCGTGCGCCGCCTGCTGAAAGTTAAAATCGAAGATGCGATGGCTGCGGATGATGTATTCGTTACCCTGATGGGCGATGAAGTGGAACCACGGCGGGCTTTTATCGAAAACAATGCGTTGAATGCGCAGGTGGATATTTAAGCAAGTTTTCTTTAATCAAAAGGGATGGCCTAGCCATCCTTTTTTTATTCTTAATTTATACTATAAATTGATACAACCTGATATGTAATGAAGCAAACTAAATTTTTACAACTATATTCTAAGCTAGCCACAGATTGGTTAAAGACAGCATTAGTTATGGCTGCCTGAGCGTATTAATATCCGAGCTGGTCTTGTGGATTTTTCGGTATGGGTTTTATTTTATCTATTAGTTATCAGACAAAGATAACAGAATTTGCTATTTTTATTTTATATTTTCAGGTTCAATTATTGAACATATCCGAAAAGAAAAAAAGTAAATCACGAAAGAAAAGCTGGCAGTTGAAAGAGGTAAAACTACAACAGCTCAGCAAAAAGCAAAAGCGGAAATAGAACGTCGGGAAAAACTTGAACATGCAACAACTGATGCGCATTATTGACTAAAGATGTGCCAATCGAAGAAATTGCCAAAATTATGGATATTCTAATCAAAAATGTTCACAAGCTAATAAATATTGATAATTAAAGAAAAGAATATATACTTTTTATAAATTTTACATACAGAAATATTCAAAACTGTTTGTTTGTTCTGGAAATATATTAAAATATTAAAAACAATGTGAAATGGAGTAGTGAGACTTTTTAATGGAAATTATTAATAATAAAGATGACTCAACACACGGTTGTCGATATACTCAAGTAAAAGTGGATTATTTACCAGATAAAATCAAAATTTGTCTAGTAAATATTGATTCATTGCAAGTAATAGCCAACAAAATTAGCACATTAATTTTAGACCATTCTTGGATAATATCTTTAGATCCTACAGCGCGATTAGCATATGAAGGTACTGTTGAAAAAACATCCAATATACTCAATGATATATGCAATAGAATAATTAAAAACCCTGAAATAGAGAGCGACTTTGGCGAAATAATGGTTTCAATAACAGCTTCTGAATCGTTGAAACATTTATTTAACCATATCTCCTTACCTATTTCTGAATTATGGAAAGAAAAAGCTAGGGGAAATCCTGGATTTGATTTTCATACTGTATGCCAAGAAGATTTAATTCATTTTGGCGAAGCAAAATATTCTTCATTAAAAAATCCTTATGAAGCTGCAATCAATCAAGCAAATGATTTTATAAATAAAGACAAACATCATTATGATATAATTCATCTTGAAAACATAATTCAAAAGAAAGAGCCAATTGAAAATTTAGTTAACAATTATTATAGTATTGTTGCGGCATTTTCAATAAATTCTGATAACCACCAACTAATAATTAAAAACGCAATAAATAAAATTTCTAATTTAGATATATACACTAAAGCTACAAATATTTATTTGATTGGGGTAATATGTTAAGGTCAATTATAGATGATTCAAATCCAGCCCAGAGTATAGAGGATATTATAAAAGAACTACATATTAATGGACCGGTAAGTAGTACAATAATTGAAAAACTTTCTTATTATAAACGATTCCATCAAAATGTTTTCGAAATTTATGAAGAAAAAATTCTTTCGGTTTTGGGATTATTCTATAAAAATAAACATCCCACCAATCTTTATTCTTTTGTTTTAGCTCAAATAGGTGAACTTTATCAAGAACAATATAATAATTATTTAACTCCCGTACAAGCAAGCATACGATATGCTATTAATTCAAAAAAATATATTTCTATTTCAGCCCCTACCAGTGCAGGAAAATCTTTTTCGATTAAACATCATATTTATGAAACAAATGGTGATGTTGTTATTGTCGTTCCTTCGCGTGCATTAATTGCAGAATATATTGAAACGATGAAAAAACACTTTGAAAATGATAAAAGTGTTATGATTTTGCCCTTTGTTGAATATGTATTTAAATCAAGAAACTTAAGAAGAATATTCATATTAACACCAGAACGAGCTAGAGAATTATTTACACAAAAAGAAACACCTAACATAACATTATTTTTTTTTGATGAGGCGCAAATATCAGAAGAAAAAGAAAGAGGCGTTAAGTTTGATGTATTAGTGCGTCGGGTTGAAAAAATATTTCCTTCTGCCAAACTTATATTTGCTCATCCATTTATAGATAATCCAGAAGCACAAATTAAAAAACATTCATTATCAGATGAAGATGCTTTTACCTATTCATATAAGCATAATACAGTAGGAAAAATCTTTATCCAAAAACATAAAAATGGAAGAGATTATTATTTTTCACCCAATATTAAAGATGGTCATCAGTTAAAAAATTGTATCGAGTTTGATGGAAGCTTTAGAGATTTTGCGTTTGATAGAAGTAAAACTATTTTGATATTTGTCAGTAAAAAATCCTTATACAATGGAAAATATTTGGATAATTATTCAGACTATATCAAAAAGCTAACGGAAGTTACTGAGCAAAAAGCTTTAGACATTATTGCTAGGGTTGAAAATTTAATAGGAGCAAATCCATCGCATCAATCTACATTGGTGTATTTATTAAAAAAAGGGGTTGTTATCCATCATGGTTCTGTACCTTTAGAAGTAAGATTTTTGGTAGAAAAGTTTATAAGATTAGGATTTGCAAAAATCTGTTTTGCAACTAGTACGTTAGCCCAAGGCATCAATATGCCTTTTGATATCGTCTGGCTTGATAATTTACGAATGTCTGATACGACAGAAAAGCATCGCGCTTTAGCATTTAAGAATTTAATCGGCAGAAGTGGACGGTTAACTGATAGTCCTAAATTTGATTATGGTTATGTTTATACAGAAAATGCTAAGTTGGTGGCAACTCGTTTAAATACTGATTATCAATTATCAGAAGAATCTATTTTAGAAACTGAAATTAATGTAGATGTTGATAATAAGGAACTTATCGAATCAATTTTAAATGAGAGTTTTAACGATGAATTGAATCTTCCTCAATCAAAAATTGAAAGGTTATCTAATCAAACTACATTAGACATAATAATATTGATTCTAGATCTTATTTATGATAATTCAGAAAATTTAGGTTCAAACTTACTAGGAAAAGAAAACGCTAGAAAGCGTAGCTTAATAAAAGAATCATTTCAAAAAATATTTCAAATATCATTGAATCGTGAACTAAATAAAGCCGAAGATAGAGTTTTTAGTAATGCGATTGCAATTATTTTGCATTTAATGCAGAATCGTTCTTTTAAACAAATTGTAAGTATAAGATATAACAATATATCTAAACGTGGTAAAAACCGTGAAGAGCCTCCAGAATTTTCACAGCCGGCTCATAGACTGCCTTCAAAGAATTTAAAGGAGTTTTCTCTTTTCGAGAATAACATACAAGCTAAAAATATTAGTTATGATACAGTTGTTTTTGATACTTATGATTATTTAGATACGGTGATATCGTATTCGCTTTCTGATGTATTTTGTGGTGCATTTCAAAACTACCACAATATTAATAAAGATGATCGTGCATTAAATATTATAAATTTGTTTAAGTATGGAACATTTAATCCAAAGCATATTTTATTTTTAAGATATGGATTTTCCGCTGAACAAATTGTTACACTGGAAAATTATGTTTCCCACATTACAGAAGATGAAATTATTTTTGATACCCCTAGCCTTGCAGACTGTCCTGAAGATATTCGTAATTTAATAGACTGGTACTTACCTGATTCGATATAGTTATATTAGTAACTATAGGAAGTAAAAATAGTATTACAATTTTAGATTCTTGTTCTAAAGCACTATTCACTTTATTGTTACGCTATTTTCAGTCAAATTAAAAACCACTATAAAGAACACAATATAAAAAGGAGGAATATAGACCCTTACATATAATTGCTGTAATACTTGCTAATGTTGGTGCTTAATTTCGAGCAACTCATTTTACTTGGCCTACACAACATCTAAATTTTTATATAATTAAGCAACTATTTTAAAAGGGCTTTATTTTACATAAAATTCGAACTAATAAAAGATAAAAATTTTGAAACACAATTTATTGATAGCAAAGATATTTTGCTATCAATAAATTGTTGAATTAAACTTAAAATGCTTTAGTAGAAGTATCAAATATATTATGAATAACAATTTAACCGAAATAGCAGAAATTTGTTGGGCAAATTATAACTCTACAAAATTTTATTCATTCATGATTTTTTCAATTTTGTATGAACAATAACTACATAAACCATTTAATTCTTGTTCATCTAAAGTTAAATCTGCATCACAAACATTACAATAATTATATTCCAGTTCCCAGTGACATGCTAGGCATCGCCTCTCAACAAGCGAATAAGAATCATAGCAACACATTGGGCAAAGGTCTGTACTTGATTCCTCATTACCCTTAGCAATTTTATGATAACAGTTTAGAGCATTAGCAATTGATGAGCCTATCATATCTTTATATGTAGACGTTTTACCACAAGCTTTACACCGAAAATCTGAGTTTTCTTTTTTGTGGACATCAATTGCTAGAATTAATTCTGAATAACAATGTAGACATCTTAATTTTTCAATATTATTTTTAACCTCTTTATACTTCCATGAAACTGTTTTCAAATTTTCTAAACACTTCTGCCTTTCTTCATCATAAATTGTTGAAACGTTAAGCATAATTTCCCAGTAATGTTTACCTAATAAATTAACTGGTTCACGTTTAATATAAGGACAAAATTCGGTAAATAGATGAAAAGCCTTTGTAATAACTTCTTTTACATTTATTCCAGTTTGTTGCACATAATAATGCTCAGTATCATTACGTACATCCCCTAACGCTTTTAGATTATCCTTATTAATTGAAATATTTAATTCCTCAAATCGTTCTATTATTTCATGCACATTAACTGTTCTTTTTCCACTTCCTTTAAAAGAAATAAGGCCTGTTTTAGCATTCTGTTGAGGAACAATTTTTGATTTAAGTAATACTTCATTTGAACCATCAGGACTTAGTTGCTGTAATTTATATTTATAGAGAAGTAAAATCCCCGCGTAGATATTTCGTATAGAGGATAACTCTCTACGTGGATCTTTATCTATGTCTTGATAATCTTCTAGGCCAATCTGGATAGATTCAACTGCATTCTTTAATAATGGGTTCTTTAATGTAGACATTATTACTTCTTTCAAAATGATTATTCACAATATTTTTTATTGAGTTACTACTTAATTGGAAAATTTTCTTCTCTGTACAATATTTACTCTCCGAATAATTTTATTTGTGTAGATTTTGCACAAACATAACAAATAAGATAAATATTAAAATGCTGTTATATTTTACTTTATTATCCAATAACTTATTGGAAATAGCAGTTATCGTACAGTTGTGCGTATAAGCAAAACCTTGCTTGCATCAGGCTATCTATTAACAGTATCAAGGTTGGTGATATTCGATATTTTATTGATATCGAGGATTTCTCCTTGATGCGTTTTATCCTTTTACGCACACTACCTGCCGTAATTGATGCACGATTTCCACTAGTTCTTTTTGGGCGGTCATGACGGCATCGATATCTTTGTAAGCCATGGGTATTTCATCGATTACATCTGCGTCTTTACGGCATTCAACGTGGGCGGTGGCTTTGATTTGGTCGTCTATAGTAAATTGCTTTTTTGCATCGGTTCGGCTCATTATTCTTCCTGCTCCATGTGAACAAGAGTAAAAACTTTCTTCATTACCTAATCCCCGCACGATATAGCTTTTGGTGCCCATTGAACCCGGTATGATGCCCAGTTCGCCTTTACGCGCTGATACTGCCCCTTTACGGGTAATAAAAATCTCATCACCAAAATGCTGTTCTTTTTGCACGTAGTTGTGGTGACAGTTAACAGCGGATAGGTGTGTAGTAAATGGTTTGGTGATGATTTTGCGCATTGCGGCGATAACGTTATGCATCATGGCTTCACGGTTTAGCCTCGCAAATTCCTGTGCCCAATGTACGGCCTCAACATAATCTTGAAAATGCTCTGTCCCTTCCTGAAGATAAGCCAGATCTATATCGGGTAAATTTCTGATATGCACTTCCATATCTTTTTTAGCTAATTCGATAAAAAAGTTGCCGATAGCATTGCCTATGCCTCGTGAACCGCTATGCAACATTATCCACACGCTATCGGTTTCATCGAGACAGATTTCGATAAAATGGTTGCCGGTACCCAGTGTACCTAGATGTTTGTGATTCTTGGTTTTTAAGAAGCGTGGATATTTTGCGGTTAATTTTTCAAAACCCGGTAACAGTTGCTGCCAGTATTGATTAACAATTGGTGGTGGATTTTGCCAGCTACCGTTATCTCGTCCACGGTATTTGGTGGTCATGCCATGTGGCACGGCTTTTTCGATAACTTGACGCAAAGGCAATAAATTATCGGGCAAATCAGTTGCGACTAAAGAGGTTTGCACGGCAATCATGCCGCAGCCGATATCTACGCCCACGGCAGCCGGAATAATTGCACCCATGGTTGGGATAACACTTCCGATAGTCGAGCCTTTACCGATATGGACATCGGGCATGACGGCAATATGTTTAAAGATAAATGGTAATTGGGCTGTTTTGATTAGCTGGTTTTTGGCTTCATCTTCGACTAATACGCCTTGTGTCCACATTTTGATTGGTTTTGCATTTTCCGCTTGCAACAAATTATATTGAGTCATTTTTATTCCATGGTTTTATCATGCCATGGTTGATGGCATGATTTTGTGTTTTTGTTTTCTATATTTTTGGTTGGATATTAATTAATCCATGCAATATCTGATCCAGTCCGCCAACTACGGAAATTTTGTTAATGCGTTCGGCGATGCGTTCGAGTGTTTCCATTTCTTTTAAACGCAGGGCCACTGGATTGTTTTCCATTACGCGGGCGGTATTAAGCAGGGAGCGGGTGGCGGAAGTTTCTTCACGCCGGCGAATGACATTGGCCTGTGCCGCTTTTTCTGCTTCCACTACCTGCGAAAGTATGATTTTCATGTCTCCCGGCAGTATGATGTCTTTGACGCCGACACTTACGGTTTCGATGCCATAGCCCGCCATATTTGTTTGCATATGAGCATTTATTACTTCATCGATTACTGTTTTGTTTTCCAGTAATTCATCCAGTGTGCGTGTGCCAATCGCTTCGCGCAGTGCAAATTGCAGTTGTCGGTACAACAAATCCGTCGGCTGTGCAACTTTGGCATAGGCGGTTAATACATCGGTGTAGCACCAGTTGGCCACTAGATTGATACGCAGATTGACTTTGTCGCGGGTGAGTATTTCCTGACCGGATATTTCTTTGGTCTGCAAGCGTGTATCGACGATGTCAACGCTGATTTCACGGTTGAAACGCCAGTAGGCGGTGATACCCGCATCCAGCAGTTTTTCCACTTTGCCATTTACTTTCAGTACTCCAAGGTGATAGGCCGGTACTTGGGCAATCAGTACGCTGCTGTCTCCCTGCACTTCTTTATGGCGCAATTTGGGCTGTAATAGCTGCTGCACCATTTGTTCAGACAATTGATAGCCATCGCTTAGTTCTATGGTCTGCATGTGTTGCTTGCAGTTATTCTGCCAATATAGGCGTTTGGTACCCGGTGGCAGGATTTCTACCAATAAATCATCTTCAAATCGTAAGCCGGCCTGATTGGCGCCCACCTGCATCTGCACGCAAAATTGTGCCATTTGTGCTGGTGCGTTCTGCTCTATCGATGCTGCCAGTACGTCGTTAATGTGGCTATCCTGTAATTTGAATTTGCCCAGTATCAGTTTATGTTTAAATTCACACATGCCGAATACGGATTTGGGCGGAATAATCTGCACAAATTGGTTATCCACAAACAGGGTACCAATCTGTTCGTCAGTAAAATAATGCAGGGTTAGAGTGTTTAAGCCTTTTATTACTTTACCGGTATTTTTAGCCTCAATAAGCTCTAGGGCTATTTCATCCGGCAAGCGGTAACCTTGTTGCAAAGTCACTTTTTTTAGTAATTGTGGTTTATAACTCTGCCAGTACACTGTTTTGGTAGTGGGCATTATTATTTCTACCAGTTTGTCTTCTTCATAGCGCAGGACTATTTCATCCGCTGCTAGGCTGACGTGATGGCAATATTTTTCTACCAGTTGTGGATAAAAATTGATGAGTTTGTTGGCGGTGTCCGGCTCGATTTGTATATCAGCCAAATCTACCTGTGTAAAGGTTAGTACGGAAAAGGGATTCCAAAAAAAATGACGGCCTGCGGTGATGATGTTATCAATCTCTCCGCGTTTTCTGACTATGGCCAGTTCACCCTTTTTTACATTTATGATGGTCAACATTTTAATTCTCCTGTTGAGGCAGCCAGCAAACAGGATGAACACATTCAAACGGATTAATTAACGAAATAACAGGGGAAAGATTAAGCTGCATAAGCTAGAAACTGCCTGTTTATGCTTTTTTAATTTTTTGCCTGCTATCCGGTTTTTTTATCCGGATAAATCATCTTAAGCTGATTTTGTCCGGTTAATCGGTTTTTCCTGTGCCTAAGCTTTAACTACTAGCTTATTGCTGTTTACTGGCTGGTATTGCTTTTTACAACAAAGTTTTATGACAAGGATTTGAAACAGGAATCGAACCTGCTACAAATTGGATCTGGTCCAATTACTCTACCACTGAGCTATTCAAATATTCTCCGTTGTGAGGAGTTGTCTGTTCTACGCAGAAATACATGTTGATAATGTAATTGAGCTGGTTTGTACCTGTTCTGGCTACATTCGCTATGCACCTGACTGCCCTATCAGACAGTCTGTATGACAGACACCATTCTTATTGCAATTTCTGTACCAAGTGGAAATTTTTTTGAAATAAAATTTATAAGTAATTATTTTTAATATTTAAATAAATATCTTTTAAGTTTTTATGCTCATTTTTATCGTATAAAATACATTCTTTTTTTTATATTTTTATATATAATTTTATGTATATTTATAAATGATAAGAAAGATGAGATGAATAAGAGAAACGTTGTTTTTGGCTTTTTGGGTAATGTTCTAGACCAGCGCGGCAAGGGGAGAAAACGCTGGGAGCGTTGGCGGCCAACGGTTGATGTCTGCAATCATCCAGAATTGCCGGTTTCACGCCTTGAGCTGTTGTATATAGCCTGTGATAAGAGATTACTGACTGAAATTGTGCAGGATATTCACACAATTGCGCCGCAAACTCAGGTAAATCCGGTAGAGGTACAGATACGCGACCCGTGGGATTTTGAAGAGGTGTATACCTGTTTATTGGATTTAGCCAAAAGTTATCAGTTTGATGCTGAAGCGGAGAATTATTTTTTAAACATCACTACGGGTACGCATGTGATGCAGATTTGCTGGTTTTTGTTGGCTGAATCACGCTTTTATCCGGCTAGATTGTTGCAATCTTCCCCTCCTGAAAAAAATACAGCCAAGGCGGAAAATGTGTTGCCTGT
Source organism: Snodgrassella sp. B3837 (assembly GCF_026535955.1). Classification (NCBI taxonomy): domain Bacteria; kingdom Pseudomonadati; phylum Pseudomonadota; class Betaproteobacteria; order Neisseriales; family Neisseriaceae; genus Snodgrassella; species Snodgrassella sp. B3837. The sequence goes on from NZ_JAFNPI010000010.1 coordinate 69,243, forward strand.
AGCTGAAGAACACCAGCATCTGTGCAGTAGAGGGCAAATTAATATTATTGATTTGAATCTACACCGCTACGACCAGATTCTGACTCGTTTCCAGCAGTATGCCAGTCAGGCGACTGAGTTACTTAAATCTGGTATTGCCACGCGAAATCAACATTACAATCAATTAATTACTGAAATAGAACAGGTAGCCAGCCGCTCACATGCACCTATTCTGCTGTGTGGCCCTACTGGTGCGGGTAAATCATTTCTGGCTAAGCAAATTTACCAGCTTAAGCTGAATCAACATCAGTTAAGCGGGCAGTTTGTGGAAATTAATTGTGCTACGCTGAGCGGCGATAATGCGATGTCTACTTTGTTCGGTCACAGCAAAGGGGCGTATACGGGTGCCATTACGGCCAGAAGCGGCTTACTGAAACAGGCGGATAATGGTTTGCTGTTTCTGGATGAAATTGGCGAACTGGGGCTGGATGAGCAGGCTATTCTGCTGAAAGCGATTGAGGAAAAACAATTTTATCCGCTCGGTTCGGATAAGCTGGTATCCAGTCAGTTTCAGTTGATTGCCGGTACCAATAGAGATTTAAAGCAGGCTATTGCGGAAGGTAAGTTTAGAGAAGATTTGTACGCGCGCATTAATTTATGGAGCTATCAATTGCCCAGTCTGGCGGAACGCAAGGAAGATATAGAGCCAAATATTGATTTTGAGCTGGCGCGCTTTGCACAGGAATATGGCACCATGCCGCGCTTTAATCAGCAATCTAGAAGCCGTTATGTGAATTTTGCCACGTCGGCTACTGCTATGTGGACAGGCAATTTCCGCGAGCTTACTGCGTCCATTACCCGCATGGCGACGTTAGCCACCCAAGGAAATATTACTTTGGTACAGGTTGAAGATGAAATCCAGCGTTTACAGCAGCACTGGCAGCAACGCACAACTAACGATGCGCTGATTCCGGCTAAATTAGATGAATTTGACCGCTATCAATTAGAAAAAGTGCTGGAAGTATGCCGCAAAAGCCGAACTTTATCTGAAGCGGGCCGCTATCTGTTTGCGGTGTCACGAGCGCAGAAACAGCGTGCCAATGATGCTGACAGACTGAAAAAATATCTGGCTAAATATGATATAAGTTGGGAACAAATAAAAAACTGATCTTGTTAAAACCTTTTAGCTACCGGAATTTAGAAATAGATATTTACTCTAACTGGTGTCTGAATTAAATAACGTGATTATCATAACCGGCCTGGGAGCAAAACCTGATACAGGCCGGCTATTGAAATAATTAACAAACCATTTGTTGCAATAGCTTCCGGAAGTCTTCCCCAACTAAAGGATGTTTCAAACCATAAGCTACGGTAGCCTCAAGATAACCAAGCTTATCACCGCAATCATAGCGGGTGCCGCTGAATGCATACGCAATCATCTTCTGCTCAGTTAGCAGGCGGGCAATTGCGTCCGTAAGCTGAATTTCACCTTCAGCACCACGCGGTAGATTTGTCAGAAAATCAAATACCCGTGCAGACAAAATATAGCGCCCTACTACACCTAGATGTGAAGGTGCATCATCAGGATGTGGTTTTTCGACGATGCTCTGGATATAATCATCCGTATCTTCACGGGCGATTTCCACGATGCCATATGCACCTGTCTGCTGCGGGTCAATATTTTCCACGCCCAGTACATTACAGCCAGTACGATAATAAACCTCCATCATCTGGCTTAATGCTCCCGGCTGGGCATCTATCAGGTCATCAGCCAGAACTACGGCAAAATTCTCTTTACCGATAGCCGCACGGCTGCATAATACAGCGTGTCCCAGCCCCAGTGCTGAAGGCTGCCGGATATACAGACAGGTAACATTGGGTGGCAAAATATCCTGCACAAAATCTAGTAGTTTATTTTGGTTACGATATGCCAGCTCGGTTTCTAACTCATACGCTTTGTCGAAATGGTCTTCAATACAACGTTTATTACGGCCGGTAATAAAAACCAGCTCGGTACAGCCGGCTGCCACTGCTTCTTCAACTGCATACTGAATCAGTGGTTTATCTACAATCGGTAGCATTTCTTTAGGGCTGGCTTTAGTAGCCGGTAAAAAGCGGGTACCCATCCCCGCCACCGGAAATACACATTTACGAATTGGTTGTATTTTCATCAGTTCTATTCTTTTATTCCCAACATGGTCATCAATGCGCTTTGATCTAATATGGTAACACCAAGTGCTTCCGCTTTGGCCAGCTTACTGCCCGCATCTGCTCCAGCCACTACAAAATCGGTTTTCTTTGACACACTGCCACTTACTTTTCCGCCACATTCTTCAATATGCTGCTGTGCCACATCGCGCGACCAGCTAGGTAAAGTACCAGTAAGCACAAAGGTTTTACCGGCTATGGCTTCATTGGCTGCTGATGTAATTTGTTCCGGCTGAACGGCAAGCAACTGCTCACATAAAGTTATGGTTTGTTTTAATAATTCATGATTTTGTGGTTCAGCACACCACAGCTGCCAGCTTTCGGGTAAAGCTTTATCGGTAAAAAGCTTAGCCCAGTCCATACCGGCCAGTTGCCATAATTTTTGTGCTCTCGACTCAGTCAGATTTGCTCCTGGTAAACGCGCGAGTATACGCTCAGGAATAAAATAATCTTGCAGTGGCAAACGACGGGTTTCCGGCTGAGGTTGCACACCAGCAGCAAGCAATTCCTTTAACTGGCTGGTTTGATCTTTCTGACTGAAAAAATAAGCCACAGAATGTGCTACTACACTGCCTATATCTGGCAAACAGGCCAATAAAGGCTCGGTAGCCTGTGTTAGTGTAGTCAGATCACCAAAAGCCTGTGCCAATTGTTTGGCTGTACGTTCGCCCACATGAAAAATACCTAAAGCATAGATAAGATTAGCAAGCGGGCGCTGACGGCTAGCCTGAATGCCTGCGAGAATATTTTCAGCCCATTTGGAAGGCTGCTGCTTGGCCGCTTTACCGGTTGTAGATAAGGCAAGCTCATCTGCCGCAGACTCTTCACTATTGGCCGCTTCCTGTTTAGCCTGCTGCTTCATCGCCAGTAAATCATCTAGTTGCAGATGATAGACATCAGCAAAATGGTGAACGCGTTTCTGAGCTACCAGCAATTCAATTTGGCGCTCGCCCAGATTTTCGATATCCATGGCACGGCGTGATGCAAAGTGAATCAGCGCCTGTACCCGCTGTGCCTGACACAGCATGCCGCCACTACAGCGCGCTACTGCTTCGCCCTCTTCGCGCACAATTTCATGACCACAAACTGGACAATGCTCCGGCATACGAAATGGCGGATACTTTGGTACTGCTTCTGCAGGTGTGATTAAATCGGTTTGTTGTTCCACCATCGGCCGCTGTGCCAGCACCACCGATACAATTTCCGGTATTACATCACCGGCACGGCGCACTATTACGGTATCACCCTCGCGCACATCTTTGCGCTGAGCCTCACCTTCATTATGTAATGTAGCATTTGTCACGGTCACACCGCCAACAAATACCGGCGTCAATCGCGCCACCGGTGTTACCGCACCGGTTCTTCCCACCTGCACATCAATGGCTTCTACCGTAGTCAACATTTCCTCAGCTGGAAATTTTTGCGCAATAGCAAAGCGCGGCGCGCGTGCCACATAGCCCAGTTTGTCCTGCTGTGCCAGATTATCAACTTTAATCACCACACCATCGATACCAAATGGTAAATCAGCACGCACCTGATAAATATGTTCATAAAAGGCAAGTATTTTTTCGATATTGGCGTGGTAACATAAAGTATCTTGCGGCGGAATGGTTAAGCCCAACCGAGCCATTAAAGCTAATTCTTCACTGTGACTTGCTACGGCAAAGCGTTCATCCAGTTGTGCCACACCATAAGCATAGAAATGCAGGCGTCGTTGCGCGGTAATTTTTGGGTCAAGCTGGCGCAAACTGCCGGCGGCGGCATTACGCGGATTGGCGAAAGTTTTCAGATTTTCTGCCTGCTGGTGCGCATTGAGCCGCTCAAAATCGGCTTTCAGCATCAGCACCTCACCCCGCACTTCGAGCACACTGGGTACATCGTTTTCTTGCAGGCGCAAAGGAATATTGATAATGGTGCGTACGTTTTCGGTTACGTCTTCGCCCGTATAGCCATCGCCACGAGTAGAAGCCTGTATCAATAAGCCGTCCCGATAAAGTAGACTGATGGCCAGACCATCAAATTTCGGTTCCACAATATAATCAGGCTCAGCACCCAGACCATCACGCACACGCTTATCAAAAGCATACATTTCGCTGTGGTCAAACTTATTATTATCGTCCAGCGGTGAAAATGCGTTATTCAGCGATAACATTGGAATCTGATGCACCACTGCAGTAAATTTTTGCTGCGCCTGCCCACCCACACGTCTGCTTGGGCTGTCTGGTTGGCGCCATTGCGGATACTGTTCTTCCCATGCTTGTAACTGTCGAAACAGCCGGTCATATTCAGCATCTGGGACAGTAGGCGCATCCAAATCATAGTACTCATGGGCATAGCGATTAAGCAGTGCAGTTAAATCAATTATTTGCTGTTCGCTTACTGAATCCATAGCAGTCTTTCCTTAAAGCAGCTAAAAAAAATGGCAAACCCCATTCTGCGGCTTGCCATCTCTTCTTTAATTAAAATCTCAGGCAATATCAGGAAAACAGTCTTTTTGCCAGTTCACTTCCGGGGTCCAGCTCAACTTGCTTCATTTCTTTCTGCCGGTCAATCACATAACGGCGCACTTCTCGCAGCCATTCAGTGGATAATTCTTCCACTTTATCATTAACCAGATCCAGACCCAGCTGACTAGAAAGCTTAACTGCCATATCCATAAACTGATCAAAACATTTTTCGCCGTTCGGTATATGTACTATATCAAATAACATACTGAATCCACGATAATTTTGATTTGCTAACAAAGTGGATGTAAACGGCGTGTTATCCAAGGTAACAATATTAAACAAAGGTTCACCATCACTACCGGCATAAAAGAACGCCCCATCGTGCCCAAGCTCAAATCCCTGTTTTTCCACCGCCGTGCGCAATTCCATTCCACTAACATTGCTACGCGATACTAGATGAATGGCAATGGTCTGATCAACACGGGCGCACAGCTCATCGAGCGGCCGCGCCACATCGAGGAAAGTGTTAATATCAGTTAACAATAACTGACCATCCATCTGCTCAGCGAAGCGATTTGCCTGTTCACCAAAATGCGCCAGCTCTTCATGGGTCAGCAGACCGCTACGACTGATTGCCTGTAAACCAACCACAAATCCCTGATAGTAAACACTAGGAATCGGCTCGGCTATCTGATACCGGTCGTCCATGGTGCAGCCCACCAGCCTAAAACGGGAACGGCTGCTCAAGCGCGGCATAGCATGCAATTCTTTCGGTTCGTACAAAGCAATATAAGCCAGATAATCAAAACGAACATCAAACCATGGCAGTGGCTGTTTGGACATATCGTGTACGTCCAGCAAAGTTTTACGTCCTTTTACTGCAACAGTACGTGATAATGGCACCATCGGGGCACGTTCAGATGTATTCCCTGCTGCAATCTCTTCAGAATCCGCTGCCGGCACAGGCTCTACCGCCTCAATGATTTCTTCTTCCGCTGCCAGCTCTTCAGAGGCTTCGGGCACGACGTTTTCACCGGTAAATATGGTTTCAGCCTGCGCCGCCACAGCATCTGCAGCTTTATCCTCCTCAGGCTCTGGCACCATGGCTTTGGTATTCAGCACCGACTGTGCTTCTGCACCATCGCGTACTGAATTTACCTGACTGTCCAGTAAAGCATCTTTATTGGCATGACCAAACTGATCACGCAACTGCTTGCGGTATTGGCTTTCCTGATAAATATTATAGGCCAGTACCGCCAGAATAATGGCTGCACCCACCACCAGCACAATCAATACAGAATCACTCATTACATTCCTACTAGACAATTTGCGAAAGCCGCAATTTAATTAACAGTTAACCGGAATTATAACCAAAAATACCACCCACAGGCAGCTTTAAGCTACAAAGGCCATTGATAATCCGTTATTACTGGCAAATGATGCTCACAGAGCCGCGGCCACTGAAAAAAATGCCCTGGGTCAGACTTACGTCCCGGCGCCACATGCTGATGACCAGTAATTGCGCGTATCGGATAACGGACACATAATGCTTGCAATAACTCAATTAGCTGTGCATATTGAAACTCTGTAAACGGCTCAAAATCGCAGCCTTCAAGCTCAATACCAATCGAAAACGCATTACAGCCTTCTCGCCCCTCAAACCGCGATACGCCCGCCTGATATGCTGCATCATCACAGGATACAAACTGCACTAAAGCACCACTGCGCTCAATCAAGAAATGACTGGATACGCGCAAAGCAGTAAGCGAGCGCATAAAATCATCCGGTTCATCCGCTTTAATCTGATTGGTAAACAGCCGCTGTACTGCTTCCTGTCCGTATTCAAAGGGTGGCAGGGAAATATTATGTAACACAATTAGCGATATATCGGCCGGCTGCGGGCGGGGACTAAAATTCGGCGACGGTGTATGCGTACATTGCTGCCACCAGCCATTTAACCATTGCGGCTTATCTTCGCCCTGCATCTGTTTCGCCTTTGTGATAAAAAATGCTTACCTTAATACAGCTCCGTTTACCCGTCCACTATTAACCAAAAACCAGACCTAGAAAGCATTTAGAGTGGAGCATTGGCTGCCAATATAGCAGGCAAAATGTCATGAATCAGATTTTTCTGTTACAGAAACAATCATATAAACAACCAAACCAATAAAATACTTGCCAAGCACGCTAATATCTGGTTTAATGCGCACTCTTCCCCGATGGCCAGATAGCTCAGTCGGTAGAGCAACGGACTGAAAATCCGTGTGTCGGCAGTTCGATCCTGCCTCTGGCCACCATTAATAACCGCCAAGAGCGGTTATTTTTTTGTATTCAATAAAACAATTTTTATTCAAATATAAATCAATCTTTGATCATAATTGTGGCAAATTTTTCTATAATTTGGGGAAACAATGATTGGCAATATCAGCCAATTGCCATATAAATGATGTTGGTATAATTAACATTTTAAGTCTACTATAGTTAAAGTAAACCGAAGAAAACTTAGTTTTAAACTTTCAACAGGGCTAAAAGCATCTGATGGAAGCGGTTTTTATTTTTCCCTAATGCCGCGAAAAACTGCTGGTCTATGTGCTCGACTAGAGGCACGGTTTGATTGGCCTTGTCGAAGCCGGCTGGTGTGAGGGTAATGGATTTGGCACGGCTGTCTCTGCTGGAAACGCTGCGGATGATATAGTCTTTTTTTTCTAGATTTTCCAGTATCTGTGAGATGGTCATGACGTCGATATTGGTTTTATCGGCGAGTAAGACTTGTGTGATTTCTTGCTCATATTGTGACAAATAGGCAAGTGTGGCCAGTACGATAAACTGGGGATGGGTGATGTGCTGCTGTTTGAGACAATTTTTTATTTGGTTGTGCCAGGACGAATAAGTTTTCATGAAAACAAAACCAATTGAATCGCTATCTTTGGTAAATTGTGTATGAAATTTATTGTCCTGACTCATTTTTTAGTTCTCGACGAGATGTTTCAATGCGTATGCTTTGTCCATAATATCATCAGAGATTTGTTTTAGAAAATCACGAGTTGCGGCATCATCAAGTTTTTCATCAGGAATGAGCGCAATTTCAGCTTTTAAGGCATATTGGTCTTTTGATAGCTGCACTATCTGATGGGAAAAATATAATAAGCCGATATCGGGCATATTAAATTCTTCAGTAAATTCCTGATTGGTTATGACTTTTGAAAGTGTTACAGGCATTGCGGGCATATGCTGAATTTTAAACATGCCCTGTACGCCGGTTTTGAGTTCGCCTGTGAGGCGAAATTCTTCTAGATCGGTTTCCCACTGCTGTCTTAATGCGATTTCAGTGAAGTAAGGCCAGATTTTTTCTGGTGTAGCTGTGGTTGGCAAAGTGAAAGTGATTGCTATTTTGTCCATTGTTTTCCCTTTTTAATAAGTAAACTTATTATATGTATACTTAGAATAAGGAGCAACAAAAATATTGTTGTGATTTATTCCTGCTAAATGTTTGCGGCTGTTTATGTTTTATACAAATCTGCTCTTTCAGCCAATTTGTCCCTACTCTTCTGCGTCTGGCAATTATTACCTGCTGAGTTTGACAAGATATATCTGACAATCAGATACGATTAGAAAAATATTTATAAATCATACCGATATTTATAAATGAAAATAATTATTATTATCTTTTAAAAAGCGTTAATCATGTATAGAATGTGTTTGTCTGCAGGCAGTTAACTGAGCGGGCAATGCTTGATGGCTGCCACTGTGTTTTCACGATAATGGGAGAAATTGATATGCAATCTGACCAAGCCGCGCTACAACAACCCTACCCTTCTGCATCAGATGACTATGTACCGGACGGATTGCATACAGAGGGTACAGGGGAGCAGGTGTTTGATTTTTTAGACCGTATCCGGCGTAATTTGTTTGCGGGTGCGGTGGATAAAACGGCACTCTTTTATGCTGGTCAGGCCATTAGTTATCCACAGATGGGTGAACAGGTGGCCAGATTCATGCAGGCATTGCAACAAAAAGATTTACAAGCTGGCGCGGTGGTGGCGGTGTGTCTGCCTAAAAGCGCGGAGCATGTGTATGCGGTGGTGGCATGCGCGCTGCTGGGCATTATTTGGTTACCGGTGGATATGGACGCACCACCGGCACGGCGTATGTATTTGCTCGACAATAGTGAGGTTGATGTCGTGATTGCACAAGCGCATATTGCTGGTCGGCAATGTATTGTGCTGGATGAGCTACCGTCAGCTCCGTTAATGCCGATGGCGGAATGCCGCTACCGGCTGGACAGAAGTGCGGCTTATTATTTGTATACTTCCGGCAGTACGGGGGTGCCGAAATGTGTGGTTCTGAATAATCAGGCTACGGCGAATGTGCTCGAACACACAATCGACAGGTGGCAAGTGCGGCAGGAAGATGTGTTGATGGCGGTAACGCCATTTCATCATGATATGTCGGTATTCGATGTGTTTGCGGCGATGGCTCAGGGAGCAACGCTGGTAGTACCGACAATAATGCAGGTGAAGGATGCGTGTGCATGGGCTGAGCTGGTGGCCGAACACAAGATTACAGTGTGGGTGAGTGTACCGGCAATTGTGGATATGCTGTGCAGTGTGGCACGGCCGGAGCAATTACAATCGTTGCGGCTGGTGGCACAGGGAGGTGATTATATTAAGCCTGCTCTGATTGAGTATTTACGCCAGCAAGTACCACAGGCTCGTCTGTTTTCGCTGGGGGGGCCGACGGAAACCACTATCTGGAGTATCTGGCATGAAATAACAGCACAAGATGTGGATGTGATTCCTTATGGTCAGGCTTTGCCACACAACCGTTACTATATTCTGGACGAAGCATTGCAGCCGTGTGCGCTTGGTGAGGTGGGGCAAATGTATATGTCAGGTGTGAATCTATCCAATGGTTATCTGCTTAATGGGCAGATGCTGACCAATGATTTTGTGCCACTGGACTGCGCAGGCGGAAAAGTTGCATTACGTATGAGTGATCTGGGCTATATCCGTGAGGATGGCAATATTATTTTTGCGGGGCGTACGCAAGGTTATTTGAAGATTAAGGGAGTACGGATTTCGGCGGCAGAGGTGGAAGCGGTGCTGGCTAAATCCGGCGGCCTAGCCGATAGTGTGGTGGTGGGCTGTACGCATCCGGTAACAGCGATGCAGGAACTGGTGGCCGTGTATAAGCTGCCGGCGGGGATGGAGGATGTGGATATTTTGGCGTTGAAAGAACATCTGCTGTTGAGCCTGCCTAAATCACATATTCCGACACGCTGGCTGGCGGTTGAGGAAATTCCGCTAACACGCAATGTGAAAATTGACCGCAAGCTGGTTCAGCAAATGGCACAGGAACAGTTGTATCCGTCTGCACCGCAGGCTGAGACCACTTCAGTGCAGGAGCAGACTCTGGCTGCGGATATTGTGGCTATTTTCCACGACTTCCACTCGCAATCGGCTGCCAGTACCGAAAATATCACTGGACACACTGAGATTCTAGCGATGGGCATGCGACTGAAACAATTGATGCAGGTGGCTGACCGGATTAAAGAGCAGTTTGATATTAAGCTTGAGGCGCCGTTGCTGCTGCGTTGTAAGACGATACAGGATGTGGTGCGACAGGTGCAGCAGAAGATGCAGCATTAGTGTTAGAAAATAATATCAATAAAGTGCTTAAAGTAGATTTAAGCACTTTATTGTTTTGGGACTTTGGTTTAGCGACCAGCTTTGATGACAGCCTGAGCGGCCAATTGCAGCAATAACTGTTGTATTTCAGCGGCAATGCGTTGGACTAATGCGCTCGGGAAGCGGTGTGTCTGATAGGTGATGATCATGCTCAGGCTGGGCTGGTTGTTGATGAGGTTTTCCATGATTTCGAAATGCAGGCCAAACATGGATTCATTGCGTTCGGGCAGTATTTGCCGGTAGGGAACCGTACCCTGTGGGGTGTTGAGCTCACCGTTGAGGGCGTTGCCGGAGTGGATGTGGATGTATACGTCAAACATTAAGCCCTGATTATCGGGGATGCCGATGGCTTGCTGGATATAGTTTATCGGGATATCTGCATATTCCATGGATTCGTTGATTTGCTGGCTGGTGGCAGCTAGCAGGGAATCGAATGTCTGATGCGGACTAAAACGGATACGGTGAGCCACCATGGTGGTGAAGTAGCCGACGGTGTCAAAGTAATTTGGGTCGGTACGGCCGGAAGCTGAGGTGCCGATAACGATTTCTTGTAAATCGCCCTCTTTTTGCAGCACGCTGGCGATGGCGGTGTAAAACACGCTGAAAATAGAGGCGTGGTGGGTTCTGGCAAAGGCAGAAATTTGTTGATGGAAGGTGTGGTCGAAACTGAGTTGCAGCCATTCTACCTGTGGGATGCTGTTGCCGGTTGCGGGGACGGCTGTTTTTAGGTTCAGGCCGGTAACGGCTCCTTGCAGACGGCTGCGCCAGTATTCGAGGTGTTGCGGGTCGATGCCGTGCAAACGTTGCTGGCGTGCAAATTCATGAATACTCGGTACGCTATTTGGCCATTCAGGCGCTTTACCTTGCAGGCGCGCGGCGTAGACAGTGTTTAAATCGGCCATGATGGTATTTAGAGACCATTCGTCGATGACCATGTGATGCACGAGAAAGGAAAGAATGGTGTGGCCGTTTTTGGCTTTTAATAACCGGATTCTGAGTGGCAGTTCGCGGGTCAGATCAAACTGGTAGGCTGCTTCGCTGGCTAATGTGGCGCCGGTGCTGTCGCTGCTTGGCCAGAACCAGTGGTATTGCTTTAGTTCGGCTACAGGCACGGTGTATTGTATGGTTTGCTTTCCATCACTGCGAAATAGTGTACGCAAACCAACGTGGCGGATGATTAAATCCTGAAAAGCCTGATGCAAAGCTTCTTCATTGATTGGCTGCTGAAATTCTACAGCAAAGGGTAAGTTATATATGGGACTAAAGTTGAAGGCACGGTAGGCCTGCCATAGAAAATCCTGTGCCAGTGTTAGGGGTGCCTGCTCATCCGGCTGTGCTTCAGTGGTGTTGGCTGGTGCCTGCTCTTGCCGTGCGACGGTAGCCAGTGCACGGGCGGTGGGTGATTTGAAGAAGTCGTTGAAGGTGAGTTTGACGCCGTGGTTGTTTTGTAGGTTGCCAATGACGCGGGTAGCCAGCAGTGAATGGCCGCCAAAGTCGAAGAAGTCATCGTCCGCTGACATATCCGGCTCAGCCAGTGTGTTTCTGAACTCGGTCAGAATAAGGTCAGAAATGGCACTGTTAGCGTGTGCCTGAACCATGGTGTTGAGGCCGTCTAGATTAATGGGAATCAGCTCGGGCGGGCGGGTAGAATGACTCAACTTGGTGTAATCAGCCATTATTTCTTCACATAGTTCTTCGGTTGTGAATGATTGTGAGAGTATTGGATGGAAGCGAAAGGCCAGTGTAACGCCAGTGCTGGTGCTGATGATATCGGCCAAAAACGGGGGCATGCTTTCTGGTTGCCATTGAAGCTGCGCCAGAGTAGTTAATAAGCCGGCAACGCTGTCTGAGTCTGTCTGCTCATGATGTATGCAGGCTGTCCAGTCTGTGTCTGGATATTTGTATAAATCGCCATCATCGGTGAATTCGTAACGGGTATTTAAATCGGGATGGTTGCTGAGCAGATTTTGAATGCTTTGTTGCAGGATGGCAGTATCCGGAGCAGGATGCATCTGCCATGCTGTGAGCTGATATTTTATCTGCTCCGGTTCCTGCAATTGCTGCATCCAGATGTATTCTTCGTGTTCGGTTGCGGGTGATGGTGCTGTTTGGGTGTTGAGCATGCTGTTTAACCTCTCTTGTCTTGACTATGCTAAGTGAGTAAATGTTAATTGATGGCCGTTTATTGGTATAAAAAGCCAATAAATTAACTTTTATTAACTATTTGAGGGGCTTGTGTCGGTGTTATTCTGCTTTTGAAGCTAGATTGTTTTTATTGTATTAATAAGACTTTACATATAATTTAGCAATATAATACAATTGATTCTCATTTCCATCAATAATAATCGGTGTTATCTATTTTGGGCATATGTTATGAATCATGTGCTCATGAGATAAGAATTCAATACACCTTCTTGAGGAGAATCAATGCGCGGGCGGTTTCAGCCAGAGCAGGCGCAGAATTTATCCTGCCGGCTTGCAGTTTTTCTTATTTTCAATTCAATGTCGATAGCAAGGTGCTGTTGTCACGCTGATAAGGCTTTAGGCTGATGTATCGCGCGCTGACGGCTGTGTTTATCAGTTTGTGCATTGTGTCTTTGCTGGTAGGCTCAGATCCGGTGTCATGGTCGGGCTTACTGGCCGGTGCCGAGGGTGACTGGCTGACGCTACGCGCCAGCCGTCTGCCGCGCCTGATAGCCATTATTCTGACGGGTATGGGGCTGTCTGTTAGCGGGGTGATTTTGCAACAGATTGTCCGCAATAAATTTGTGGAACCGGAAACGGCTGGCGGGCTGGATGCGGCTAAGCTGGGCATTCTGGTATCGCTGGTGCTGCTGCCTTCAGCCGGTGTGTTCAGCAAAATGCTGACTGCACTGCTGTTCTGCTTTGTAGCCGGTGCGATTTATATTTTGATTGTTGCCAGAATCCGTTTTCAACAAGTTGTGCTGATTCCGGTTATCGGGCTGATGTATGGCTGTGTGCTCAGTGCTGCAGCTGAATTCTATGCTTATAAATATAATCTTCTCCAAAATGTGCAAGGTTGGCTAATGGGTGATTTTGCCCGTGTGGTACAGGGGCATTATGAGCTGCTGTATGTGCTGATTCCGGTGCTTGTGCTCAGCTTTGTGTTTGCTCAGCGGTTTACAGTGGTGGGCATGGGGGCGGAAATGGCCACTAGTCTGGGTGTGGGCTACCGGCGTACGGTGGCGCTGGGGTTGCTGCTGGTTTCGATAACGGTGGCTGCCACGGTAATTACGGTGGGATCGATTCCATTTATTGGGCTGGTGATTCCAAACTTGGTAGCGCTGAAATATGGTGAACATTTGGCTAAAACCCTGCCACTGGTGGCGCTTGGTGGTGCCTGCTTGCTGCTGTTGTGTGATATCTGCGGCCGTCTGCTGATTTATCCGTTCGAAGTACCGATTGGGCTAACAGCTGGAGCGGTGGGCGGCATTGTGTTTCTGTTACTGATTTTGCGGGGGTTACGCTGATGAACCGTCGCTTCTGGATACTATGTGCCTGCATTGTCGGACTGGCGTTGTTTTTTATGCTGTATGACTCCGGCTTTGATGTTGATTATGTACTGCCCAAACGCCTGTTGCGGCTCGGAACGATTCTGCTGGCAGGTGTGTGCATTGCGGTGTCATCGGTGGTATTTCAGACATTGGTGACCAACCGTGTTCTCACGCCAGCAGTGATGGGCTATGAATCGGTTTATCTGTTTTGGCAGGTGCTGCTGCTGTTTTTTCTCGGACAGAGTGGTTTGGGGCTGCTGGGACTCAATGGCAATTTCTTTGCTTCAATGGGTCTGATGCTGTTGTATTCATGGCTGATTCATCATTTTCTGCTGCCACGCGCACGGCAGAATCTGTGGTTATTGCTGTTGTTTGGACTGGTGCTGACGATGGTGATTACGACGCTGACGCAGTTTATTGAGCTGAAAATTAGCCCAGGTGAATTTTCGGTGTTTCAGGGTATTAATTATGCTTCGTTTAATCATTCGGAAATTCAGACTCTAATTTATGCAGCAGTAGCGATGCTGGTTGTGGGCAGCTTGGGCTACCCGTATCTATCCACGCTGGATGTGATGGCACTGGGTGAAGAACAGGCTGTGTCGCTGGGAGTAGATTACGCACGTTTTGTGCGCTGGGGATTTGGTCTGATTGCGGTGCTGGTAGCGGTATCGACTAGTCTGGTAGGGCCGACGGCATTTATGGGTGTATTTATTGCCAATATGGCTTATGCCTTTGCCGGCCATTTTCAGCATAAACGCATTCTATGGTTTGCCAGTGCGGTGGCGGTGGCGGTGTTTCTGGTGGCGCAGATTCTGGTGGAGCATGTGTTCAATTATAAGACCACGGTCAGTATTTTAATTAACCTGATTTGCGGGGTGTATTTCCTGCTGCTGATTGTGCGTCATCGGGGAATGGCATGATTGATATTCGGAATATTTGTAAAAGTTATGGCCATAAGCCGGTGCTGAAGGATATTAATCTGCAGCTGCCGCTGCATCAGGTAACGGCATTGATCGGGCCGAATGGGGCAGGTAAATCCACACTGCTCATGATTCTGGCCCGTTTACTATCCCCTACTTCGGGCACGATTCTGCTGGAAAAGCAGGATATCGCTGCCATCCGGACTGCTGAATATGCCCGTCTGGTGGCAACGCTGCGCCAGTCGACTTATTTCGGCCTGCGCCTAACGGTAAAGGAGCTGGTGTCTTTCGGCCGTTTTCCGTATGGGCACGGGGTGCTGTCTGCACGCGACCATCAGGTGATAAATGAGGCCATTGATTTTTTGGGGCTGGGTGCGCTGCGCGATGTGTATATCGATGAATTAAGTGGCGGTCTGCGCCAAATGGCTTTTTTAGCAATGACGATTGCACAGGAAACACCGATTCTGCTGCTGGATGAGCCGCTAAACAATCTGGATATGAATCATGCGGTACAGATTATGTCAGCGGTGCGGCGGCTGTGTGAGGAGCAACAAAAAACGGTGATTATGGTGGTGCATGATATTAATTTTACGGCCAATTATTCTGATTATATTGTGGCCTTAAAACAGGGACAGGTGTATTTCAGCGGGGCTACTCATGAAGTCATAACAGAAGAGCGTTTGAGCGGGCTATATGAACTGGAATTTGAAATCAGTCAGGGTAAGCATGGTTATGTGTGTCAGTATTTTCATACGTTGAAAGGATAAATATGAACGGGAAACTCAGAAAAAGTGCACTCGGTGTGCTGGGACTGACGGCGGTGATGTCTCTGCTGGCGGTGAGTGGATGTGATAAGCAGGCGGCACCGACAACCGCCACACCGGTACAAATGCGTGCCCAACCACTGGTTATCAAACACCAGCTGGGTACCACCACAATTAATGATGTGCCACAGCGGGTGGCGGCGCTGGATATGAATGAAGCAGACTTTCTGGATCAGCTCAATGTGCCGATTGCCGGCATGCCTAAGGATTTTATTCCGCATTTTCTGAAAAAATATCAAAATAATCATGATGATATTGCGGACTTAGGCGGTATTGTGCAGCCGAATATGGAGCGCATCCATACCTTGAAACCAGACCTGATTTTAATGACTCCGATTCAGAAAGACCATTATCAGGAGCTGAGTGAGATTGCACCCACGCTGTATTATGAAATTAATTTCAATAACAGTGAACACGGACATCTAGACACAATTAAGAACCATCTGCTGACGCTGGGTAAGATTTTCAACCGTGAAGAGCTGGCAAGCACTAAGGTGGCGCAGTTGGATGCAGAGGTGAATAAAGTACGCGCGGTAACAAAAGGACGGCCGGAAAAGGCGCTGGTGGTACTGTACAACAATGGTTCTTTTAGCAATTACGGGGTGGATTCCCGTTACGGCTTTATTTTCAGCGATCTGGGAGTAAAACCGGCCAGCAATGACACCAGCACCACGCTGCATGGGCAGCCAATTTCCAGTGAGTTTATCAAACGGGCTGACCCAGACATTCTGTATATCATCGACCGCACTTCGGTAATGGAACATCAGCCAGTGATTACGGAGGCTCAGGTAACCAATCCGTTATTGCGCGCCACCAAAGCATGGAAGAATAAGCGCGTGGTTTTTGTGGATGCCGATGCCTGGTATACCACTGGTGCCAGCCCTACTTCGATGCGTTTGCTGATGCAGGATGTGATGAAAGGTTATCAATAATACTGATAACGATTTCACAACCAAACCCTTATCAGCCTACAGGAATCAACTACTGCCAATAAATTTAAACATTTTTGTAGACTGAATTTTCAGGAGAAATTGATGGGTAAACACACGCATCACCGCAGGCAGGATGGCCTGTCTGCGCCCCAGAAACGCGATAGCCGTGGCTTACAAGCTGCTGCTTTTGCACCCAAAGCGCTGCTACTGAGTATGGCCAGTGCCATGCTGATGTATGCGCCGGTGCTGTATGCTCAACCGGCTGATGATGAGGCTAAAGCAGCGGTGAGGAAAGCTTCTACTACTAAGGCACAACCTTCCGGTGAAGCCAACCTGGCCGAAGTGGTGGTTGAAGCAGGACAAAGTAGCACTTACCCCGGCGGCCATGTGTCTAAAAACAGTCGTATTGGTTTTCTTGGCAATAAAACAGCAATGGAAACGCCGTTTAATACGGTGAGCTATACGGATAAATTTGTTGAAGACAGTCAGGCACGCAATATTACAGATGTGATTGCAGCTACCGACCCATCTGTTTTTACCAATGGGGCAATTGGCGGCTGGAGTGAAAATTACTATATTCGTGGTTTTCAGTCTGATACCAATGATATGTCGATGAACGGGTTATTCGGTATTGCGCCATATTACCGTACGCCACCGGCCATGTTTTCACGGATTGAGGTTCTGAAAGGACCTTCTGCGCTGCTGAATGGTATGCCGCCGTCCGGTTCGGTGGCGGGTACGGTTAATCTGGTATCCAAACGCGCCGGAGATGAACCGCTGCTGCGAATATCACCTACCTATATGTCTGATTCGCAATGGGGCGGCACGATTGATGCCAGCCGTCGGTTTGGTCAGGACAAACAGTTTGGTATCCGTGTCAACGGTGTGTATCAGGATGGTTCCGGACCGGTGAGGCAGCAGGATCTGAAAACGCAGCTTGGTTCGATAGGAATGGACTGGCGCGGCCACCGAGCCAGAGTTTCAGCCGATGTGTATATGGCTAATGACCGTGTGGATGGCGTAGTGAGGGGGATCAATCTGGGCAAGATAAAAGATGTTCCTGCACCGCCAAACCCGAAAACGCTGGTCAATCCCGACTGGTCTTATGTCAGCAATAAAGACCGCGGTGCAATGATGCGGGCTGAATATGATTTTAACGATAACATCACGGCTTATGCAGCGTTTGGTCGCAGTAAAACCAAATATGAATACAACGGTGCCACTTCTTCTGAGCTGCTGGACAATAAAGGCACCATCAATACGATGATTGGCCAGCTAGCATTCGATGTGGATAAAAAATCCGCAGACGTGGGTTTGAAAGGTCAATTCAATACCGGTCCGGTGGCACATCAGTGGGTAATGAATACCACTTATTACAAACATGATGAGCATGATTACGGGGTGAGAAGAGTAGCCGGTGCTGACTGGATTACCAATATGTATCACCCCAAATGGGGCAAAACGGTACCGTTCAATAAACCACCAATTTCAGTCAGTACGCTTGAGCTCACCAGCTATGGAGCGGCCGATATCATGTCTTTTCTGGATGAAAGACTGCAACTAACACTGGGGCTGCGTTATCAGGAGGTGAAAAGCGATATGTTCTCTCCCGGCTATAAAACGCTGATGACTCATTACAAAAAACATGCTTTAACGCCCGGTACAGCACTGCTGTTTAAAGCCAATGACCATATATCGCTGTATGGTAATTATATACAAGGGCTGACAAAGGGTGATTCGGCGCCAATTACGGCGGCCAACTACCCGAAAGTATTTGCACCGTATAAAACCAAGCAGGCTGAGCTGGGGATTAAATTTGATTACGACAAGCTGTCACAAACCATCAGCCTGTTCACCATTAAAAAACCCAGCAGTTATACGGATGTGGTCACCAATATGTTTACCTCTGGCGGCCAGCAGCGCAACCGTGGTATTGAGTGGAGCTTTATTGCCACGCCGATTGAAAATGTTCGTCTGATGGGGGGTGCCAGCTACATTAAACCGGAGCTCACTCGGCTAGCCAAACGAGATAATGAAGGCAATATGGCCACTGGTGTGGCCAAGGTTCAGGGCAAGCTGGGTGCAGAATGGGATATCCGTGCCGCTGCTGGTGTTGTGACCCTATCTGCCAACGCCACCGCTGTATCCAAGCAATACCTAAATCAGGAAAATACTTTATCTGTGGGCGGTCACACTGTCTATGATGTGGGCGCCCGCTATAACGCTAAAGTATCCGGCCATCCGTTTACGGTACGCGCAGAAGTGAAGAATCTTACCAATAAAGCTTATTGGGGCATGCCACGCCTGTCGAATCTATCGCTGGGGGCACCACGTACATTCTATGTATCTGGTTCATACGATTTCTGATTTCCTACCAGCCATCAAAAAAAATCGCCCGCAGGCGATTTTTTTTGGCTATGAATTTTATTCTGGTAAACCATAGCGCTGAAAAGCTGAATATTCTGGTACCTGATAGTAGTTTTTACCCAAGAGTTGATTAACAATTACGCCATTACGGGTAGCGCCCATACCTAAATCAGGCGACCCAACACCCTGTTTGGCAATTTCAGCATTCTGAATAAAAACTCTTCCTTTGCCACCATCGCAGCGAACGGCGGTAAAGTCTTCGTTGATCAAATAATCATTCTGATCATCAGTTTGCAGCACTGTACCTTTCAATTCTTCAAACCATTGCGGCCATTGATGACTGTAGCCGGTAGCGGCAACGATGGCATCGGTTTGGATGGTTTTGTGCTGATTCAGCTGGGTGTGCAGGCAAGTCATGTTTATCACGCCAGACGGCTGTACTTCCACCGATTGCACGTCACAATTGGAATATAGGCTTAGACCAGCAGGCGCACCAGCAATGGTACGTTCATACAGCAAATTATAAATGTCACCAATGGTGGTAAAGCTGATGCCCTTGTATAGTTGTCCCTGATTGGCGCTGATTTCCCGCCGTTTCTGTGCGGTTAGCGTCTGGAAATACTGCATATACACCGGTGTGAAGCATTCTTGTCCGAGCTTAGAAAATTCCATCGGATGAAAGCCGGCAGAGCGGGTAATCCAGCGGATAGAGGCACCGGCTTTGATTTGCTCCGGCTGCAATGCGCGATACAGCGCCAGCACGCATTCTGCGGCACTCTGCCCTGCTCCAACTACGGTAACTTGCCTACATTGCTGCAACTGCTCCTGCATGCTAAGAAAGTGGGCGGAATGTTGAATTAAAGGATGGTTGGATTGTTTCAACCAGTCTGGTTCATAAGGCCGAGTACCCACGCCGATAGCAATATCCTGACTACAATACGTTTGTTTTTCGCCTGCGGCAGATTCACTTTCAATAATAAATTTTTGCTGTTGACGGTCGTAATTGACCGCGGTAACACAAGCATCGAAATGGCAGGACGGTAGCTGGCTGACCGCCCAGCGGCAGTAATCATCATATTCCTGTCGCGGAATCAGGAAGCGGTCGTAATAGCAAAACAGATACAGCCGTTGCTGCTGATGCAGATAGTTGAGATAGCTTAAGGGATGGCACGGATCGGCCATGGTCACTAAATCGGCCAGAAACGGCACTTGCAAGGTGGTACCGGGTATTAATAGTCCCGCATGCCAGTGAAAGGTGGGGGTTTTATCCAAAAACACTGCGTTGACTTCAGTATGACGTGACAATAAAGCAGCCAACCCCAGATTAAAAGGGCCGATACCAATACCAGCCAGATCGGTTTGTTTCATATCCATGTTTATTTCATCCCTATGTTAACTAGACAATATTCAAATGTTTACTGCGGGTATTATCTTTACGCCATGGCCATGGCTGTATTAATCAGTTGCGCCACTTCCTCAATGTTGCGGCAGCCAATGAGCTGACGTGGATTCAAAGCCAGTGCGAATGTTTGATTTATCTGGCCGGTAATGGCTTTCACATGAGCCGGACGCAAGCCCAGCTGGGTGAATGGTTGCGAGATTTGTATAACGCACTCTGGAGCAATATTCAGAGTTTCACGATAGATATGCATCAGTTGCTGATGCTGCGCGGAAATAACAGCCGATTGTTGTGCATTCAGAAAATGCGGCGGCGGCAAAATGGATTCGATGTTTACCAGCCCACTAGCTGCCACCTGAGTGCAAACACTAACTAATACTTCCAGATAGTCTCGGACAACTGCATCACTGATGGCTTCCTGAGCATAGTCAACGTTAAACACCAATGCGCCATCCGCGCCAAGCATAAAACGGATATCCATGGCTACTTGTGGTGTTTGGGTCAGACCATTGACAAAGTGAAGCGGAATATCTGCCGGTAACGTTGGCCATGACAGACCATTAGTAATCACTACCGGCAAAACCGGTGCCTGTCCATGCTGCTCAAATAGCATACGCGCCAGCTCCACACCAGAAAACGCCAGATGCTGCAAACCCTCGAGCGTATCGGATTGTAATTTTTTGGCCTGTTCGATGAATCCGGCTTCTGCTTCCCATGTGGAGACAATAAATGTGGACTGATTAGACAATGCACCCTTATATAAGGGCAACACCGGTACCGCCACAGACAGCAATTCTGCTGTTTGTTGGCCGCGTGACAGTACTGCCAGTATCAGCGCCGTTAATAAGGAATTCTTAAACAGCCCCTGCTGAGCGCCCATGCGGCATAAGGCGCGAAAGACGGGTTCGGATACAGCTGCACTCTGGCGCACATAGCGTGAAGTCACCAGTGTGGCCAAAGGCTGTTTCCATGGTAGTTGCGCAATTGAGTTGATAGCTTGCAGGCGCTGCTGCCAGTAGGCTGCGTCCTGAGCCACCTTGTATTTATCCGGCAGCGCTACACTTTCCGACATGCCAATAGCCGGCAAGGGCGTCGTGGTAAACAATTCCCGCATCAATTCAGCAATGGCTCGTCCATCCAGAATCAATGCATCAAAGCGCGCAAACAGCACAAACTGCTCATGCTTTAACTGAAATAGAGTGATATCCCATGGTGACTCATTTAAATCAAATATGGCCTGCTGATAGTGCTGGCGCAAGGCATCGATTTTTGCTGTAGCCTCTGCTGGCTCGTCTTCACACAAATTGATTTCAGTGAGATTTATCACTGCCTGCTGGCTCACACGCTGGACACAACGGCTGGCATCGATATAGGTGCGTAGACTGGCATGATGCTGCACCATATCAGCCAGACGCTGCCGAAAGCGCGGTAAATCCAATGTACCGGTATATTCACGAAATTCCTGCATAGCCACGCCACCCAGCGCAAATGTGGTGCTGCGCCCCAGTAAATAGGCTTTTTGCAAAGGATTCAGAGTAATGACATTCTCATTATTTTCATCTGGATACAGCAGCTGATTGAGTGCTGGCAACGGCTGGGTAAAGCGCTCTGGCTCCGCAATCAAGGTATTTAGCAGAGTTAAACAGCACGTAAATAGTTCATTTACCCAGTCTTCCGGCAAGGCATCTAAACGCACATCCCAGTTTATCAGTAGCTTATCCTGTATTTGGACAAACTGGGCGTCTAGCGCTACCTGTGGCCCTTGAGAAATACACCAGTCCATGCTGCCAAACAGCTCATGTACACGGCTGGAAAACAGATTTTTTTCAGGCATATCCACTGCGGCAGTAAATACGACCGGTGACATTTGCGGGGTGGTGTGATGGCGCGACAGAAGCCGCATCACATTCACGCCGCTAAACTGCCGGTGATCCAGACACTGACGCCATTCTGCTGCCACCTGCCGGCAGAATGCAGACAAACTGGAGGCAGAAGTCATATCAATGTTCAGCAACACCATATCGGCAAAATCACCGATGGTGCGTTCAATATCAGGCACGATGGGTTCGCGCCAGAAAAATGGCACATTCAGCCGGTAAGCTAAATCTTTGGTTTTCTTGCCCAGTGTATAGGTAAAAATCCCAAGCATCAGTGCGGAAAAAGTCAACTCATGTTGACGCGCCAGTTGCCGTAACTGTAGATTTTGCGCTGCGTCCAGGGTAGCACTCAGCCGCGTACTCTGCGCCGCTGCCACAGCAACTTCTTTCAACGGCAAAGTCGGGGCCGGTGCCAGTGCGGCAATGCGCGCTTGCCACCATGCACGGGCACGCTGCTGCTGTTGCTGTTCATACCGGTTTTGCTGCAACTTGCAACGCCAATCGTAAAAAGATGCAGGCGGTGGCAACACTGCTCCGCCATCTGCATACAACTGCGCCATATCTTCCATCAGGATGCGAAAACTGGACGGGTCTACCGCAATCATATCGGTATCGATATGCAGACGGAACGCATCGGCACCCAGCAGACTGAGCGAAAAGCGCGCTGTCTGCGCTTTTGCCAGATTCAGCTGCTGATGTGTCCAAAGCCGGCGTTTGCGTTCCAGCATTTGTTGCTGTTGTGCCGCAGATAAATGTAAAAAATCATCTATTTCCAAAACATTTTCCGGCGGTTCATCCCAAAAACTAATCTCTCCCGCCTCATTAAGTTGCAGGCGCAGCAGCTCATGCCGCCGGTACAGATTTTCGATAGCATGCCTGAGTTTATCTGCATCGATATGGCTGCCATTGAATTCGGTATACAAATGAGCAGCCACACCACCCAGCATGGCACCATGCGCCCGCCCAAACCAGCATGCAGCCTGCATTGAAGTAAGTTCACGCATTATTTCTTTACTCTGTTGACAAATTTACGATTTTTGACGATGATACATGTAAATGAAAATGATTACCAGTTTCATTTGTTTAATTAAAAACAAAAGTAAACTCATCAACAGAAACCGCTGAGCAGACAATCAACAGAACGTTGCAGCAGCAATAAAGTAACAATAATCAACACTCTTTGCCTGCTTTAGCCGGTTAAGCACAAAAGGCTGATAAATGATTAGCTTCACACACTGGCCGGAAGAATTTGCCCGCCGTTACCGAGACCAAGGATACTGGCTGGATCAACCGTTAACTCGTGTACTGACCCAAACGGCAGAAAGGTCTCCATTAGCCACCGCTATTATCTGTGCAGAGCGCCGCATCAGCTATCAGGAACTCAATCATTATTCAGATAACTTGGCCGCCAGACTGATGGAACAAGGATTAGCCAGCGGTGACACAGCGCTGGTGCAGCTGCCGAACTGCGCCGAATTTTATATTGTGTTTTTCGCACTGCTTAAAGCTGGCATCGTGCCGTTGAATGCTCTGTACAACCATCGCCAACATGAACTGGGCAGTTTTTGCCACCAGATAAAACCCAAACTACTGATTGCCTCCCGCCGACATGAAGTATTCAACAACAACGAGTTTCTTCAACACTTGTCCGCTCAACACCTGTCTCCCGAACTGGTGCTGATGCAGGACGCGCTTGAGAGTGACCAGAATTTAGCCGACTGGTACAGCAATCCGCCCGCCTCCTACAGCCAATTTGCCCCCACGCCGGCGGATGAAGTTGCCTTTTTCCAGCTCTCTGGAGGCAGCACTGGTACGCCAAAGCTCATTCCGCGCACCCATAATGATTACGATTACAGCGTTCGCGCCAGTGCCGAAATATGCCGCCTGAGCGCACACACACGTTTTCTCTGTGCCATGCCGGCTCCGCACAACTACATCCTCAGCTCACCCGGCGCTCTAGGCGTATTTCATGCCGGCGGCTGCGTGGTGATGGCGCCCAGTCCCGAACCGGCCAACTGCTTTGCACTGATTGAGCAGCATCAGATCAACATGGTCGCCCTTGTGCCCAGTGCCATATCCCTGTGGATGCAGCAGCCAGAACAAGAACGGCTGAAAACCCGTTCATTGCAGCTCATTCAGGTAGGCGGAGCCAGCTTTCCAGAGTCTGTGGCACGGCAGGTATTACATGTATTTGGCTGCCAGTTGCAACAAGTATTCGGAATGGCTGAAGGATTAGTAAATTACACACGTTTGGATGACACCGAGGCGCTGATTGTCAGCACACAGGGGCGTCCCATCAGTCCAGATGATGAAGTACGCGTAGTGGATGCAGACGGCAACGACGTGCCGGACGGTGAAACCGGCATGCTCAAAACACGTGGTCCCTATACTTTTCGTGGCTATTATCAGAGTCCAGAACACAACGCTCAGGCTTTTGATGCTGAAGGTTTCTACTACTCGGGTGACTTAGTGCAACGTTACAGTAATGGCTATATAAAAGTGGTCGGACGCGTAAAAGATCAAATTAACCGCGGTGGCGAAAAAATAGCCGCCGAAGAAATTGAAAAACTGCTGATTACCCATCCCGATGTCAGCGCCGCGGCACTGGTGGCCGTCAGCGATGAGCGTTTTGGTGAAAAAAGCTGTGCCTTTATTGTGTCACACAATCCGCAGTTATCCGCACTCAGCCTGAAACGCCATCTGCTCAATCTGGGCATTGCCCACTACAAACTACCCGATCAGGTGTGCATGATAGACAGCCTGCCGCTCACAGCCATGGGTAAAACCGATAAAAAACGCCTGCGCGAAAGCCTACAGCGTCATCCAGCGTAATGAATTAATCCTGAGAGAACGAGAGAAACAGTATGACGATTAGACAAATTACCGATTATCCCATGCCGGAAGCCACCCAATTGCCGCAGAATAAAACCACCTGGTTGCCAGACAGCTCCCGCGCGGTGCTATTAATCCACGACATGCAAAAATATTTTCTGAATTTCTATCAGCCTGACAGTCCGCTGATACAGACAATGATTCAGAACTTACACCGTCTGCGCAGCTGGGCAGCACAACAGCAGATACCCGTAGTCTATACCGCCCAGCCACACCAACAAAGCCCGCAGGAGCGTGCGCTTCTCACCGATGTCTGGGGACCGGGTATCACCACCGCCGCGGCAGAAGAACAGCACATCGTGGCGGCACTCACGCCAATGCCGCAAGATACCGTACTGACCAAATGGCGCTATAGCGCTTTTCAGCGTACCGAATTACATACTCTGATGCAGCAATGGCAGCGCGACCAGCTGATTATCGGTGGCGTATACGCGCATATCGGCTGCATGATTACTGCTGCCGAAGCCTTTATGCAGGATATTCAGGCTTTTTTTGTGGCTGATGCCTTAGCTGATTTTTCCCTGCAACAACACCTCTATGCACTGCAGTACGTAGCTGGTTGCTGCGGGCAGGTAACCACCACTGCCGCCTTACTACCCGAAACCGACGGACTGACACGTGCATGGTTGACACACAGAATTCAGACCTTGCTCGAAACAGCGTCCGAACCGATAGACCCCGAAGAAAACTTAATTCTGTATGGACTGGATTCATTACGCATCATGCAGTTTGCCGCCGAACTCAAGCAGCACAACATCCATATCGGCTTCGAAGCACTGGGACAGCAGCCCACACTAAACAACTGGTGGCGCCTGATTGAAGCAGAGCAGACCGCAGCCATGGTCTAAAACCACTAGCTACACAAGCAAAACACTGGCAAACAGCCATAGGAAACCCAATCATGAATGATTCATACCTGTCTGGCCACGATGCGCCCCCGAATCTGGCTCAGCAATGGCGCGTTGCCTTACCCGGTCTCATTGGTGGTACCGCCATCGCGGTGATGGCTGGTATTGCCATGCTGGCTGCATTATGGTTTGTGGTGAAATTCATCGGCAATAGCCGCTGGCTCTGGCTCGAATACGCACTGCTGTGCTGGGCAGCAGGTGCCGTACTTACAGCTTGGTCTGCCTGGATAGCCCATCAAGCAGAAAGCCGCTTTGCCGCTGTCTTACGCCGCAGTGTCGCGCAGCATCTGATCCGCCTACCCATGAATACACTGGCCAGACAGAACGAGCAGACACTCAAACAATTGATGACCAACGACATTGGCAGCCTGCACCATATGCTTGCGCATCTGCCGGCTGAAATTGCAGTTTTTACCGTTATCCCGTTATTATCCATTATTGTCCTGTTTTACTTCAACGGCCTGTCCGCCATCTGGGTACTGCTGCCCGGTGTCATCGCCTCCCTGTATTATCTACTTCTGCTGCCCTACATGACCCGTCGTGATGGACATGCCCGCATGCAAGTCATGCTGGATATCATCAACAAAGCCGATGAATATGTACGCGGCATTCCCGTATACCGCATCTACGGCCAGCACTCCAGCGCCCTCACGGCTTATACACAGTCCACCGAACGCTTCACCCATGACATGGTGCGCTGGGTCGCCAAAGTCGCTACACCGGCCGCCATCGCCGTGGCTCTGCTTCAGGCCGTAGCTACTTTTGCCATTGCCTATTGGGTCAGCTACACCTCGGATACCACCACACTGGCAGCCACCCTACTATTCAGTCTGGCTATCGTCACTCCGGTATTACGCCTCGGACATAGCGTCGACTATATCCGCACTGGACGTGCTGCTGCCGGACGTCTAAAAGAATTTCTGCAACAGCCACTGTTGCCGCGCGGCAAAATCCACGCCATTAAAAACCCGCCCATACTACTTATTAACCATGCCACCCTACTCCAGCAAGACCAGCCAGTATGGCAGGATCTTAGCCATACCTTTGCCGCCGGTGCCCTTACCGCCATCACTGGCCCCAGTGGTGCCGGAAAAACCAGCTTATTAAATGCATTGGCTGGACTGGTTACCCTGAGTGCCGGTTCCGTTCAACTGGGTCAGACCGATATTACTGCCTTACATGAAACAACCATTCACCAACACATACTGCTGATTCCGCAAGGCTACGACGTACTCAACAGCAGTGTGCACACCAACTTAGCACTGACCGCACCGCAAGCCAGCCAAAAAGCCATGCAACAGGCATTGGCTAAAGCACAGCTGAGTACAGATTTAGCCACACCAGCTGGCAGCTTATCTGGAGGAGAAAAACAACGTCTGAATATAGCTCGTGCCTTTCTTAGCCCAGCCAGCGTTATTCTATTGGATGAGCCCACAAGCGCCCTTGATGAGCAACATGCACAAGCAGTTTTTCAATCATTGTGCGAACTGGCCCACAGCACACACAAAACCATCGTTGTGGTCACCCATCAGCAAGCACTGGCTGAACAGGCAGATGCACAACTGGTATTACCTCATGGCAGGAGCGCGGCATGAACACCACCACTACTCAGCAACCACATCTACTAGAAGTGATTCCCGCAGCCACCAGACCTCACCTGCTGATTGTCAGCATCGGCTGGATATTGGCTGCCGCCGCAGAAGCTTACGCCTATACCTTACTGGCACTGGCCATCGTCAACCAGCAATCGCCTAAGTGGGTACTTTGCAGCGCTCTGCTGGCCAGCTTCATCACTATCGTAGTCACCCGCAACGGTTTTCTAACCGGCGTACGGCTAGCCGGTGATTTATTTGCTGCACTGGGACACGCCCTGTCTAGCGCCAAACTGTCCTGGTTTAACGACCAGCGCCGTGCCGTGCTCAGCAAAACCGCCGGACAGGAAATTCCCAACTTCATGAGCATACCGGCGCACCAGCTACAAACATTTTTGCATGCCCCCTGTTTGCCCCTATTTATCTGCATCGGGCTGGCGTTTGTAGCCGATGCCGGCACCATGCTGGTTGCATTAACCATGATTGCCATCGCCTTTGCCATTCAGTTGTGGGCACAGTATGACCTAAACAAAACTGATGCCCGCCGCCATCAGACCGAGCTTGAAAGCACCACCTCCACCATCGAATTAGTTGAACACCTCAATCTGCTGCGCACCGCCGCCAGCCCAGCCCGTGCACTCGATTCCATTCAGCAAAAATGGACACAACAGGAAAACCTACTGAATAAAATCAACCGCAGCGCCGCATGGGCCAGCCTGATAGCCGCTATTGCCAATATTTTGCCCATGGCCGGCATGGCACTGTATTGCATCCTGTCCGGCATCAGTGATGAACGCCTGATACTGGCCACCATACTGCTGATGGGACGCGCCGGCGCACCATTAAGCGCACTGGCCACGGCCGGATTAAGCATCAACGACTTAATCACCACACTACGCCATTTCCAGCAGCTTACTCATCCGCCAGTACTGCCTGAAGCAGCCGAAACCCGCACACCACACCAGCCCCGTCTCAGCCTGCACAACATCGTTGCTACCCCCAGTTCCACAGCAGTGACTGCAGATATACCAGCCGGGGCACGCTTACATGTAGCCGGTATCAGCGGCAGCGGCAAAAGCACCTTGCTGCAACTGTGCATGCGATTTGACGATCCCACACAGGGCGAAATCCGGTTGGACGACATCCCCCTGACACAACTGACCTATCAAACACTGGTAAACAACATGGCTTATGTTGCCCAAAACCCAATCATCTTTACCGGCACACTGGCTGAAAACATCCGCATCGGCCGCTTTGAAGCCAGCGATGCCGAAATCGAAGCCATTGCCAGAAAATGCCAGCTCGGTGCCGTGATAGACCGTGCAGAAACCGGCATTAATCAAAGCGTTGGTCAACAAGGTTCAGCCCTGTCTGGCGGTGAGCAACAGCGCGTGGCCATTGCCCGCGCCCTGATTAAAAACGCTCCTATACTGATACTCGACGAGGCCACCTCAGCTCTGGATGAACATACTGAACAGCAACTGATAAACACCATACTTGAGCAATGCACTACCCTAATATTCGTATCTCATCGCAGCTCTGCCCCGTGGCAGCCTACACAGACACTGAATATGTCCTGATAGCGATGGATGAAATAGGCTTTAAAAAAGCAGCGCAGATTAACATCCGGCAAAGCTGAGCCCTATGCACATAGAAGAAAATACCCTAAGCAACACAAATACGTCCGGAAGGAACACCTCTGCCACGATAAAGTTTAGCCATCGCACCTTAAACATTGGCCACAGCGTCATCCATCAGATTCGCATACCCTTTTTGGATACAACGGTACTGCATGAGCTATGCCAGTCACACAGCATTTTATTGTCTGAACCCATCCGCCATAGCCGACCCAAACGCCAACACGAATTCGTGGCTGGACGGCTGGCGGCACAATATGCATTACAGCCATTTGGCTATCAGCATATCACCCTTGCCACTGGTACCTGCGGAGAACCGCTTTTTCCTGAATCACTCCAAGGCAGTATCAGCCACAGCATTTATGCCCAGCACTGCACAGCCGTAGCCAGCGTACAAAAAATACAGCCTGCACAGCCCTATATTGGTATCGACATCGAACACCGGCAACATCAACACAATCTAGATACTCGCCAAAATAGGCTGAATCTTTTTCTGCATCCGCGCGAACAGCAGCTCATTGCCACGCAGATTAGCCCACAGCAGGCACTACTACTCTTTTCGGCCAAAGAAAGCATCATCAAAGCTTGGTTTCACCGATATCAGCACCTCATCAGTTTCAGTGCCATTACTTATCAAACCGCCGATAGCCACCAGCTTATTTTTCAGGTACACGCACAGCCAGCAGCACCGCAACTGGCTATTGTCCATTACCGCTTCAGCCGACAGGAAATCATCACCCTCGCCTGCATCTGATACCAACCTGTGGCAGTTTTTCTTCAAACACAATCAAACCAGCTAAATAAACACATATTAATTGATAATGATAATTGTTTGCATTAATATAACAAAACTTACATAGCTTGATTTATCTGAATTTTTAATTACAGCACGGTCAGTATCAACCCCACAGGTAACCCAAATGACGACACAAAAATCCAGCGCTTCCCAGTCCCTGATTTCAAATTATCAGAATCAACTGGCCTGTTTCGCCAGCAGAAATCACCACATCTATGCACAGCATCTGATTCACCAAATCCACATGCCCGTGAATTCCGATACCCTTTTTAACCAGCAGATAACTGAATGTTTCAATTTCATCAAAGCCCAAGGGTATCCCCACCCCATTCTTATCGGTGCCATCCCCTTTGACACCAACCAAAATGCCACCCTTAATTTCTACAGCGAATTTGAGCAGACCACACCAAACTCAGCTCAACAACCAGCACACACAGCAGCACCCAACACCATGTTGCATCAGAAAAAACTGGTTGAACGTCCGGCATTTGAACACAGCGTCAAGCTAGCCTTAAAAGCTATGAACAGCGGGAATATGCAGAAAATTGTGTTATCACAGGCCACAGAATTCGAATTCAACCAACAGCACAGCCCCGAACAACTGTTCACCACCCTAACGCGGCAAAATCCCGATGCCTATAGCTTTTTGATACCTGTTGAAGATAACCAGTACATCTTTGGCGCCAGCCCCGAACTCCTGCTTTCACGCCAGCAGCAACAAGTTCGCAGCAACCCACTGGCCGGCTCTCGTCCGCGCAGCAGCAATACAGAAGAAAACAACCGCATCCGTAATGAGTTGTATCACTCAGCCAAAGATCGGTACGAGCACCAGTTTGTCATCGACAACATTCGCCATCAGCTCAGCAAATACTGCAATGAATACAGCGCCTCAGAAACGCCAGACATTCTTACCACCTCCACCATGTTTCACCTGTCGTCCGTATTTCAGGGACAGCTACAACCCAGCGCCCCTGATGCCCTGAATCTTGCACTGCATCTGCATCCCACACCGGCAGTCTGTGGTACACCCACCCCAGTAGCCAAACAATTTATCCTCAGCCATGAAGGCTACAACCGTCATTACTACAGCGGGCTCAATGGATGGATGGATGCCGAAGGCAACGGCGAATGGGTCGTCACCATCCGTAATGGCCTGCTCAACCAAAACAAAATTCGCCTTTATGCCGGAGCCGGTATCGTAGTGGGCTCCGATGCCGCCACCGAATGGCTTGAAACCGAAGCCAAAATGCAAACCATGCTCAACGTATTTCAGTTTTAATAACACAAGGAGAACCACATGCAACCAACCATTATCGTCACCGGTGCCGCACAGGGCATCGGTGCAGCTGTAGCCCTCCGGCTTCTTCAGCAAAACTACAAAGTAATCGGTATCGACAAACAGCCCGTGCCAGCAAGCTGGCCGATACAGCAAATGATTGAGCCCCCCTATAAACCCGGCTGGATTGGGATTAGTCAAGACATCAGTGCCTGTGAAGAAACCCTGATCCTACTCAACACCCTCATCGTCCAACACCACATCACCGGACTCGTCAACTGTGCCGGCATGCTCATTCTCACCTCATTGCTCAACGCCACACAGGCACAATGGCAAACCAGCTTGAATGTCAACCTGCTTGGCCCCGTATCCATCAGCCAGCATATGGCACGCCATTTCTATCAGCAGCAGCAAGGCAGCATCGTTACCATCAGCTCCAACAGCGCACGCATGCCTCGTACCCAGCTCGGTCTGTACGCCACCACCAAAGCCGCGCTCAGCCATTTTTGTCGCAATCTGGCACTCGAAGTCGCCCCTTACGTCCGCGTTAACATCGTCTCCCCCGGCTCCACCCTCACCGCCATGCAGCAGCAACTATGGCCAGATAACCAGCCACCGGCCAGTATTATTGATGGCGATTTAGGCCAATATCGCCTCGGTATTCCGCTCAGAAAGCTAGCTCAGCCCGCAGACATAGCCAATACCGTATCCTTCCTGCTTTCCGATGAAGCAGCTCAGATAACCATGCAGGAAATTGTAGTAGATGGCGGAGCCACACTAGGTGTTTAGCTACAAAATACAGCGCCAGCAGACAGCAAAACTGCTGGCATAACATCTACTAATATCTATCCTGTAGTGACCAATAACAAAACAATTAAATACCATCATATTTTGCCAAAAGCAGATCGATGCAGATAACCTACTACACAGAATACTTTATAGAACAACGTTCCTTACAAAAACAAGCTAACAACTAAAACAAAACCAATTCACAAAACAGTAATAAATTATACTTTTGACATAAAACAACTCATACATTAAATCATTTATAAAAAATCTAAAATATTTAAGAATACAACACCAAAACACGCAAAAAACATAACTTATGTTTAGAATATTTATTTTTAGAAGTGATATTTTTTTACAAACATTCATATAGATAGTCTGCAAAATCAAAAATTAATCAAATTCAGCATAACCACCTGTGCTTCAGCTATTCTAATTTCTCTTTTTAAATATCCACATTTGTTAATTAATTAATTTAAATATTAAAATTAGGTCTGAATTAATACCATTATATTAAATAGTTACAACATTAGGTTAAATCAACCATTCTTCCGAAAATATAAATAATTAAAAATTAAGAACTTATAAGCATCTTTTTTTCAAGCGTAATCTGCCATCAAAGCTGCCATTAATTATTAATTAATGATTAATGGATAGCAATACAGGCAATTTGTTTTCAGATTTACAGTTTTATTTGTAGGTATCAACAGAACACCGCAGAAAAAGAAATTTAAATAAGAGGTTTAGTTTGTTTGTTAGTTAATTAATCAAAATCAGGAGTCACCTATGAACAAGGTATATCGTAATGTCTGGAATGAACACACACAAACATGGGTAGCAGCATCAGAATTAGCAAATAGCCATACAAAATCGAATATCGTCTCTGATCTTCCCTTGTGTAAAAGATTACTGAATAAATGTGGACTGAAAAAAATTGTCAGCTTTACGCTTACCGCACTTATGCTGCAATTGCATCTCATTACACCAGCTACAGCAGCAAACGTAGCCATTACAGGTGGGTTAAATCCAAGTAGTAGCGCCGCAACTGAATTATATTCAAATGGAAGCCATGGTAGCGTTGTTCTTGCAGGCGATGATGACTGGTGTGGTGCAGACAAAGTGAATGGCCGTAGAAATATAGGTCAAACTGGCATCTCAGCGCAAGAAGAGTACCTGCGTTTTGTACAAAATTCATCCTTTACCGGCAAAACCGTGTTAGGAGGTACTGTAACCACTAATCCTTACGGCACGAGTAACGGTCAACAAAACTGGAATGGTGACGGCGTAACAAACGGAACAACAAGCGGTTCAAGCGGTTTTATGGGTACACCTACTGGAGGAGACTCTAATGTTATGCCAGTAGCTTACGGCGTCTATTCTTTTGCAACTGGCTGCGGATCTTATGCCACAGGTAACTACTCTACTGCTTTCGGGAATAATGCCACTGCTACAGCCGGTGGCGCACAGGCATATGGAGTCGCTGCTCTCGCGTCTGGAATAACCTCAATAGCAATGGGCGTTGGTTCACAGGCTACCGGCACTTCAGCAGTCGCACTGGGGTCACTAGCAACTTCCGATGGTATCGGCAGTGTAGCAGTTGGTTTGAGCAGTGTGGCTCAGAAAGACAGTGCAACTGCTGTAGGTGCCAATGCCAATGCCACTCTAGAAAAATCTGTGGCATTGGGTAGTGATTCTCTGGCCAATACTGATGCCGGTGTTGTCGGCTTTGACCCCTCTGGAAAAAATACTAATACCACTAATCAGTCTGCAACATGGAAAAGTACTGCAGCTGCGGTTGCCATCGGTAATTCAACTTCTCAGATTACCCGCCAGATTAACGGTCTGGCAGCTGGTACAGCCGATACAGATGCGGTTAACGTTGCCCAATTAAAAAATCTTGCAAACTATACTTCGGATGGGTTCACCAGTCTGTCTACTGCAATCAATGCAGCATCCGATTTAACCCCTTTGAATAATAGCGTCAGCACGCTTAGCACAAATGTATCCGGTCTGCAGAAAGATGCACTCCAATGGAATGGTTCTGCCTATGATGCCAGCCATGGTACGAATGCTGCTCAGCAAATTACTAACGTTGCTGCCGGGTCTGTCACATCATCTTCCACAGATGCAGTTAACGGTGGGCAACTTTATACTTTGTCTTCCTCTGCATCTACCAGCCTAAGCTCAGCTTACAATAGTATTTCTACTTTAAACACCGGAATGACCAGTGCTAATACCAGCATTAGCACCCTGAACACCAATATTAGTGGTTTACAAAAAGATGCTTTACAGTGGAATGGCTCTGCCTATGATGCCAGTCATGGTACGGATGCTGCTCAGAAAATTACTAATGTTGCTGCTGGGTCTGTCACATCATCTTCCACAGATGCAATTAACGGCGGACAACTCTATACTTTGTCTTCCTCTGCATCTACCAGCCTAAGCTCAGCTTACAATAGTATTTCTACTTTAAACACCGGAATGACTAGTGCTAATACCAGCATTAGCACCCTGAACACCAATATTAGTGGTTTACAAAAAGATGCTTTACAGTGGAATGGTTCTGCCTATGATGCCAGTCATGGTACAAACATCGCTCAGAAAATTACCAATGTCGCTGCAGCCGAACTAGTTGCCAATTCTACTGAAGCAGTCAACGCTGGTCAGCTTTACAGTATTTCATCATCTACTTCCACAACGCTGAATTCGCTGTCTACAACCTTGGGTAAAGTCGGTGACCTGACTAATATCAATACCAATATCAGCTCCATAACCAACAATATTTCCGGTCTGAAGCAAGATGCCCTACAGTGGAACGGCAATGCTTATGATGCCAGTCATGGCACAACTTCAGCTCAGAAAATTACTAATGTTGCCGCTGGTTCTGTAGCCTTTAATTCTACAGATGCGATCAATGGAACACAATTTTATACTCTATCTACATCAACCTCGACGGGCATAAGTACCCTTTCCTCTGTATTAGAGCGAGCCGGAGATTTAAGCAATGTTAATTCCAACATTGGCATTTTAAGCAACAGCGTCATATCTTTAGGCACTAATTTAAGTTCCGCTAACACAAGCATTAGTACACTAAACAATAAAATTACAAACCTACAAAAAGATGCTTTGCAATGGAATGGCTCTTCTTATGATGCGAGTCACGGTTCGGGCACCGCTCAAAAAATTACGAATATTGCTGCTTCCGACCTGGCAGCCAATTCTACTGATGCAGTTAATGCCGGACAGCTTTACAGTATTTCTACTTTAACTTCTACCACACTGAATTCTTTCTCTACTACCTTAAGCAAAGCAGGTGACCTTAGTAACGTCAATAACAACATCAACACATTAAATACCAATGTTTCTGCTTTACAAAAAGATGCCCTGCAATGGAATGGTAGTGCGTATGATGCCAGCCATGGTTCCGGTGCACCGCAAAAAATCACCAATGTTGCAGCCGGTTCATTATTAGCTGGTTCTACAGACGCAGTAACCGGCAGTCAGCTGTCTACAACCAACTCCATCCTTACTTCATTATCATCATCTGCAAATAATGTATCTACAACTGTTAATAATTTGCAGACAGATGCCTTGCAGTGGAAGCGCTATCAGGATGGAACGGTTGGATATGACGCCAGCCACGGCGTCCAAGGTGCTAGATACAAAATCACCAATTTAGCAAACGGAGCCCTGAATGTAGATTCTTCAGATGCAGTTACCGGAAACCAGTTATATACCACTAACTTAAGTCTATCTACAGTTAGCGACTCCTTAAATATAGTTACTGCTTCTGCAAACAAATTACAAAATAATGCCCTACAGTGGAACGACTTAATGTCTGCATATGATGCAAGTCATAATTCAGGAGCCCCACAAAGGATTACTAATGTAGCTCCCGGACAGCTAGCAGCTAATTCCTATGAAGCAGTTAATGCTGGTCAGCTTTACACCACTAATTCTATTTTGTCTTCGGTTTCTACATCCAATTTTAACAATTACAATAACATAATCAACATTTCAAGCAGTCTAAGCACATTGCAGACTTCTGCATTGAAGTGGAATGGGGCGGCCTATGATGCAAGCCATGATTCTGGTACACCACAGAAGATTACCAATGTGAGTAATGGTACTTTGGGCGCAAATTCTACTGATGCTGTCAATGCTTCGCAGTTATATACAACCAATGCAACCTTGGAAAAGGCAAATAATTCCATTGCCACATTTGGTGCCAGTCTGAATACATTGCAGTCTTCTGCACTAAAATGGAATGGTATAGCCTATGACGCCAGTCACGATAGCGGATCACCACAACGAATTACCAATATTGCAACTGGTATTCTGGCCCCCAATTCTACCGACGCTGTCAATGCTGGCCAGATATTCCAATTGTCTAGCTCGGCTTCAACAGGTATCAGCTCTTTGTCTACTACAATCAGCACTGTCCGGAATACCACGAGCAAAATCGATGGTCTGGCAGATAATATCGATGCCTTAAACAAAGGCCTAAGCACTACTAATAATAATCTCAGTACACTCAAAAACAATTCTATTCAATGGAATACTGATTACGGTGCTTACGATCTGCTGCGAGATGGTAAACCACAGAGACTGATAAACGTTGATAATGGAGATGTGTCACCTACTTCAACGCAAGCTATTAATGGTAGTCAGCTTTATGAAACCAATACAAAAATAACTACTATCACAAACTCGATGGCTGATTTAACCAACAGCTTGAACAATAATGCTATACGAATCAATAGTATCGCAGATTCTACTTCCAGAATTTCCGGCAGTTTATCCACTGCTACGGACAAAATTAATAGCCTGCAGCAAAATGCTTTACTTATCAACGGTGAAAATTATGATGCTAAATACACAAAAATCACCAATCTGGCTATTGGAAAAATTGATAGAGATTCTAGCGATGCAGTAACCGGTGGACAACTCTACAATACCAACCTCAGCGTAAGCTCAATCATCACCTCCGTCGGCAATTTGACCGGAAAACTAAATGGTGCGATTAATCGTATCGACACACTTAGTGGTACAACTACTATGTTGTCCAACAATCTAAGTACTGTTAATACCAGCATCAGCACCCTGCAGGAAAATGCATTACAGTGGAAAGATGGCAATTTCACGGCCAGCCGTGGTATAGATGGTCCGCAGAAAATCACTAATCTTGCCCTAGGTGATATCAATCAGAATTCTACCGATGCTGTGAATGGTAGTCAGTTGTATAGCACTAATAGCTCTCTAAGTACGGTGTCCACTTCGGTGAATAATCTAACCGGAGCACTAAATAACACCAACTTACAGATTAATGCTCTTTCCAATTCGACCAGCCAGATTCAGACTAATCTATCCAGTGTAATGAACAATATCACTGACATACAGAAAAATGCGCTGCAATGGAATAATGATGCTTATGATGCCAGTCACGGTACTGGCAATGCACAAAAAATCACCATGGTAGCAGCAGGTAAAGAGACTAGAGAATCAACCGATGCCGTAAATGGCGGACAATTGTTTTCTCTTTCCAGCACCGTTTCTGGTAATCTGAGTACAGTAATCTCTCGCATTGATAATTTATCTCAGTCCACCACAGCAATTGTCGGTAATCTGTCTACTGCCAACAACAGCATTACTATTTTGCAAAAAGATGCTCTGCAATGGAACGGTGCTGCTTATGATGCCAGCCATGGTTCATCGGTGGCACAGAAAATTACCAAAGTCGCTAGCGGTGATGTAAGTCTGGGTTCTACTGATGCAGTCAATGGCGGACAGCTATATTCTCTTTCCACTACGGTTAGCAACAGCATCAATAACATAACAGGCGGTAATATTGGAAATATCAACAATACAATCGATCAGCTAAGTACATCTTTAATTGCCACTCAAGGACGAATTGACACAATATCTCAGTCCACTTCAACTATTGCTAGAAGTCTTTCTTCTGCCGCCAATAGTATCGGCAACTTACAAAAAGATGCCTTACAGTGGAATGGTTCCGCCTTCGATGCTAGCCATGGTTCTGGTAATCCACAGAAGATTACAAACGTAGCTGCTGGTGATGTAACCGATACATCCTCTGATGCCGTTAATGGTGCCCAGCTGCATTCTCTTTCCAGTTCTACTTCTAGCGGTCTGGGGCAAGTGAATAATGCAGTGAATACTCTTACCACCAGCCTGAATACAGCTAGTAACCGTATAGACACAGTATCTCAGTCTACAACAACCATTGCCGGCAATCTGTCTTCTGCCGTAAACAGCATCAGTACCCTGCAAAAAAATGCGTTACTGTGGAATGGTACCGCCTTTGATGCTGGCCATAACTCCGGTACTGCTCAAAGAATCATTAATGTAGCTGCCGGCGACATCAACCAAGATTCTACCGATGCAGTAAACGGTGGACAGCTTTACTCTTTGTCTACGTCTACCAATACCGATATAGATAATCTTGCTTATAGTTTTAGTAACAGCCTTTCTACCGGCCTTGGCTATGCTAAAACCCGCATTGATATGATATCGCAGTCCACTTCAACCATTGCCGGAAATTTATCTACTGCCGTGAGCAACATCAGTACCCTGCAGAAAGATGCTCTGCAGTGGAATGGCAACGCTTATGATGCCAGCCACGGCACAGACTCTCCACAAAAGATTACCAAAGTGGCAACGGGTGACGTCAATGGTAATTCTACTGATGCCATAAACGGCAGCCAGCTGTATTCACTGTCATCATCATTCAATGATAGTCTGACCAGCATGGCAGCTGGAAACAGTAATGATCTAAACACCACTAACAACAACCTCTCCAAACTAAGTTCAAGTGTTAGCAGTGCTGCCAATAACATTAGCATATTACAAAGAGATGCTTTACAGTGGAATGGTGCTGCTTATGATGCCAGCCACGGCACTGGCAATGCACAAAGGATTGTTAACGTAGCAGCTGGTGATATAAGCGAAAATTCCACCAATGCTGTAAATGCCGGACAGTTATATTCTCTTTCCACAGCTACCATCAGTGGAATGGATAATCTGTCTAATACCTTGTCTAATACCTTCTCCACCGGCCTGAGTACAACCAATTTACGCATTGATAATGTATTCAAATCCACCTCGACACTGGCCGATAGTCTGTCTACCGCAGCAAACAACATCAATTCATTGCAGAAAGATGCCTTGCAATGGAAAGGTAATGCTTACGATGCCAGCCATGGTTCAGACAGTGCCCAAAGGATTACCAATGTAGCAGCCGGAGGAGTCGGCAAAGATTCTACTGATGCTGTCAACGGTAGCCAGCTATTCTCGCTTTCATCTTCTTTCAGTGAAAGCCTGTCCAGCATTGCATCTGGAAACAGCACTGACCTTACCAATATCAGCAATAGCATCTCAAGTCTGGCTACAGGATTGAGCACCACATCCAACAGCCTCAGTACTTTGCAAAAAGACGCCTTAATGTGGAATGGTTCAGGTTACGATGCCAGCCATGGCTCCGGTACTGCACAGAAAATTCTCCAAGTGGCTTCAGGTGATGTTACGCAAAACTCAACAGATGCCGTCAACGGCGGACAGCTATTCAGCCTGTCAACCTCTATTCTGAGTTCAGTATCTTCCTCTGTGGAAAATATTGCCAGTCAGAACAAATTGAATCTGGATGAAGTCAACAAAAAAATGCAGACCGTTCAGGGCTTAATTTCCACCACTCAGGAAAATATGGCCACAGCATCCAAACAAATTGCATCTGTAAGTTCAGATCTCTCTAATACCAAATCTGAACTGGAATATGTAAAAAAACACGCCGTAATGTACGA
This sequence comes from Snodgrassella sp. B3837, assembly GCF_026535955.1. Taxonomy (NCBI): domain Bacteria; kingdom Pseudomonadati; phylum Pseudomonadota; class Betaproteobacteria; order Neisseriales; family Neisseriaceae; genus Snodgrassella; species Snodgrassella sp. B3837. Next base: position 109,102 of record NZ_JAFNPI010000010.1, read on the forward strand.
TGACGAGATCAATAGCCTCTATTCATTGACACGAGCCGGAAATGAAAAAACCATCAGCAACGTTGCAGATGGCACCATATCTGCTGACTCAAATCAGGCAATAAATGGACGGCAGTTATACTCCCTGTCTACAAGCACATCAACTAGCCTCTCCAGCCTTCAGGATCAGCTAACTATTGCTACAGGCAACGTACCGGCAGGATTATCCACTTCACTGGAAACATTGCAGAAAAACGCATTACAGTGGAATGGTACCGTATACGATGCAGGTCGTGGCTCGTCTAGCGGTCAGAAAATTACCAATGTAGCAGTTGGTGATGAGAATAAGGACTCCAAAGACGCAGTTAACGGCAGCCAGTTGTGGAAGATGCGAAATGACTTTAAGGACGATATTCAGTCCCTGTCAACAGCATTTGACCAGAAGCTAACCAATCAGGGCGGCAGCGGCAATAATGCAGCCATCACGGATGCCACCAATAAAGCCAACAAAGCGATTGCAGACACCGAAAAATTGTCTACTTCAACAGCAGATGCACTGACTGCCGTGGCTGCCAGCTTGGGAGGCAATGCCAGCTACAGTCCGGTTACACGTGCCGGTAACGGCGGCTTCAATGCGCCAAGCTACAGCACCACAGCCGCAGATGGCAGCACAATAACTGCCAATAATGTCGGTGATGCCTTAACCAATCTGTACAACGGAGGCAGCAAATACGCCAAAGTTAACTCCACCCTGAGCGTCGCTTCAGCCAGTGGCACCAACTCAGTTGCCATCGGTGGCGCAGCCTCAGCTAGTGGTAATGACGCCATAGCCATTGGGTCACAAGCATCAGCTGGCACAGCTGGCGGCGTGGCCATCGGCAACCATGCCACTGTCACACAGGCGGGCGGTATCGCACTGGGGGCCAACTCAGTAGCCAGCACAGCCGGCGGCATTAGCGGTTATATACCCGTAACGGCTACCGGACAGCAGGCTAGAGCCATTATGGCCACCACCAGCACCGAAGCAGCTGTGTCCGTAGGAGATGCATCTAAAGGCGTTTACCGCCAGATTACTGGCGTGGCTGCCGGTACAGCAGACACCGATGCAGTCAACGTTGCCCAGCTTAAAGGTGTCAATTCTCAGATGGAAAACATCAACCGTAATCTGAGCTATGTCAACGATCGTGTTCAGCATGTTGAACGTCGCGCTTACTCTGGTACCGCACTGGCCATGGCCTTGTCTGGCGCCTATCTGCCACAGCTTAATGCAGGTGAACAGACCGTAGGCGTAGGTATGGGTTCATACCATGGCTATACCGCTGTCGGCATCAACTACAAAGCCACTAATAACACCGGTAAATTCTCATGGGGTGCAGGCGTATCCACCACCGGCCATGAAACTGGTTTCAACGCTGGTGTTGGCTATAAATGGTAACAGCTGAATTATCAGCATAAGCCTCGGGCATACTAATGTATGCCCGATTTTTTATACAAAAAATTCTAATCAATAAATAACATACACTTCACTGTTATTCACTCAACATTCTGATAAAACCCAATTATCTACAGGTAAAAAAGCCTTCAGTTATTTCCATCCCATCATACCTGGAGTCCAACAAGTAATATCATCATATTGACAGCAACACAAAACCTAAATAACCGAATTGGTTCTAATCATGACAAAAAGATAGATATCTACTATACCAAAACTCATAAATTATATTGATAACCTCAGCACCATCCATATAAACTTTAAAGTAGCCGACAAGCTTACATTTCAAACAGACATAATAAAGAATGATCAAACAAAAAAATCCTGAAAAAGCACTGACTTTACTCAGCAATCAATTCAGACATGACTATCATTTCAACATAAATCATGGGTAACTTAATCAGGTAATTAAACTAACCAACCAGTCTAATCTATATGATTATCCATTTTTCATATAAATAAGTAATAATATTTAAATATCGTGTTCTCGTACAAATCAGAATCCTAATCTACAACTTTTATTTAGATTTAAGAATACCCTTTTGCAACCAATAAACAACACTTTAAATAAAATATTGTCATAAATTGCATAACTAACTTCATACAGTCTGTCTGCACAGCAACATTCCTCAAATACAACAATACTCATCAGTAATGTCGCATTTCCGTCGAATTTATAGCCCACGGCTATCAAAGCTTGTTTAGGCACCTTCAGAAAAAAAATTAAGGGGTATACTCATCATATAACAGTAAATCAGTCAGTTTACTCTTTGTACATACCGTTTAAAGAACGGTATTCAGCCCAACATGCCGGCAAATCAAAAAACCTTAAAGGGGATCATTATGGTTACCAACGAGACAAAAGAAAAACGGTAAAAACTCCTCTTTTACCCCGATTGAAAACACACAGCAAACAACCGGAACATCTGGTACACGGCAATATTTGACAGTACCAAGCTTTAACGGCAAGATAAAGACGTTGCGTTCAATAGCGCAACCAGCTTTGACAGGCTGATCAAAGAGGCAGACATCCTGCTACTCACCCACGGAGTAGCTTTTTTGTCTGTAAATATCCATTGCCTCCTCCTCATTCATGGTGGACAGTGGCAGGGAGGCTTCGCGCCTGCCGGTTCTCTTTGTCGGTCTGTCAACCCTGCCATTTGTCTGCCGCCATCTGTGTTTGACAGCACATTTGCGGCTTCTGGACCAAAGAGAAAGGCAATAATATGAACATCTACAAAGCGAATCTCCCCCATCACAATCTGCCACATTACCTGTTTGCGCAAACACACCACACAATCAGATATCGTCAAGACACACAGATATATTACATGACAAATACAAATAATGTATTTGACATAAACCATGCACAGGGAGACAGACAATGAAACTTCTTGCACCAGACAAGAACACACTGTCCACTGCACTGCACGACAACATACAATTGCAGCATCCCTATGCCCTTTACTATCTACAACAAACCACACCAATCGGCAGTCCATGGCTCAATGAACCAGATGAAGCAGCCGAATATACCGCCTATATCCTGTCTCCTTATATCGTCAGAGCCGATTCAGACTGGCAGGACAGCGGATTGTTGGTTTTCAGGCCCTGTAAAAGTATCCTCAGTGCCGAAACCATGGTGTTTTCATTTTGCAAACAGCGCAATTGGAATCCTTTGCTGTGGAACGGCATCGAACCCATCGCGCAACAAATCTGGCAAGTATTACAAAAATCCTAGTCACATCCTGCCTATGGTGACCACACCATAGGCAGCCACATCAGACTGCACAGATTTCAGCCAGAACATATTTCCGAAAGTTAAACCACAAATATGATCGATAAACGCTGCCGGCAAATCCTTCACCAGCACCCTATCCGGCCGAAGCGATAATTTAACATTACTTAACTTATATATCAATAGCTTGTGCACACTGCAACAATAATTATTTATACCATTTAGCCACAAAATCACAATTTCATACCAATGTTGATTAAACAGATACTGCTCAAAGCTCCGGCAGATGAATGATTCGGCACAAATCATTCATTTATCAATCAAATCATCATACAGAGAGTTATTCAGCAACAGACAGAACCCAGCCCAGTCTAATAAAAAAACCATCAAAAATCAGACATTTCAGCATAGCAATAAATAACACTAAACCAGCGCAAAAAAACACAATTTAATGGTTTTCTAACATTCGTAAAAAGAGTATATTGATAATACTTATCAATTTAATCTAGTCATGCTGTCTCTTACCGATTCAGCATAACTATAAATAGGAAAATCAGACATGCTGTTACAAAAAATTGCGATCGCCAGCGCAGCCCTAGTGTCCATGGCTGCCTTTGCTCAAGAATATCCGATGGGTAAACCCATCATCAAAAATGGAATGGAAATTTCCGGTGTCTACCTCCCACCCATCACCATGGATACTGATGGAATGGATCACAGCAATATGCATCTGCCGGCCAGCAAATCCGATGTCCACATGGAAGCCGATATTCATGCCACAGAAGGCAACCCCAATGGCTTTGCTGAAGGAGACTGGATTCCCAACCTAAATGTAGAGTATGCCGTCACCAAGCTAAACAAAGGCAAATTCGAACATTCAGGTAAATTTATGTCTATGGTGGCCAATGACGGTCCGCACTATGGCGACAACATCAAACTGGATGGCCATGGTAAATACCGTGTTACCTACCGCATCTCCCCACCTACTGCCAATCAAATGGCACGTCATATTGATAAAGAAACCGGCGTAGCACCATGGTTCAAACCATTTGAAGTTAGCTGGGATTTTGATTACACCGGTGTAGGCCGCAAAGGCAGCTATTAATGAATTAAGTCGTACGGACAGGATTATTCTGGTCTTAACCGGCAGAATAATCCTTTCCTGCTTTTCATCAGCACACCATAGCCACAAGCGCAAACATCATGAAAAAAATTTTTCTTATTGTGCTCAGTTCAGTCTGCCTCATGCTTTCCTGTTTAGCCAGCGCTGAAGACAAAGTCACACTGGAATTAAAAATGAAAGATGGCGACATGATGCCTCTCACCCTCAATGCACCGGCCAATAAAATAATCCGCATTAAGGTCACCAACATTGGCAAAGGACCGGTGGAATTTGAAAGCACCCAGCTAGTTAAAGAAAAAGTACTGGCACCCGGCGCCTCTTCAGTAGTAGTCATATCGCCTAAAAAACCCGGCACCTATATCTTTTTCGACGACTTTCATCTGAATAAGCCCAAAGGGCAGCTAATCGTAAAATAACAACAGGATATATAATGGGACAAGTCATCTTTGTTGTCTGGCGCGAATGTTTCGAAGCACTGCTCGTAGTCGGCATTATTTATTCATGGATTAACCGCAACCCCGACAGAAGTAACGGCATGCGCTATCTGTTTGGCGGCATAGGGCTTGGTGTACTGATATCAGTCATACTCGCTTTAATTATCAATGGCGTCTTCAAAGAGCTCAGCGATGACCATCAAACCCTGTTTATGATGGCCATGTCCGCAGTAGCCAGCATACTAATTGTACAAATGGTGTACTGGATGAACCGCCATGCCAAAAACATGAAATCCACACTCGAACAAGAAATGGCGCAGCAGGTAGCGCGCAACTCATGGTGGGGAGCACTCTTCATCATTGCCATCGCTATTGCCCGTGAAGGCAGTGAAATAGTCGTTTTTCTATCCGGTCAGATTATGCAGCTCAATAGTCACAATTACACCGGCTTCTTCATGGCCGTACTAATCGGCATCATTGTATCCGCATTTACCTTTTATGTATTTATCCTCACCAGCCGCTTCATCCAATGGAAAAAATTCTTTACCATCACCGGTGTTGTGCTGTTATTTCTCTCCGTTTCACTGTTATTGAAAGCTGTTGAAGACGGGACCAATATGTTACTCGAACACGACGTATCCATCCCTGATTTTCTCATCAATCCGGCTTGGGATACCTCTCATGTCATTGACGATAGCGGCCTTTTCGGTAGCTTTGCATCATCACTGTTTGCCTATCGTTCGCAGCCTATGTGGATCAGCGTGATCACCTTTGGTTTATTCTGGCTAATAATGGCTCTTTTGTTCTTAAGGAAAAAAACCAAATGACACGGCGTCTGTTTCACACTCTTTGTCTGTGTGCCTTGTTACTGCCGTCTCTTTCTCAGGCACATGGATTATTAGCCCCCATTATCGACGATAGCAATGCCGTCGCAGCCAAAGGCGACATTCCCACCCCGCAAAAATATCATGCGGCCATTCAGGCTTATCAGCAACAGGTCGTTACACAGCTGAAAACTACCCAGCAATACCTTGACTCCATCGTCGCAGCCTGCCGTAACAAACAATTGGCACAGGCTCAGATGGATTATGTCCGCGCACACCAAAGTTACGAACAGATCCGAATTATTGTTAGATTATTTGGCAATGCCGATGAAAACATCAACTCGCGAGCTGATTATTATCTGCAAGGCATTAACGACCCTGCTTTTAGCGGTTTTCATCGTCTGGAATATGATTTATTTGTGCTTAAAGACGTGCAACAGGCACAGGCTGAAGCTGCCAATCTGCAATACGAAATCATCGACCTACAAAAACGCGTAGCTGCCGATGAACTGGATATCGCCAAAATTGTCCAGTCCTCAGCCGATTTTCTAGAAATGATTTTGCAAACCAAGCTGGCCGGTAAAGAAAATCAATACAGTCACAGCGATCTGGCCGATATTCAGGCCAATGTAACTGGCTCAGCGCAAATTGTTCAATATCTGACTCCCTTTATTTCGACACAACAACGCATGTCACTTGATAGTGGATACCAGCAGATTTTTGCCGTCCTACAGCACTATCAATTACCCAATAATCAGTTTCAGAGCTTCAGTCAGCTGAGCCAAACAGACCACGACCGCCTCTATTCTCTGCTCAGCCTCCAGAGCAGCAGGCTGGCACAATTACGTGCGCAGCTGGGCGTAAAGGTTTACTACAAATATCCTCATTGATATCAGTTATGAACAAAAATACCTTAACTCACCAATCTGAAACAGCTACCACAGCAAAAGACAATCCGGCTAGTCCTGCCCGTCGCCATGGCATGAAAATGTTGCTGGCCGGCAGCTTAGGAATGACAGGATTAGGTATCAGCAACACAGCTAGCGCTGCTGGAACTTGTAGCCACGATTACAATCAAGCCGTAGACTATTGGGGCAGACATCAGGCCGGTGTGATTACACCAGATACCAAAGAGGCTATTTTTGTCGCTTTTAACGTTACCGCACGAGACAAAACTCAGCTACAACAATTACTCCAGCTTATTTCTCAGCGCATTGCCTTTCTTACTCGTCCTCAGAGCTTAAGAGCAGACAAAACAGACCAGCTTCCTCCGCCCGAGTCCGGTCTGCTTGGACAGAATATCGCACCCGATTCCCTCACTATCACTGTTGCCGTTGGCGCCAGCCTATTCGATCAACGCTTCGGTCTGGCTCAGCAGAAACCAAAAAAACTGATTCCCATGCCACGATTCCCCAACGACCGGCTGGAGAAATCTTGGTGTGGCGGTGATTTATCAATCCAGTTCTGCGCCAACAGCCGTGAAAGTGTCATCTATGCTCTGCGCGACATCATCCATCACTGTAATCGATATATGGTACCACTTTGGAAAATGGACGGATTTTTACCGGCAAGGGATATTGACCATCACAGCACCGCCATCAATCTGTTTGGCTTTAAAGACGGCACCGGCAATGCAGCCATTACCGACAGCAAACTGATGAACGAGCTGGTATGGGTCACTGCTAATAATCACGAACCAGCATGGTGTCTGGGTGGTAGTTATCAGGCCATCCGCATGATTCGCTTCAATCTGGAATTTTGGGATAGAACACCGCTAGAAGATCAGGAAAACGATTTTGGCCGTTACAAATCCAGCGGTGCCCCTATCGGCATGAAGCATGAGATGGATGATCCGCAAATGAAACGAGACCCGCATGGCGACCGTATCTTATTTGATTCACATATGCGTCGTGCCGAACCACGTATTCCCGAGCGGCACGTAGCCAAACTGCGCCGACGCAGCTTCAGCTATTCACTTGGCGTTTTACCCAGCGGTCAACTAGACATGGGACTGATTTTCGTAGCCTATCAGAACGACCTGAAAAAAGGCTTTATCGATACCCAAAACCGCCTGAATGGAGAACCCCTCGAACGGTATATCAAACCTTTTGGTGGAGGCTTTTACTTTGTCCTGCCTGGCATGGCCAGAGACAACGACTATCTGGGCAAACAGCTACTGGAAAGCTGATGCCTTACACTCAAATCCAGCGTCATTTATGGTTCAGTTGTTTATACACCAATAATAAAGAGCACTACTGTTCAGCAGTAGTGCTCTGAAAAAATATACAGCAGCAAAATAAATTTACATATTTCAGCTATGCAAAATTTTATCTACAATCTCACGGCTGTCTTTAGATAAACCCTCATGTTTCTGAATGCGCTGCAATTGTTCAGCCATCAACGTTTTGCGCCGGGGCTCTAGCCGGTCATACAGATTAAATGCCTGCACCAGCCGTGAAGCCACTTGCGGATTAAATTCATCAATACGCAGAATATAATCCGCCAAGAAACGGTAGCCGCTACCGTCAGCAGCATGGAAATGAGGGATATTACGACTGAAACTGCCTAATAATGAGCGCACTTTATTCGGATTTTCCAAACTGAAAGCCGGATGCTGCAAAGCCTTTTCAACCTGCTGCAATGTGTCTGGACGCTGACTACTACCGATAAGGATAAAATATTTATCCATTACCAGATCGTCTTGCGCATGCCGCTGGCCAAACTGATTCAGCAAGTCATTGCGTTTATCATCAGACAAATGATTTATGGCCGCAAGCATTCCGTATTCATGGGTCATATTAGTAGCACGCTGGCTGAATTCGTTTACTATGTTGTGTAGCAAATCTGCAGTGGCCAACACACCCCAATGCAGTAATGTATTACGCAAACTACGAACACCAGCCAGATCAGGATGATACTCCTGCGGTGCCTGATGCCGGCTGGTACGCTCCTGTTCATCCGCCCATTCACGCCAGTGTGTCAGCGTATCCTGCACACTACTGGCCAGACTCTGCAACAAAGCCTGACGCGCACATACATATTGCTCAGGATTAATTGAAGACACATCTTCCCATAGTTCTGCTTCTGTCGGTACCTGTAGCAAGACCGCTTTATACGCTGGGTCAATATCGGCATTCAAAGCTGAAGTTAGCGCTTGTGCCAGTTCGGCATGTTGCGGAAGCGGCTGGCCAGAAGCCAGTGCATCCAGATTGGAAGCAAATGCACGACGATACAAAGTTTGTGCCGCTTCCCAGCGCGCAAAAGAATCGCTGTCATGTGCCAGCAGCAACATCAAATCGGCATCGCTGTAAGGATAGTCTAGTCGTACCGGTGCACTGAATCCGCGCAGCAATGAAGGTACGACTTCCTTCGCTACATCATGAAATACAAACGTTTGTTCTGTTTGATTGAATACCAGAACCGTTTCTTCAGTTTTATCTGCGGTACCGGCCATTTTAAAAGCGACAGATGCACCATTTTTGTCTAGCAAGCCAATTTTTACCGGAATCACCATCGGCTGTTTATCGGCCATATCCGGAGTAGGCGGAATGAATTGCTGCAGATGCAGGCTGAAAGTTTGATTGTGTGCATCATAGTCGCCATGCGCTTTAATCTGCGGTGTGCCAGCTTGACTGTACCATAATGCAAACTGGTCTAAATTCACACCATTGGCATCCGCCATCGCTGCACGAAAATCATCACAAGTCACGGCCTGACCGTCATGCCGCTGAAAATAAAGCTGCATACCTTTCTGAAAACCTTCTTCGCCCAGCAAAGTATGATACATGCGTACGACTTCAGCGCCTTTTTCATATACTGTGAGCGTATAAAAATTGTTCATTTCCTCATACGAAGCCGGCCGTACCGGATGCGCCATTGGGCCGGCATCCTCAGCAAACTGCATACTGCGCAATACCCTAACATTGTGAATACGACGCACCGCTCTGCTAGCGCGGTCAGCAGAGAATTCCTGATCGCGGAAAACAGTCAGCCCTTCTTTTAGAGAGAGCTGGAACCAGTCGCGACAGGTGACACGATTACCGGTCCAGTTATGAAAGTATTCATGACCGATTACCCCTTCAATGGCTTCAAAATCAGCATCGGTTGCCGTATCACTGCTAGCCAGCACATATTTAGTATTAAATATATTCAGGCCTTTGTTTTCCATGGCACCCATATTGAAATCGCTCACAGCCACGACCATAAATATATTTAAATCATATTCCAGATTAAAGCGGTCCTCGTCCCATTGCATGGCGTGTTTCAAAGATTCCAGCGCAAAACCTGCTTTTTCCCGATCTTCTGGACGGGTATAAAATTTCAGTGCCACTTCTTTCCCACTGCGAGTGGTAAAATTACCTTCCAACACCGCCAATTGTCCGGCAACCAGAGCAAAGAGATAGCTGGGTTTAGCAAACGGGTCACGCCAGCAAACCCAGTGCCGGTCGTTATCCAATTCACCACTGTCAATCAGATTACCGTTAGACAACATTACCGGATAGCGCCGCTTATCACCGATAATGGTAGTGGTAAACTGACTCATCACATCCGGCCGGTCAAAATAATAAGTAATCTTACGGAAACCCTCCGGTTCATTCTGGGTATACAGATTATCGCCAGATTCATACAACCCCATCAGCGTTTTATTCTGCGCTGGATACAATTTAGTGGTAATTTCAAGCTCAAACTGAGTATCCGGTACCGTATGTATTGTCAGTTTTTCATCGGCTATCGCATATTCATGCGGAGAAAGACATTTTCCATTCAGCACAATTTGCAATAATTCAGCACTGCCATCCAGCACACATGGTCTACCTACCTCATGCGGAACAATCATCATGCGATTGCGCACAAGGGTATAAGCTTCCTCTATCGTAAAGGTCAAATCAATTTCTGCCACTGCAAAATCGGGAGCCTGATAATCTTTCAGGTAATGAACCACTTTATTTTCACTCATTGTCTACACTCTTACTATTTAAATCTGTTGTGTCTATTTTACGGCTAACAAGGCCACAATCAAGACTGTCTCATTCCAGACAGGAACTATTATTCGTATTTAACTTGAAACCGACTATCATTCCCAGAGCCTGTACCGGCATCTGGATTATTTTTCATAATCGATAGAAGTAAAGACGCTCCTGCTGATAAGGCCAGCCATACCGCAACAAAACAGATAACCGGAAAATAGCTACCACAATAAACCCGCAGCAAACTGCCCAGCCATGCTGTAAGCAAACCACTTAGCTGATGAATTAGGAAGAAGGCACCAAAAATAAATCCTTTATAGCGGTATCCAAAAATAGTACCGGCCAGACGCGAGATAATAATCACGGTACCCATATAGGTAATGCCGAAAAATATACCAAACAACGGCACCATCACTGGTTCAGGCCACAATACCAACGCCATCAGTGTGGCACAGCGCAGTAGAAACAACATACCCAAGAGCAATGGCAGCGATACTTTTTTCGACACTATATAGCCAATCAGCAAACTTCCCAGTGCCTCAGATAAACCAAGCAGACTGAGCGAAAAACCGGTCAGTAGATTAGCAGCGGTACGATGCTGCAATATTTCCTGAATAGCGGGCACATAATGCACATCTATAAAAATCATCGACGTACCACAGCCTGAAAAAGCAAGTGCAGCCAGTAAGAATCTGCGGTCGAAATACCAGTAGCGCGGCAGAGACGCAAGCGTGGTTTGTTTGACAGCCTGTGCATTTGGCTGGGTGAAAGGAGCTGTTACAGCACGTAACGCTACTGGTATTTTCACCGGAGTCCGTCCGAGACAGTTTAGCAACGCTGGTATAACAGCCAGAGAGGCAAATATTGCAGCCAGCACTGAGCACAGCATGGGCCATGAAAGATAGCCTTCCAGATAAATCCAAATCGGCGAGAGAACCATCAGCCCTACGGCTATACCATTTGTGGCCAGCACATAAGCTAGCTGACGCCGTTCAGGCATCACATACATATCAATCAGAATACTAACTGGTACAAAAGTCAAAGCCGCCATTGCATATGCGGCGAACAGCAGAAAACCGAGCAAAAAAGTCAAAAAACTATTATCAGAAGAAAACAACAAAAATGCACACGCAGCAGACAACATGCCAGACAACAGTACATAGCTGGCACCACAACGGTCACACAGCTTTCCGACCATTGCTGAAAACACCCCTTGCGCCAAACCAAAGAAACCGCCAGCCAGAGCCATTGCCTCAATACCAACACCATAATGATGCACCAGACCGGTAAAATTAATTTGGTAGACACCCTTTATAGCCGTACTGATAAACATCACCATAAAGCCGTAGCCTACCACCAATCCAGTCAGGATCGCGCGCATGGAGTATTTCTCCCTAAAATTAGTTTAATTATTATTTTTAAAGTTAACCTGAAACGCATACAATATACCTTGAAACCACAACATTAATACAACATCTTTCCATATACAACCACTACATTGAGATATTGACAGCAACTGTAAAAAACTGTGATACAGTAATGGGCATTAGGCTGTCTACGCTACCCAATCATTGGGTGCTGTATCCTACAAATAACGTACTGCTACGGCTGTGATACAGCCTGTTAGTGATGAAAATACATCCGCTTAAGATAACCCGTTACTCTACATTCATCCGTCAAAATCACACCATGAGTTTACTTCCTGTTTTCAAGTTTATAGAGGATAAAACATGAACCGGCCGCCCGAATTAAAACGGACTCTGAAAAACAGACATTTACAACTGATTGCCATCGGCGGAGCAATCGGCACCGGCTTGTTTATGGGATCCGGCCGCACCATTAGTCTGGCCGGCCCTTCCGTACTGTTTACCTATATCATCATCGGTACATTTCTGTTTTTTGTCATGCGGGCCATGGGTGAATTACTCTTGCATAACCTGCAATACAAATCTTTTGTTGATTTCACAACGGATATCCTCAACCCTACTGTTGGATATTATGTTGGGTGGTCTTACTGGTTTTGCTGGGTGGTGATTGGCATGGCCGATATTGTCGCTATTACCGGCTACACCCAATTCTGGTGGCCGGAGGTACCCCTGTGGCTACCCGGTATAATCTGCATCATCATTCTGCTAACGCTCAATCTGCTATCAGTGAAGCTTTTTGGCGAGCTGGAATTTTGGTTTGCGCTGATTAAAATTTTGGCCATTCTTGCTTTAATTGGTTGTGGCGGTTATCTGCTCATAACCAGTTTTGTCAGCACCAACGGTATTCAAGCCAGAATCAGCAATCTGTGGTCGTACGGAGGCTGGATGCCTCACGGGTGGTCTGGTTTCTTTGCAGCCTTCCAAATTGCAATATTTGCCTTTGTTGGTATAGAGCTTGTTGGTACTGCTTCAGCCGAAACTGACGATCCCACCACTACACTACCGGCAGCCATCAATAAAATACCGGTACGTGTGATTGTTTTCTACGTATTGGCTCTGACTATCATCATGACCGTCACACCATGGAGTATGGTGGCACCAGACCGCAGCCCGTTTGTTAACATGTTTACGCTCATTGGCATCAGCGCGGCCGCTACAATTATTAATTTTGTTGTACTGACTTCCGCGCTTTCTTCAGCCAACAGCGGTATGTACTCCACTGGCCGCATGTTGTACGGCCTATCTCGCAACGGGGTAGGTCCGAAGGTATTTGCCCGTTTGTCAGCCTCCGGCGTACCGCAAAACGGTTTGTTATATTCTTGTGCACTATTGCTGATCGGCGTCTTTCTGCTTTATGCCGAAGGTGATGTCATGAAAGTATTTACCATTGTGACCACTGTTTCCAGCATCTGCTTCATCTTTGTCTGGGCAGTAATCCTAATTGCCTATTTACGCTATCGTCGCCTTTTCCCAGAAGCACATGCGCGCTCCGTTTATAAAATGCCGTTTGGCATTCCGATGTGTTATGTGTGTCTGATATTTTTTGCGTTTGTGCTGTATTTGTTTAGTCAGGACAAAGATACGCTTACCGGACTGGTAGCCACTCCAGTCTGGTTTATCCTGCTGACCCTGTTTCTGCCTTTGTATAGGCAGCAATTGAAAAAACGCATTTCCTATACCGATTCAAAGCACAACCATTAACGACAAAAAATCTGTCCTGTTTTAATGCAGCCACTACACCAAAACAGGACAGAATAATAAAATAACGTGCGTACACACTTTATTTTTAATCGTTATAGTCAGGATAATGCCAGAAAGGTTGACCTAGTTGTGGCGTAGAAGCCTGTGCATTATGCCGCGGTACAACCGGCGTCGCTTCATAAGCCAGTCTGCCGGCCTTTACCGCCTGAGCAAAAGCTTCTGCCATCAACACCGGAGCACCACTGCGTGAAACGGCAGTATTCAGCAGCACCCCATCAAAACCCCATTCCATTACAGCTGCCGCATGTGAAGGCAATCCCAGCCCCGCATCCACAAGTAATGGAGTATCAGGTAAATGTTCACGCAGCACATGCAGGGCATATTCATGCACGGGTCCCAGTCCGGTGCCAATCGGTGCTGCCCAGGGCATCAAAGCCTGACAGCCGGCATCAAGTAAACGGCGGCAAGCTATCAGATCTTCCGTACAATAGGGCAATACCTTAAAGCCATCTTTAATCAGGATATCTGCCGCCTGTACCAACTGAAACACGTCCGGCTGTAAAGTATGGTCATCGCCAATCAGCTCCAGCTTAATCCAGTCTGTGGCAAAAACTTCGCGTGCCATCTGCGCTGTTGTTACTGCCTCTTGCACACTCAGGCAGCCGGCTGTATTAGGCAAAATAGGCAAATCTAGTTCCTGTAGTAATCCCCACAGACCCTGACCATGCTCTGCCGAAGTAGCACCCTGCCGGCGCAAAGCCACTGTTATCATTGCCGGCTGAGATTTTCTAACTGCTGCCCGCAGTATTTCCGGATTGGGATAAGCAGCGGTTCCCAGCAGCAAACGACTTTCAAACTGCTCATTATATAGTTGTAAAGCCATCAGCTCTCTTTCCGCAAAACAGTAATATCGAATATTGTCCAAACAGCCGCCAAGCACTGTCCAGAAGAAGAAAGACTAGATTTTATAACCAGAACAATATCTTTGCATCTGATTTCAATTAATAGGAAAAATCAGTTAGTACAAAATGAAAAAGCAGGCAGTAGATTGAGTATTTATCTTATTTTCATAATTCATTATGAATAAAATAATCAAGCTTGGAAATAAACCGCACAACAGAGCAGAGGTCAGACACAAATATAAAAATGCCCATGACACTTATCCAGTATCAAGCGTCACACTGACACTTCATTATATGGATAAACATGGGCAAAAACAAAAAACTATCTCTGCTGATAGCCGGAATATCAAGAAATTCAGCATCCGGCCATCATTACTCTAGTCTACTGAAATTCTGGGTCTGGTTTTTTAGTCAGACGGTTACGCAAATCGCGGCGGAAAATTTCAATAGTCCACATCCACAGCAAGGTACCAATCAGCTCAGAAAAGAGCTCATCAAACGGCAGATTCCACGGAGCAGGCGACAAATTCATAACTGGCAGCATAATACCGTGGAACAAAATAGTTACCCCAATACCAAAGGCCATTCCCTGCCATAATTTTACTTTAGGAAAAATTTCTGCTGCCATGCAGTAAATGACAGCCCAGACAATAGAAAACAGGATGTGTATCAGACTGCCACCCCAGTTCACTACTTGTTCGGAATAAGTGTAAACCATATTGTGAATATCAATACCCATATCCTGAATCATCTGAATCGGAGGCGGCACACGGTCTGGTGTGCGCGGTGGCATGATACCTTCGGTACCAGATTTCACAAAAGCCGAAATCAGCCCCCCCATAATACCGGCAAAAAAAGCCACCCCAAAACTGCGGCTGGCCGGTTCGGTACGAGCAAACAGATTAGACATAATTAACGCCCTTTTGATATGTTAACAACAACTATTGATTTGTATTATTCATGTAAAACAGGGGCGCAAGTGTAAATGTAGATTAAAGGCAAAATCAAGCAAATTTACCCTTCTGCGTTATCCAAAACCGTATATATGACAATATCAATTATTATATCAGCCTTGAAGATTAATCAGCATATTGATATTACTGAAAAATAAAATACGATTACTTTTATGGAATATTTAGCCTGAAATTTACTGCTTTATTTAAAAGTGAACAGAACACCCACTTCAGCTTTAGCCAGCACGGGCAAAGACGAGCAACAAAAAACCCTGTATGCATACAGGGTTTGCCTACAACCATTTTGCTACCGTACTAACCGCCCACTACCGGACTCACAATGTCCACTTTATCCTGCTCCTGCAAGACATAGCCACCATATTCCTTACGGGCAACAAAAGCAGTGTTTACGGCCACTGCAAACGGTGTTTCAGGATTAATATGCACAACCAGCTCACTTAGCGTGCGGCCATCAAACTCTATTACCTCATCATTAACGCATAATTTCATTTTACTGATTCTCCATTCTGGCTTACCGGCACAACGTCTATGTCATAGCGCGCGTCTGCATCTGGAAGTGGCTGCTGTTGCATCAACGCCTGCATAACCCGCATAGTAGCCAGACTGACAGTAGGTGAAATCATAAACCCATGCCTAAACAATCCATTAACAGCTACCAAACGATTTTGTACATCATAGCGTATTTCCGGATTTTCATGATTAAGTGTCGGGCGTAGCTGCGCCAGACTTTCCAAAATTCGTGCTTCACCAAAAGCCGGATGAACGCAATGCAGAGCAGACATGAGCTCCAGCCCGCTACGCACACTCAGCGGGCTGTCATCTTCACTTTCAATCTGAGTAGCACCAATTACAAACAAATGGTTCTGTTTCGGCGCAATATAAATAGGATAGCGTGGATGCAGCACCCGTACCGGCCGGTGAAGCGTCACATCTGGAGCATGAATACGCAGCACTTCTCCCCGAACACCACGCAGACGGCTACTTGCCTGATTGTTCCAGCTTTTTTTACCTCCAAAACCACGACAATCCAGCGTCCATTCAGCCAATTTTGCACATTCAGCCGGCTCACTTTCGCGTTCCCAATAACAGGTTACCTGCCGGCGCTCAAGCATATCTGCCAGTGCCAGCAGTGTCTGACGATTATCCAACTGGCCTTCTGTTGGTAAAAACAGTCCTTGCTGAAAACGGCCAGCCAGCTGCGGTTCTTGTTCATCAATTTGCTGACTGTGCCAATGCTGACAGCGACTGCTATCCTGATGAGCCCGTTGCAAATCTCGTGTAAACTGCTGAGCCAGCTCTCGATCCTGCGGATGCCAGACAATTAATGATCCATTCTGCTGCATGAATACCGGAGTTGGAAATGTATCCACCCACTTACGCCAGATTGGCAAACTGGAATATCCCAACTGAACCACCAACGGCGTGGCTTCTACCGCTTCAGCTGTAGGCGCCAGCATCGCTGCCGCCGCAAATGCAGCGCTGCCTTCTCCATTTCGATTACCGGCATTGAACAGCACCACTTTAGGGCCCTGTTCTGCCAGTAACCACGCAGTCAGACGTCCCAGCAACCCACCACCCAAAACTGCAACATCATATTGTTTCATTGCGCACCTGTCATATTAAACTGAATTTTTATCTGTTCCTGAATCAAGCATAGTTTGTTTTGGCAAAAATATTTTTCCGACAAAACATTACACCGCACCCAGTCTTCCCCCGCTTGAACAAACCGGCTTCAGCGGGTATAACCGCAGATATACCTCAACAATAGACTTTACCATGGCCAAGGTTTTCCCCCTGCATCCTAAACACCCCGAACGAATCTGCTGGGGCTGTGATAAATACTGTCGTGCCGATGATTTACAATGCGGCAATGGTAGTATCCGCATTCCGCATCCGTGCGAGGATTTCGGTGCACAATGGTATCTTGAGGGTGATTGGTCCGGCTTGCTGTCTGAAACACAACGCAAACAAATTACCGCTTCTAACCAGCCATCAGCAAAAGAAATCAAACCGCACAAACCGCATATCAAACTAACGTTAAAAAAATAATCTTATCCTGATATCACTGCAACTAGTCCAGATTGACAAAACCTATCTTCAACACAGACCAATAGCCAAAACCTACTCAAACCTAATTTATTTCGTCCATCGTTAGCAGAATAAATTAAAGAGCATCACAGGCACTGGCTAAACAAAACACATTAATCCTAGCCGTTTCAATCACACAAAATATCAAGTTAAATATTATTGTAAAAACATTACTTTAATTTGAGAATTATTTTACAGAAATAAAACATAAAAAGATACGCTGATCCACTCAGGTACCAGCGCGATGAATGCAATAAGTTTCATCGTTATCTCCCCGAAAGACTCAATCCAAGGTTGAAAACAACAAAACATAAAAAAAGACAAGGCCTCATGCTTTCAACAGCCAGCCAATATCGCAATAGTGTTTTAAGCCCTGAAAAAATAAACCGCCTGCAAAAAAACTGCAGGCGAGTATATTACTGCATAATACCTCTAATTTAAGATTATCCCTTTGTATTCTTGGCTATTTTATCAGACGTTATGTCCAGTTACAGACTGTAATTTATTAACACTGATTTGGCAATAGTTCGTAAAGTTATCGTATCAAAAGACAATAATCATCCCATTTATTATAAATATTTAATTTTAAATTGCTTATAAAAAATAAAATAATTAATTTTATTGCCATAAAATACAAAACAGGCAGATGATTGTCATATCATCTGCCTGTCTATCAGCAGTAATAATCTGCCGAAGAATAATATGGGTTAGCCCATCTGTACTGCCTGAATAGCCGTTAAAGCAATGGTATACACAATATCTTCAATTAGTGCACCACGCGACAAATCGTTTACCGGTTTATTCAGACCCTGCAACATCGGCCCCACACTCAGCACATGCGCACTGCGTTGCACAGCCTTATAAGTAGTATTACCGGTATTTAAGTCCGGGAATACAAACACAGTAGCCTGCCCGGCAACCTTGCTGTCCGGCGCCTTCTGTCTGCCCACACTAGGCACACTGGCCGCATCATATTGCAATGGCCCATCAATATGCAGATCAGGACGTTTTTGCTGTGCCAACTTAGTAGCTGCTGTCACCGTCTCCACATCAGCACCACTGCCGGATGAACCGGTAGAATAAGAAATCATCGCCACTTTAGGCTCAATACCAAATGCTTTAGCAGAATCGGCAGACTGAATGGCAATATCTGCCAGCTGCTCGGCAGTAGGATTCGGATTAACAGCACAGTCACCATATACCAGCACCTGATCCGGCATCAGCATAAAGAATACGCTGGATACCAGACTGGCACCCGGAGCTGTTTTGATTAATTGCAGAGCCGGACGAATGGTATTGGCCGTAGTATGTACTGCGCCAGACACCAGACCATCCACATCACCGGTTGCCAGCATCATCGTGCCCAACACTACCGTATCCTGCAATTGCTCAGTGGCCTGTTCAGGTGTCAGACCTTTGCTTTTTCTCAGTTCTACCATCGGTGCAACATAGCGTTCACGGATTGTGTCTGGATCAATGATTTCCAGTGAAGCCGGTAATTGAATATTTTTTTCCCGTGCTACTGCTTCCACTTCTTCTTTTTTAGCCAGCAACACACAGCGCGCAATTCCTTTATTTTCACAAATGGCCGCTGCGGCAACCGTGCGCGGTTCACTGCCCTCCGGCAGCACAATACGTTTATTGGCCGCACGGGCACGGGCCATCATCTGAAAGCGAAATGCTGCCGGCGCAAGATGCTCTGTCAATGGTTTAGCCTGTGCTGCACTCAATAGCTGAGCATTCAATTGCGCAGCCACTGCACTGGCTACATCCTTAGCCTGAGCCACATCAATTTCAGCCGGAAGAGCAGTTACCACACCCAGACAATCAATTTTGCAGCCATGTGCGGTCAGTTCAGACTGTACCTCGGCAGCAAACCCAGCTGCAGGAGCATGCCCGGCATCAGCAGTCAGAATAAAGCCACTGATTTCTGTGTGGCCATGCGCATAATCATGCGCAGCCAGCAACAACTGCGCTGCAACCAAAGCAGGAGTACGATTTGCAATCGCTGCCACAAGAATTACCCGTGCATTCAGCGCTGCCGCGATTTTCACATTTTGTGCCGGCAGATAAGTGCGACCCGCTTCCGGAACCGCACCTTCAATCACCACCACATCATGTTTTGCCTCAGCCAGCTGATGAAAAGCAGCAACAAACTCTTCCACAGCATCATCTGCTTGTCCCTGATATACCCGCTCATCCAAAGCATTCAGCGACTGTGGTTCAGGCAAAGTTTGCTGCAATACCGCCTGCACCAGTGCAACGGTATTATCCGCAGCTGTACTTGCGGTAACTGGTTTATAGTACAGCGGCACCTGTCCGGCTTGTAAAAATATCTGCGCCACACCCAGACCCACACCGGTCAAACCAGCCTGTGATCCAGTAGGCACCAGCAAAAATTGCGACATAAAAATCCCTTTCGTTGAACTAACACCAGCAGCAAACGCCGCATTTATTTTATCGCTAACGATTATAATTTACTTCGCTGCACTGCATACCGAGATACATCAATTTTTGCATGAAAAAACATAAGTCAGCCGAATATACATCATAAGCATAATAACACTTGATTTATCAGGCATGGCAGCAGTAACACAACTATCGCGACAACAGCACTTTAGAACCAAGCAAACTGTACAAACTGCCAGCATAGCTATGCCTAATACTGTGTTGACCAGTCGAACTTTTATATATGCTCTTCCGGCACAATGCGCTTCCAATCCCTGATATTTATTTCATATCGCTAATTTCGTATTTCTGTATTTCCTGATTTTTAAGTACGCTTTATTCAGCAATCGCATCTTTAAATTATTTATTCACATAAACCATAGGAGACATTAAAAACTAAATAATCAAAACAGACTCTACCGTCAGACAAAAACAGAATGATGCACTTCGGACTGAAAAGCAATGATCAACTGCCTGATGGAAAACACTGATAACAGCCGAATCTTTACGCACTTTAATAAAATACTGCCCATCCACTATTCATTCAGCTCACACTAGGGTACACATGTTGAAAAAAAAATTTTTCTATGCAATGGCTTTTGTTTTTCTTACATTATGCACACTATATTTATACGGAAGGAATAATATGGCCAGATTAACAACCGAGCAAACCAGCGCACGCACCACTGAAGGATTAACGACCATTAGCTCTTCTTTCAATGCCCCCACAGGAATTGCCTTCGACACTAAAGGCGCAATGTACGTTACAAACTGGTCAGGTAACTCAATCACTAAAATAAACACCAACGGCAAACGTGATACTATTTATGCCGATATTGAAGCACCAGCTGGTATTGTGATTGATGCACAAGATAATATCTATGTATCATCCTACGATGGAGATTACATTTTAAAAATCAATGCCAAAGGTAAAGCTGAAAAAATTTCAGATGGCTACCATACCCCTACAGGTATTGCTTTTTCCAATACTGGCAAATTGTTGGTTACCAACCGTTCCACTGGAGAAATCGTATCACTGGATTTAAACAGCGGCCGCAAAGAAATCATTGCCCGGGGTTTAACCACACCAGTGGGCGTCACCCAATTACCGGATAACAGCTTAGTTGTTTCCCAGTATAGCGGTCGCCTCACCCTAATCTCACCAGATGGCAGCCAGACAGAATTGGGTCAAGAATTCAACCGTCCAGGCGTAGGCATTGTTACCGTTTCTCCAAACGTCGTTGCTGTGATTGACAACGGAGCTGACATGGTGCGTACAGTAAATGTCAAAACAAAAACCGTAAACACTTTAGTTACCTCAATACCAGGAGCTGTGGCATTAGCCTATCACCAGAATCGCTACTATATAGGCGCTTGGCAAAACAGCACCGTCTACGCATATACGCCACGAAACTAAACTGAAACAACAGCCAGCAACAAAACTTCTGAAAATCAAGGCATCGAATCTGGCTAACTGGTCAAAAAAAACCTGAATTGTTAACAGCCAGTTCAGGTTTTCTTACATCATTCCTGTTCAATTATCCAAAGCTAGTCAGATCTATTAAGAAAATATTTTTTCTCCTAAAAAAGCGTTGAAAAAAGTCAGGGTGCTTAGAGCTTTCCATTCACTACACAGCAATAGCCAGACAAATAGAATAAAAGCATATCAGTATCATTTCAAATTTGCATAATTGGTAGACTTATAATTCCTTACGCTTCTGTATTGATAATGTTAATATGCTGATTTTATATCGTATCTTTTTTTGTTTACGTAGCCGAGGAAAGAAATAAATGAGAAAAATACTATTGGCTTTTCTGTGTCTGATATTGGCAAGCTGTGTAGTATCTGTAAAACCGGAAGATAAATTTAAATCCGGTGATTATATCGGGGGAGTAAAAATTCTGGCTAATAACTTCAATGCAAAAAGCAAAAAGCTGCAACAGAAAAATAAACCATGGAAAGATAAAGACATTCAGTACTTACAAACAACAGTAGCAGAACTGATCGCCATGGCTCAGAAAAATATCCAGCAAGCTACACCATCTGATTATAATAAACGGATTAAAAATTATCAGCTATTACTGACACTAAAAACCGAGCTCGAAGATAAAAGCTATAGCCCATTTATAGAAAAATATCTAAGTCTATACACTTTAAACGGAATAAAAGAATCCCTGGCTCAACAGTTTTATCAGCAAGCCAACGCTATTATTCCTAAATACAGTGATGATTATCTGCGCAAAGCAAAATTATATCGGCAGGGCTATGAGTATTTCAATTATCAAGATATTTTTAAACGTGCTGAAGATAATCAAAATATGTATTATAAAACTGCGGCACAGGAATTTTACACAGACGCACAGGCTGATATACGTGAACGTAATTATAAACAGGCTGCCACAAATTTTCGCAAAGCACACGAAGTGTATCTGCCTTTAGGCAATTATAAAGACAGCGCCAAACAAGCAGATATTTATGAAAAAAAATGGCGCACCATTGAAGCAGAAAACCATTACCAGCAGGCACAAACCATAATTCGCCGCGCAAAGCGTCTGAGTGAATATCGCGAAGCTGCTACCTTATATCGTGCTGCCAGCGAAGTATACAGCCCATATGGTAATACCTATAAAAATTCCACCAAACTGGCAAGTATGTATGCGCAAAAAGGACAAATACAAATTTTCGTCCGCGGCAACAGCTATCTGGCTGATAACATCCGTTCCGCATTACAAAAAAATTATGTTAGTTTTGTCGATAATGCCAGTGCCGCCAATTTGGTGATTGATGTAAGCATGAACCGCGGCCAGTTTCAACAGTATAAAGAAAATATTGAAACCCAAAACCTCCATGAAAATCTGCGTGTAGGATCAAAACAGGTGGCAGATGAACACGGTAATATGGTCAATCAAGATGTGTATAAAGATTTCTATTTCAAAAAATATAGTGTCAAAACTGTAAATGAAGCAGAAATGATGGCTGAAGTACACACCAGAGGCCTGTACGCCCTAAATCGCAACTACCGTGCAAAAACAACTTCATCACAGACATATTACTGGTTTGATGGAAACGTACCCAAAAAATATACCGCATATACCGAAGGTAAACTGCTTGCTCGCGAAGAACAATTTAATCAAACACGCCAAAAACTATGGTCACAGATGAGTGGTGATTTTTATGAAATGAACAGAATACTGTCCACTCAATAACTTTCACCACCTAAAGCCGCGATTTATTTCAGTGCTTGTGGCACCAGCAGAGCAAGCACTGATTTAAGTTCTACCTGTAATAAGGGCATTATGGTACAAACAGTGTTGGACTGGCATAAAGAAGGCAAATAATGCTATTTAAAAGAAAAAATCCCTACTACAATCCAAAGAAACCGCATCATACACCTTACGGATTCTGTAATTTAGAACCAACAACCATCAAACAGCTTGACGTCTATCGCTGGAGCTTAGAAAGACACATCCACCATCTGCCCAAGCCACCACAGCAAGGTTATGCACATTTTGCCCGTGAGTGGACGCAGTCACCAGATTTCACCCTCTCCGGTAATCGCCTATGGTGGATTAGTCATGCCACATTGCTCATACGCCTGAATCAATGCATGATTATTACCGACCCTGTATTCTCGCAACGGGTATCGCCCGTATCCTTTGCCGGACCAAAACGCCGTACACAGCCAGCTGCAAGCATTGCCGAGCTACCCCATATAGATGTCATTGCCATTTCTCACAACCATTACGACCACCTAGACACAGCCAGTATTCGTAAACTGGCCGCACGTTTTCCCAATATCAATGCAGTCGTCCCCTTAGGACTAAAACGAAAACTACAGCAATTGGGCATTAACAACGTAACAGAACTAGACTGGTGGGAACAAACAAACATTCATAATATCCGCTTTCACGCCGTACCGGCACATCACTGGAGCCAGCGTAGCCTATTAGACCGCAATCACACTTTATGGTGTGGCTGGATGATGCAAACACCTGAAGGCAGCAATACTTACTTCAGTGGGGACACTGGTTTCAGTGAAATCATGTTCCGCCAGATTGCCGAGCACTTTACCTCTACAGACATGGCAGCTATCCAGATCGGAGCCTATGCACCTCGCTGGTTTATGCATAATCAGCACATTGATCCCGAACAAGCTGTAGCCATATTTAATATTCTGCGTTGCCGTCAGGCCATAGGCATGCACTGGGGCGCTTTCGAACTGGCCGATGAACCGCTGGATGAACCACCCCAACTACTGGCCGCAGCCAGAGTTCGGCATGGATTATTACCCGATTGTTTTGAAAGCATCAAAATGGGGGACAGCCGCCCGATCACCTCTTCCTAACCCCAATAACAGAAACCGTTTCATGCTTCTGAAAAATTTCACTGGCCACAGCAAATAAAACACTAAAACTAAGTTTCGGATAATATAAAAAAATCAACCCCATTCTTCCGAATGGGGTTGATTTTTTTTATATGTGATTGCGCAAATCAGCCATCATCCGGTTAAATTCTTCCCGATAGGCCGGCGCTACATACGGACGAAGCAAAGTCAACGTCTGATGAGTACCGCGGTATTTAGAGTCCTCAGTTAGCTTACGTTCATACAGCGCACTGTCATAATCACACCAATATTTTGTAATTAGCCAGATATTTACAGCCATTTCCTTACGAGCAATTTCATCCGTCTGAATAAAGCCGGTATCTGTCAGCTGCTGCAACAAATTTTGCAGCAGCGGCGACACCCTTACACGGGTAAAATTATTGTGCTCACCCAGAAGCTCAGCACTTCGCGACAGCATTGCATTCAAATCACTAAATAAAAAACGGTATCGCCACATTACATCATACACACCAAACATATAATTCTTAATGGCATTCGTATCCTGCGGCGTCTCCACCTGCTGCAGATAGCACAGCAATTCCTCACTATAGCGCTTAAAAAGCTGCATAATGATTTCATCTTTATTGCGAAAATGATAATACAAATTGCCCGGGCTAATGCCCAAATAAGAAGCAATATGATTCGTACTGATGTTGCGCTCACCCTCCTCATTAAACAGCTTCAGACTAGCATCAATAATACGATTATAAGTATTAGGGCGTGATTCTTTCACCATATTCATTTCTTTCAGATTATGCTGTCTCTTACCGCACAAATCATACTAACGGCATTTTTATCAGACTACTGGTCGCCGTTACTGAGGCTGCCATATGGGCTCAGGCTCCAGCCGCACCTGAAAACGCTGTGCCACACAATTCTGCACATATTCAGACAGCGCTACCACATCAGCGGCTGAGGCATGATCTTTATTTACCAGAACCAGCGCCTGCCGCTCGTGTACCGCAGCACCACCCAACTGAAATCCTTTCAGGCCACACTGATCTATCAGCCAGCCAGCTGCCAGTTTCACTTGTCCGTCCGGCTGCGGGTAATGCGGTAGAGACGGATATTGTTTCAAAAGGCTAGAAGCCAGTGTAGCTGGCACAACTGGATTTTTAAAGAAACTGCCGGCACTCCCAAGCACCTGCGGGTCAGGCAGCTTTTGCTTGCGGATATGGCACACAGCCTGTGCCACTATACGGGCAGTCAAAGCTTGTCCCTCTGCCAGTTCTGACGCCACCTGTGCCAAATCACCATAACGCAGCTGCGCTTTAAACACATGCGATAGCACAAACCGCACCGCCACAATCAGATAACGTCTCTCAGCATGTTTAAAAATACTGTCGCGATAAGCAAAACCGCACTCATCACAGTCAAGCCAGCACAGCTCATTCGTTTTAAAGTCGTAAACCTGCACCGCGTCAATACACGACTGCACCTCAACACCGTAGGCGCCAATATTCTGTACCGGTGCTGCCCCCACCGTACCGGGGATCAGGCTTAGATTCTCCAGTCCGCACCAACCCTGAGCCAGCGTATATTGTACAAAATCATGCCAGTTTTCACCCGCGGCTGCTTCAACCACTACACGGTCTCCATCATCCGCCACCAGCTTAATACCACGATTGGCTACACGCACCACTAGTCCCGGATAATCAGCACAGAATAGAATATTACTCCCACCGCCCAGCCATAGCACGCGCTCGGGTTCAAATTGGGGTAAAGCCATGATTCTCGGCAACTGTTCAACATCAGTCAGAGACACCAACCAGCGTGCGCGTACCGGCAACGCAAAAGTATGCAGCGGCTGTAAATCAGCATATTCTGTCACATCCATCATGATTCCTTTTTCGCCTGCATCAGCGCAAATCGCTCACTCTGCCGGTGCAAATACCATACCAGAGCCACCGCAGCACCGGTTAGCGCTAGCACCAAAGCCAGCCAGAAACCATACAAAGCCATACCGAAATACAAGCCAAACAGACATCCAAAACCCAGACCCAAACCCCAAAAACTAAACGCATGAATCAGCATCGGAATCTTGGTCAGCTTATAGCCGCGCAGGGCGTACGAAGCAATCGTCTGCGTAGCATCGGATAACTGAAAAACGGCCGCAAAAATCAGCAGTGTGCCGCCCAGCAATACGACCTCCTGATCAGCTGTGTACAAACCCACCCAGAAGTGCCGAAACAATAACAACAGCACACCGGTAAAGCACGCACCCAGCAGTCCCATACTCAGACCCACACCAGAAACAAAACGGGCGCGTTGCCATTTACGCGCACCTACCGCCTGTCCCACACACACCGCCAGCGCAATACCAACACTTTGCGGCAACATATAAATCAGCGACGTAATACTGATTACCACCTGCTGAGCCGCCACCTGAGTTACACCAAAACGCGCAATCAGCAAGCTGATAAATGTAAACAGGCTCACTTCAAGGAAAAACGACATCCCAATCGGAATACCCAATCTCAATAGCGAAGCCTGTACACGCCAGCGCGGACGTTCAAACCGAGCAAACAGCGCAAACGGTGCAAAATACCGCTGACGAACCACATAAATGCCCAGCACAATAGCATTAAACCAAAAACAAATAGCCGAAGCCAGACCACAGCCTGCCCCTCCCAGCTCCGGCATTCCATACTTGCCATAAACAAAAATATAATTCAGTGGAATATTCAGCAGCAGCGCAATCAAGCTCACCACCATAATCGGTTTTGGTCGGTTTAAAGAAGATGCAAATGCATAAAAAGCTCGATGAATCATCGCTGCCGGCATACCCAAGGCAATAAAGAACACAAACTGACCAAATACACCATCCACATAGGTGCCCATATTCAGCCAGTGCTGCATCGGCTTAATCAGCGCCCACAGCAGCAACATGCCCAATATGCCCAGAAACAAACCGAACCACAGTCCTTGCCGTCCCTGCTCACCGATTTCTGTGGTTTTACCGGCGCCATACAACTGTGCCAGAATCGGCTGCAAAGCCGTCATCACCCCCAGAAACGTAATATAAAGCGTAATGAACACATTCGAGCCCAGAGCCACCCCAGCCAAATCATTGGCACTGGCATGGCCAGCCATTACCGTATCCACTACCCCAACACCCACCTGCGCTGCCTGTGCCACAAGAATCGGCAACGCCAGACGCAACAACCTGCGGCATTCAGCCCACAATTCACCACGTCCATGCAGATTCAGTTCAAACAACATCTTTCACCTACAAACTTAAACAATACAAACAATAAAAGACAGCAAACCATCACAGCCATCAAGCAGACTGTTACCGCGCAGTAAACAATAAAACAGGCTGCCTGAATTTCTCCAGACAGCCTGCCAGCCAGAAAATCAGTTAGGCGCGTTTGCGGAATTCAAAAGTACGCGAATCGATTTCCACCTTATCGCCATTTTCAATATAAGCAGCTACCTGAATCTCAGCTCCACCTACCAAACGGGCATTCTTCATCACTTTACCAGAAGTATCACCTTTTACTGCAGGCTCCGTGTATTCCACCTCACGCACGATAATAGTTGGCAGCTCCACTGAAATAGCACGGCCGTCATAGAAAGTCACTTCACATTTTTCTTCCATGCCATCCACAATAAACTTGATGGCATCACCAATGTTTTCAGCTTCCACTTCATACTGATTGAATTCATCATCCATAAACACATACATCGGGTCAGCAAAATAGCTATAAGTACACTGCTTACGATCCAGTACCACTACATCAAACTTCTCATCGGCTTTATAAACCGTTTCCGTAGCAGCACCAGTCAGCAAATTTTTCAGTTTCATTTTCACCACGGCAGCATTACGACCGGATTTATTGTATTCGGACTTCTGCACCACCATTGGATCATTGCCCACCATAAATACATTACCCGGGCGCAATTCTTGTGCGGTTTTCATCTTTAATCTAACTTCCAAAAATGTTCAGCAAATAATAAGTACATCATTTTAGCGGAAGATGGCAGAATCTGGCTAGTTTTTCAAGCGCATTGTCCTGCGCATGCAGCATTTCAGACCACGCCGCTGCCGCTTTTACCCAACTTTGCCAATTGCCATACAAATTCTGCCACGCCACCACACGGCTTAACTCATCCAGCTTGCCAGCTCCATTTAAATCATCCGACAAAGCCATAAACGCCCTTTTCAGCTCTACTGGCCATCTTGTCGTAGCCTTTGCCCAGAAAGCATGCAGTTTTTGCACATGCGCATTCTCATTCTCATTCTGCCGATAAATATGCCAGAAAAAAGGTAAACCGGCCCATAAAGCACGCACAAAACTGTCTTCACCCCGCACAATTGCCGCATCAGCCAGCCACAGTAGCTGATCAAACGCCGCCTGTGGTACAAACGGAATACGCACCAATGTGACATTATCCAACTCATATATGGCACCATCTTCACGCAAGGCATCTGTCGGTACAATCGAAGCCGCACGCAAACTTTCCACCACCTGCCCACCTGCCAGCCACAACGTCACCGGCGTACCACCCTGCTGCCACATGTTCAACCATTGTGGCCAGCACACTGAAGCATAGGCAAATACCAGCCACAACTGGCCTTTATGCTGCTCAGGCAAACCATACTGTTGTCGGAATGCCTGCTGTAACTGTGGCTGCTGCCTAAATACAGCACGTTTTGTCAGATAATCTTTTTCACGCAGCAGGCCGCCACTGGCTGCATCCATACCCATAAACCAAAAGTACTTTTTCAGTCCGTCAGCCTGTAAGGACGGCATAGCATGCAAATCCAACGCCCAGTCTTCAGCCGTCAGATATTCCCAGTTTAGCCACAAAGGCTGACACCGGCTCATTCGTGCCCGCACTGCGTCAGGTAACGTACAACCAAAAGTTTCTATTACCAATACCGGATCAATAGCCTCAGCCAGCTGTCGCTGCATCAGCTGCTCATCCTGCCAGACTTCTACCATTACATGGGGCAAATACCCTTCCCGCTCCGGTACCAGCGTATCCAGAGCTTTCACATCATCAATCCACAGACGCACCCGTAGACACAAATACTCTGCCAGCAGACAGCTTAAACGCCAGCCCACGCCCACATCACCAAAATTATCAATTACTCGGACAAATACCCACGCCTCAGCAACCAAATCATCCGGAAGCGTATTTGCAGATTGATTCTTACTACACATTAAAAAATCCTTACCCAAAGTACGGATCCATAGCAGAAAATCGCCAATTTCCCATCTGTCAAGATAAAAACAGACTTGACAAAACGATTTTATCCACATGAATTAAACCAGTCATGCTAAAGTCTGTAAAAAATCTGAATGGCTTTAATTTTTACAAACATATTTTCGAAATATATGATTTTAAAAGAAATTTATTTTAGGCTTATTTTTTAGGCAAGCCCATGCAAGTCTTGATTTATAGGCAATTATGCAAGCCAGACTTTCATTTTCCACAGATTTATCCACAAATATTGTGGGCATATCTTTAAACCCTTTAACAACAAGGTTTTTTACAGCAAAACAACTCCAAAAAGAAAAATAGTCAGAAACCATTAGCCGCTATGGTAAAATAAACAATGCTCTCTATAGTAATAAAGCCATTATGTCAGATGCACTTTTTGCCAAAGAAACCATAGCAGTATCTCTAGAAGAAGAAATGCGCCGTTCCTATCTCGATTACGCCATGAGCGTAATTGTAGGACGAGCCCTTCCCGATGTACGCGATGGCCTCAAACCGGTTCACCGCCGCGTTCTTTACGCCATGCACGAACTCAACAACGACTGGAACCGTGCCTACAAAAAATCAGCACGTATCGTCGGCGATGTTATCGGTAAATACCACCCGCACGGTGATACCGCTGTTTACGACACCATCGTCCGCATGGCACAAGATTTCTCTATGCGTTACATGCTGGTGGATGGACAAGGTAATTTTGGTTCCGTGGATGGCGACAGTGCCGCTGCCATGCGTTACACCGAAATCCGCATGGCAAAAATTGCGCACGAACTACTGGCTGATATCGATCAGGAAACCGTCGATTTTATTCCAAACTACGACGGCAGCGAAAACGAGCCGGCTGTACTGCCTACCCGGATTCCAGCCTTATTGGTGAACGGTTCATCGGGCATCGCCGTTGGCATGGCCACCAACATCCCGCCTCACAACATCAACGAAGTAATTGGCGGCGCCAAAGCCTTGCTGGCCAACGAAAACCTCAGCGTTGACGAACTGATCGACCTGATTCCCGCACCGGATTTTCCTACCGGCGGCATCATCTACGGCCTTTCCGGCGTACGTGAGGGCTACCGCACAGGCCGCGGCCGCGTCATCATGCGCGGCAAAACCCACATCGAGCCCATTGGTAAGCACGACGACCGTGAAGCCATCATCATTGATGAAATCCCCTATCAGGTCAATAAAGCCAGATTAGTTGAAAAAATCGGCGAACTCGTACACAACAAAGTGCTTGAAGGCATCTCTGATTTGCGCGATGAATCCGATAAATCCGGCATGCGCGTGGTAATTGAGCTGAAACGCAACGAAAACGTCGAAGTCGTTCTTAACCAGCTGTACAAATTAACTCAGCTACAAGACAGCTTTGGCATCAACATGGTAGCGCTCGTAGACGGCCAGCCACGACTGCTCAATCTCAAACAGATACTGAGCGAATTCCTGCGTCACCGTCGCGAAGTCGTTACTCGTCGTACCCTGTTTGCCCTGCGCAAAGCTCGCGAACGTGGACACATCCTTGAAGGACAGGCCGTTGCTTTATCTAATGTTGACGAAATCATCGCCCTCATTAAAGCTTCTGCCACACCACCTGAAGCCAAAGCAGCCTTAACCTCACGTCCGTGGCGTTCCGGCCTCGTAGCCGACATGCTGGCTCGCAGCGACATCGATGTGCAGCTGGTGAAACCAGAGGATGCACCCGACAATACCGGACTAATTGGCAATGATTACTTCCTGTCTGATGCACAGGCACAAGCCATTCTGGATTTACGTCTGCAACGCCTTACCGGACTAGAACAGGATAAAATTGTTGAAGAATACAGAAGCGTACTCGATAACATACTAGATTTGCTTGATATACTGGCCAAGCCAGCACGTATCAACCAAATCATTCATGACGAACTGACCGCCATTCAGCAACAGTTTGGAGACGAGCGCCGCAGCGAAATCAACGCTTTCGGTGGCGACATCGCTGATGAAGACCTGATACCGCAGCGCGACATGGTGGTTACCCTCACCCACGGCGGCTACATCAAAACTCAGCAGGCAGACGATTATCAGGCACAACGACGCGGCGGCCGTGGCAAACAGGCCACTGCCACCAAAGATGAAGACTTTATCGAAACCCTGTTTGTTGCCAACACCCATGATTATCTGCTGTGCTTTACCAGCCTAGGCAAATGCCACTGGATAAAGGTGTACAAGCTGCCTGAAGGCGGCCGCAACAGCCGCGGACGTCCGGTTAACAACGTAATTCAGCTGGAAGAAGGCGAAAAAATCAACACCATACTACCGGTACGTGAATTTAGCGAAAACGAATACGTTTTCATGTGTACCGAACAGGGTATCGTTAAAAAAACCCCGCTTATCGATTTCTCCCGTCCGCGCACCGCTGGCATTATTGCCCTCGGACTCGACGAAGGCGACCACCTTATCGGCGCCGTTAAAACTGCCGGCAAACACGATATCATGCTGTTTTCCAACGGTGGTAAAGCCGTACGTTTCAGCGAAGACAACGTCCGCCCAATGGGGCGTAGCGCTCGCGGTGTACGCGGCATGAAACTGGCCGAAAACAATCAGGTGATCAGCTTATTGGCCTACGATGCCGAAGAAGATGGCAACAAACTGGTACTCACCGCCACTGCCAATGGTTATGGTAAGCGCACCATTGTAGACGACTACCGCCGCTCTGGCCGTGGTACTCAGGGCGTAATTGCCATCGATACCGGCGAACGAAATGGCGATATGGTTGCCGCCACCCTCGTAGCCGACAGCGACGATCTGATGCTCATTACCAGCGGTGGCGTACTCATCCGTACCAAAGTAGATCAGATACGCGCCACCGGCCGTGCTGCTGCCGGCGTCAAGCTCATCAACCTCGATGAAGGCGAAAAACTGGTTAGCCTCGAGCGGATTGCTGAAGCAGAAGAAAACAGCAATACCGAAATAGATACACTGGATACGCACGACAACTGATTATTCCAGTGAACCAAAATAAAGCCGACTTTTAAAGTCGGCTTTATTTTACCTGTCCAAATAAATTCAGAATTAATAATTCATTGCCACACATTACTTGATAATAATAATGAAATCCACTATCATCTTTATCCACAAAAAAAGAAGCTGCACTCAAAGGAAAAAATCATGTATGTATGTCTGTGCAATGCCATCACTGATCGCCAGATAAAAGAAACTGTCGCTGCCGGGGCAAGCAGTCTGACAGACTTACAAGCACAACTTGGTGTCGCTACCTGCTGCGGCTGCTGCGCAGACTTGGCCAGCTCATTCCTATCCTGCCATCATGAGAATCAGACCAATTGCAGCAAACCCAACTCCAAATAAACAGCCACACATCAGAATTACCCTAATTTCATCAACTAGCAGCGCATACAAAAAAACTAAAAATAAACTCAAACCATCCAGATTAATTTAAAACTACTCTTCACCCATTTTGCATATCCATACAGTAACAAAACAGATAGACATCATCAAAAATAAAACATTTCAGAGAACCATTCCCGCCAGCTAAACTATCTGCCGTCACCCACAGACCACAGCATAGTAAACGTATTTACATTATTTCAACTGCTTATTCAACGTCCATGCCGAAGGATGAGCAGAAAACCCAATATGCCCATAGTAATCAACTGCCTGTGGCGCTGCAATCAACACAACCTGCGCATCAGCACGCGTATGCTGCTGAACTTCACGAATCAATTGTTTACCGATTCCCTGCTTCTGATATCGTTCGTCCACCGCCAGATCAGCCAGATAAGTCACATAAACAAAATCAGTTAGGCAACGTGCAATCCCCACCAGCCTGTCCTTGTCCCATGCTGTAATAATCAGGTTAGCATTATCCAGCATCAACTGAAAACGCTCCTCATCACCAATCGGCCGCCGCCCGCCCAACGTACAGTGACTATAGAGCTCAGTAGCTTCAGCCAGTGACGGCTTAACATCATTACGGTAAACAATATCAGTTATTATTATAACCATTTAAATTTTTAAAATTTTATCTATCAGACTCCGATACATCCAGTCAACAATCAGCTTTTTACCCGTCATCCTCATTCAAACAAACATTCAAAGATGATGGCCAATATTGCTTAAATATTCTGCAAAGCTTACCTGCTCCCCCAAAGCACCTCGCTTACGTTGCTGATACCAGTCAATCTTATCATTTAAAATCCGTACATGTTGCTCCAGCTCAGCCTGCTGCTGCATAAACGCCGCACGTGTCTGCAATAATAATTCCAAGCGCTCTGAAATCGTTTCATCTCCTTGACTGCGTAAAAACACATACTGCTGCAACTGCGCCATACTCATACCCGTATTCTTCAAATGCAGCACAAACCGCATCCATTCAACATCCTTCTGCGTAAAATACCGACGTTTATTCGTACCTCGCTGAGGAGAAATCAACCCCAAACTCTCATAATACCGCACAGTCGCCGGAGTTAATCCAAACAAATTAGCAAAAGTGCGAATACTGAATTGCCGGCTATTAGAAGTAATCTTATCCATGACCAACACCATTCTTATTTATACATAATATCAAACATGATAAAATGTAATTAAACGTTAATTTAACAATGCATTTTACAGC
>NZ_JAFNPI010000011.1:0-436 GCF_026535955.1 Snodgrassella sp. B3837
TGCGCTGCTGTGGAATGCAGGCAAGGGTGTGTACGATGCCAGTCGAAATGGAGAAGCCAAAGTACTGAGTGGCATCGGTGCAGGTGCAGTCAATGCAGCTTCAACTGAAGCTATTAACGGCGGGCAATTCTATAGTCTGTCTACGGTAACTGCGGCAGGCTTGAACAGTACCAATAGCAATCTGAGCACGCTGAGTAGCAGTACAGCAACAGGCTTGGCTGGTTTAACAGCTAGCTTAAGCAGCACCAATCAAAATCTGACGACGCTGAAGGCTAATACCTTGCAATGGAATGGTTCACTTTCAGCTTATGATGCTGGTCGTGACGGTTCTGCACAGCGCATTACCAATATTAGCGCCGGACGTCTTGCTGCAGACTCTACCGATGCAGTAAATGGAAGCCAGCTGTATACATTATCTAACTCCACCTCAACCGGA
>NZ_JAFNPI010000011.1:474-1597 GCF_026535955.1 Snodgrassella sp. B3837
AAACAGTCTCAGTACGGTAACGGAAAATGTAAGCAGCCTGTCTACAGGTCTGAGAGAAACCAATACCAATGTAGCAGCCTTGCAGCAAAATGCATTACAATGGAATAGTGTGAGCGGTGCTTTTGATGCAACCCGTAATGGCCATGCTCAGAAATTGACCGGTATTGCTGGTGGAGATATTAGCGCTGTTTCAAGTGATGCCATCAATGGCGCCCAGATGTACAGCTTGTCTACTCTGACACAGGCAGGACTGAGCAGTAGCAGTACGGGGCTGAGCAGCTTAAGTAGTGTTACATCGGCAGGTTTGTCTACTGTCAATGAACGAGTAGATACGCTGACCAGCACCACTCAATTAGGACTGGCTAGTGCCAGCACAGGCTTAACCAGCCTGAGCAGCAGTACTTCATCCGGTCTGACCAGTCTGACATCCAGTCTGAGTAGCACAAATCAGAACCTGACCACCCTGCAGCAAAATGCCTTACAGTGGAATAGTTCGCTAACAGCTTACGATGCCAGTCATGGCGGTGGTACAGCTCAACGTATTACTAATGTAGCGGCCGGCCGGGTAGCCTTGGATTCTACTGATGCAATTAACGGTAGCCAGTTGTTTAGTTTGTCTGGTTCTACTTCAACCGGACTAAGCAGCCTGTCTACTAACCTGAATGAGGTAACCAAAAATCAGTTGGGTAGTCTGTCTACCATCGTTACTGATAGCCTCAGTACAGTAATTAAGAGTGTAAGCAGTCTGTCAACTGGTTTGAGTGATACCAATACCAATGTAGGTAATCTGCAAAAGGATGCACTGCAATGGAACAATGCAGTGAACGCTTATGATGCCACTCGTGGCGGTCGTGCGCAGAATCTGACCGGTATTGCTGACGGAAATATCAGTGCCGGCTCTAGTGATGCCATTAACGGTGCTCAGATGTACAGCCTGTCTACTTTGACGCAGGCAGGATTGAACAGCAGCAGTACTGGACTAAGCAGCTTGAGCAGTGCCACATCAGCAGGTTTGACTAATGTTAATAACAAAGTGGATACGCTGACCAGCACCACTCAATTAGGACTGGCTAGTGCCAGCACAGGCTTAACCAGCCTGAGCAGCAGTACTTCAACCGGTCTG
>NZ_JAFNPI010000011.1:1624-204544 GCF_026535955.1 Snodgrassella sp. B3837
CACCCTGCAGCAAAATGCCTTGCAGTGGAATAGCACACTGGGCGCTTATGATGCCAGTCATGGTAGTGGTACAGCTCAGCGTATTACCAATGTAGCTGCAGGCCGCGTGGCAGCGGATTCTACTGATGCGGTAAACGGTAGCCAGCTGTATGCATTGTCTGGTTCTACTTCCACTGGTCTGAATAGTCTGTCAACAGTAGTTTCATCAACTGTAATTTCAGGTATCAACAGCATCAGCAACTCTATGTCTACCGGATATGAGAGTTTGTCACGTAGTTTGAGTACTGCCAGTGACAGTCTGGATAAGCTGGCTACAAACACGAGCACCAGTCTGAGCAGCCTGTCTACCAGCTTTGGCAATACTCAAAAAGATGTGAAAGAGCTGAAGGATAAGAGCCTGCAATGGAGTGATGATAAAAACGGGTTTGATGCTGGAAGACCAAATAAACTTACTCGAGATTTTGATGGAAAATATGGCAAGATCATCAATGTGGCTGATGGTTTAGTTGACCAAGATTCACATGATGCTGTAAATGGCGGCCAGCTGTATACCGAAAGATCAAGACTGACAAGTTTATCAACATCTACTTCGACCGGATTATCTACAATCACCAGTATTTTGCAAGATACTCCGACAGGCGAAATGATCACTAATATTACTAACCTGACGAAGAATGCCTTGCAGTGGAATGGTACGTTGGGAGCTTATGATGCCAGTCATGGCAGCGGTACAGCTCAGCGTATTACCAATGTGGCAGCCGGTAATCTTGCACGTGGTTCTTTAGATGCAGTTAATGCTGGTCAGTTGTGGGATGTGAAAACAGACTTGGATAATCTGAGTACATTGGTACATAGTTTGCCAACAGGTACGGTTTCAGACGCACAATTGAATAGTCTGTCTACCGCGATCAGTCAAGTTGTTGGCAGCCAGATTGCTTCCATAGCATCAGGTCTGGGTACATCTTACACACCGGGTTCGAATGCTATCAATCCGCCTAAATACGATACGTCTACGCCTACTGGTGGCAATGTAATAGCAAATAATGTCGCTGATGCTTTGCAAAATATTCAGAATTATGGCACCAAGTATGCGAAGATCAACTCTGCTAAAGCTGCATCAATTGCTCAAGGTGCTGATTCAATAGCAGTGGGTGGCGCAGCAATGGCTAGTGGTTCTTCAGCGATAGCGATTGGTGATTCAGCTAGTGCTCCTGCTGCCAATGGTGTGGCTTTGGGCAGCAATGCTCAGGTGAAACAGTCCGGTGGTGTGGCTCTGGGCTCCGGATCAGTAGCAAGCACAGCTGCTGGTAAAGTGGGATATATTCCAGTAACTGCAACATCGCAGCAGGCAGCAGCAATCCGTGCCACAAGAAGTACGGAAGGAGCGGTATCTGTGGGTGATGCATCTAAGGGTGTATACCGTCAGATAACTGGTGTTGCAGCTGGTACTGCTGACACTGATGCTGTGAATGTGGCTCAACTTAAAGGTGTTAATAATCAGATTACGAACATCAATAAGTATGTGAACCAAGTAAATGAGCGTGTTCAGCGTACTGAGCGTCGTGCTTATTCTGGTACTGCTCTGGCCATGGCCTTATCCGGTGCTTATCTGCCTTCTCTGAATGCCGGTGAGCAGGCAGTTGGTGTGGGTGTAGGTACTTATCGTGGCTATACCGCTGTAGGCGCCAACTACAAGGCAATGAGTAATAGCGGTAATATCGGCTGGGGTGCAGGTGTTTCCACTACTGGCAAAGAGGTTGGCTTTAATGCCGGTGTTGGCTTCAAGTGGAGCAACAACTAAACCTTTTAGCTGAATCGTGAATAAAACTTCCGGATTTGTTTAGAATCCGGAAGTTTTTTTATTGAGGCTTTCATTGATAGATTTATCAGGCAATACATTTGTTTGACTGCATTTAATGTGAAGTTGATTTGCTCCAGACTGGGTGGATATTTATCCAAACAATAAGTATAGATTTGAGGCTGAAATATTTTCCGCTAGGGATTGTTTGCTGTTTTGTTTTAGCTTGCTAAAACAATAAATTTTGGCTGATTTTATGTTTTTCAGATTTTCATCCGCTCGCTATCTAATTGTTTCCATTTGGCATTAAAACCACGGGCTGCCTGTTGGTGAACAGAAAGCCTGATTTAAACATTAACGATTAGTAAGGTAATTTTCGCCGATAAGAGCATGCCTTACCAAATACTGGTTTTGAGTTTGTTTTATGAGCTGGTAATGGTGATGCAATGTTTCACTAGGCCGTACCCTACTCAGCCTTTATATGGTTTCTATATAGGAAACGATAAAAGATGCCATGATGTGAATCATGTTGAAAATCTAGATTTATCTGTTTAAAAATGGCCAGCACCATGG
The DNA here is from genome assembly GCF_026535955.1 of Snodgrassella sp. B3837. Classification (NCBI taxonomy): domain Bacteria; kingdom Pseudomonadati; phylum Pseudomonadota; class Betaproteobacteria; order Neisseriales; family Neisseriaceae; genus Snodgrassella; species Snodgrassella sp. B3837. Next base: position 3,996 of record NZ_JAFNPI010000011.1, read on the forward strand.
CGCTTTAGCGCGATAAGGAAATAATTGTTATCGCTTATAGCATCATGAGTTGGATTGTCTGGCCACAGATAGGCAATATGGCACGAAACTTATGATTTAAACCGGATACGATGAATATCACTATTCTTATATCTTTCTTGTAAAGGCGGTAGTTGTGCTGTTTACTTTTCCCAAAGGCAGTGGTGAATGCCTGTAATAAATTCAATTTCCTCTTTTGAGGCAAGGTTTTTTGGTGCATGAGCGAACGAGATATTATAAACAACACCATCCTGACAACATTTGCCATATAAATACTTTTTATACCGGAGTGCATGTGCTGAGGCTTAGTTTGGCCCGAATATTCTCGCCTCAATCTCAAAACTAAATTTGTTTAACGCTTGGTGTATCACAAGTGGATTTGGGATTTACCCTACTCTTTGATAAAAATGCGTTAAATCCCTTTCAACATATCAAACACTACGCGAGCGAAGTTCTTTGCCAGTTCAGGATTAGAAAGGTATTGCATCATCATTTCCTTCTGGGCGTCATTGCTCTCCAACACGGCATTATCAATAGCTTTCGGGAAATCACCTAGCATCACCTGTTCTGGTGAGTTGTTCATAATCTGTGCCATTACAGTTTGGTTTTCTGACAGTTTATCGCGCACTGTGAAAGCATAATTAATTAAGTCTTTATCGGTTAGATTATCGGTGATAAAAAGCTCATTCAAACGTTTTAGGATATTTGACAGAAACTCTTCTTTTTTGTGTTTTGGTTTTGCCGTACCAATATCATTACTTGGATTGATTTTGCCATCTTCAGCATTTTTTTGTAGCTGTAAACTTTGCTGATAGAGCTTCGAAATACGATAATGGCTCATTTCAACGTTGCTTAAATCAATTTTATCATCTTCAATGCGCTGTTCACGCAGCAACGGACGCAGATGGCGGGCAAACAGACTCAGCTTTTCTAAGTCTTTATCATCGTAATCGACGATTTGGGACATAAACTCGTAAAAACGGACAAAACTGCCGAGATCTTTCTTGAAAATAAGCAGCTTACTTTTTTCTTGTTCGCATGCTTTGAAGGTGTTTTCCGCATTGGTAATCAGCACAACATCGCCGGTTTGCTTAGTGAGTTCAACAATTTTTTTGGCATTCTCATACGCCTCAACCGCCGAATTGTAGCGTTGCTGCCAGCGTTGCACAGCTGGTTTGCAGATATTGCTTAAGGCCGAAATGGGTGAATTATTGTTGAAAAATACTTTGCAGAATTGCTCTACTTCGCTCCATAGGAAAATACCGCTGGTACGCAGCTTTGCAAACAAATCAAAGACGAGTTGTGGATCGCTAACATCCGTGAGTGTTGCTGTTTGGTAGTACGGCTGGAAAGCACTCAAAATATCTTCGGGCTGGTTGTAGAAATCAAGTACAAATATGTCTGATTCCGCTTTGCCTGGATAGGTGCGGTTTAACCGCGATAGCGTTTGTACGCATTCGACGCCACCCAGCTTTTTATCCACATACATGGCGCATAGCTTAGGCTGGTCAAAACCAGTTTGAAATTTGTTGGCTACCAGCATTACCTGGTAGTCTTCTGTATCAAACGCTTTGCGCATATCCCGACCTTTTAAGCCTGGATTCATATTGATTTCAGTAAACTTTTGATTTAGCAGTGCAAAGCTATTGTGGTCATCTTCGTGGAATTCCACTTCACCGGAAAACGCCACCATGGCTCTGATTTTGTCGTATTTTTGCTCGGCAATGTATTTATCGAATGCCAGCTTGTAGCGCACTGCCGCTTTACGCGAACTGGTTACCACCATCGCTTTTGCCTGCCCACCCAGTAATTGCATTACATGCTTGCGGAAATGCTCTACTATCACTTTCACTTTCTGTGATACGTTATGCTCGTGAAGCAAGACCCATTGATTTAGTTTGATTTTGGCTTTTTTGCTGTCGACTTCTTGGTCTTCATCATCCAGCTTTTGCAGCAGCTTGTAGGCCACTTTGTAATTAATATAGTTTTGCAGTACATCCAGAATAAAGCCTTCTTCGATGGCCTGACGCATGGAGTAAACGTGGAATGCTTGTGGCTTATTGGTTTTTGAAGCTGGTTCTTGCGGATTTGGTCGACGGCCAAATAACTCCAGCGTTTTGGCTTTAGGTGTGGCGGTAAAAGCGTAAAAGTTAAGGTTGTTGCTGCCTTTACGTGCGGCAATGGTGGCATCTAGAATATCTTCTGTAGATATCTCTACATCGTCATCCATTGCGTCGGTCATCAATACTTCTTTTAGCTGACGCGCTGTAGAGCCACTCTGTGATGAGTGTGCTTCATCGGCAATCACAGCATATTTGCGCTGCTTCAGGCTGACGCTGTTTTCAATCGCTTTTAGGACAAATGGAAAGGTTTGAATGGTGACAATAATGATTGGTTGCGAATTTTCCAGTGCACTTGCCAGCTTTTCCGATTTTGAACCGTCCCCTTCTTTGTTGTTGATGCGGCCGACCACACCATCCTGATGCTCAAACTGATAGATGGTATCCTGTAGCTGATCGTCAAGCACGGTACGATCGGTTACCACAATTACCGAATTAAACAGCTTTACGCCATCTTCATCGTACAGGCGTGAAAGCTGATGGGCTGTCCAGGCGATAGAGTTTGATTTGCCCGACCCCGCACTGTGCTGAATCAGGTATTTATTGCCGGTGCCTTCTACTGTGGCGGCGGTGATGAGTTTGTTTACGACGTCCCATTGATGATAGCGTGGGAAAATCAGGCTTTCGCTTTTGTACTTCACGCCAATGGCATCTTCTTTTTCAACGATTTGCAAGTGCATAAAGCTGGCCAGAATTTTCAGCAGGTTGTCTGGCAACAGCACCTCATTCCACAGGTAGCTGGTGGCGTAGTCGTTGGTATTTTGCGGGCTATCGTTCCCCGCCCCGCCATCATGAGTGCCTTTGTTAAATGGCAGAAAGAAAGTTTTATCACCCGCGAGTTTAGTAGTCATAAACACTTCGTACTGGCTAACTGCAAAATGCACCAGTGCGCCGCGTTTGAAGGTGAGCAGTGGTTCAGACTTATTGGTACCAGAGTTGGGCAAACGCGTTTGTTTATACTGTGTAATGGCATTTTGTACTGCCTGCTTAAATTCAGATTTCAGTTCCAGTGTTGCGATTGGCAGGCCATTAATAAACAATACCAGGTCAATACGCCATTTCTTGGCTTTGACCCCCGTTTCTGCAAATGCTGCTTTTGACGCATGCGGGCTGTAAATCAGCTCCGGCACGATACGAAAGATATTTTGCTTGTAGCGCGTTAGTGTATCTGGGTTGAGGTTATGTTCTGGCTTAAACTGACACAGAGAAAAACGCGCACTATGGCTTTTAATACCATGGCGCAGCACGCCAAGCGTGCCGTAGGTGCGCGACTGCCTATCGGTAGCGTTGATATCCGCTTTTTTCAGCTGTGCCACCAGCGCATCGAGAAAATGACGCTCGGTATCGGTGGGATAAATGTTGGCAAACTTCTCCCACTCCTGTGGCTGCGTAGTCTGCACAAAGGTCAGCGTATCCTGCGAGTAAAACGCACGTTCGCGATCGTAGCCGTCGGTTTTTCCACGGATCCAGCCTCTCTCTTCCATTTGAGCGATTATGTCATTCTGGAAAATCAGCTCTTTGGTGCTGTCCATGCTCATACAGCGGTCTCCTGTAGCTCCTCAATGTCTTGCGTATCTGAGGCAACCCAATCGCGGACGTCGATTTTTCCTGTGACGGCGGCGGAGATCAGGGCGGTGCGGCGTTCTTGTGCAAGTCGGATTGTCAATTCTGCATTTTCAATTAAACATTCAAGAGTATCTATTTTTTCATTTAAATAGTTAACAATTTTATATTGTTCTTCTAATGGAGGGATACAGAACCAAAAATTCTGAATTTTATCCAAGTGCAGGTTAATTACAGTACTTTGTTTAATTAAACCAAAAATTTGTTCTTTGATTTCGTGACTTTTGAAATAAAACTCTGAATATTCAGGGGTTAGCGTGCTCTTAAACTTTATCAGACACAGGCTAACGAAAATACTGAATTCCCAATCCCAGTCAACAAGTTTAGGAACGCCAATAGTACCATTTTTTGACAACAGTAAATCACCATTTTCTGGCCTGCATCTTTTAATTAATTCTTTATGCTCATGCTCAGGAATGAATTTTATATTATCAAAATCAATGTATTTATCCTGAATATCAGTCACCCGTAAAAATGGGATACCTTTTTCAGTGTAAGTAGGTGTGAAGTGTGCACCATCTACAATTTGGCGTGTATGATATTTTAGGCGTGCGGGTATCCAATGCTTCGGTATATCCCCCAACCACTCAACACCAGAATCTTTCATCGGCACATCAGGGTTTAGCCCTTTAGTAACGGCATGGCTAATCACTGCCTGACGTTTTTCTTTCAGCAGTTCAATCAGTTGCTGTTGCTTCTCGATCAGGTTATCGATTTTTGCGGTTTCGTAGTCAAGGAAGCATGAAATATTTCGTTGCTCATGCATGGGAGGAAAACAGAATTTTTCCATCAAATAAGCATCTGCATCGAGGTTTTGAATGCCCGTTGTTTGCTTAATCGATGGGTAATTTACTTTCCCTGCATAAAGCTGTGAAAACACATATGTCAAAAAATGACTATCATAGCTTTCCCTTGGGGACATTTTTGCAACAAAGTTTGAAGTAACTGCCTCGTATTCTTTATCAAACAAAACAACACAACCAACTAAAGTCTTTTCACCGCCACCTGATTTCTCGATTAATAAATCGCCTTTTTTAAGCAAACGGCTACCTCTATCTTTCGGAAGAATAGACCTTGTCGTTAGTTTCGAATCAGAAATCTTAAATGACTGACGCTCAAAATCAGCAACTCGGAGCACAATTAAATCATGCTTATCATCAGGCTCCCCCCCCCAAACGCCATTCGTACAACTATCAACCGCACGTTTTAGTGAATGAATATGCCAATTTAGAGGAGTTTCACCCAGCCACTCAACTCCCGAATCCTTATACTCTGGATAGGCCTTATACTTAGCCATCAGGAATGTACCTCCTGCAGCAGCTTCATAATCTCGGCGCTGACCGCATCCAGATCGGCATCAATTTCCTCCAGTGGGCGCGGTGGCTGATAAACATAGAAATGGCGGTTAAACGGAATCTCGTAACCGACAATTCCCACTTCACCATCTTTCGCATCACGTTTATCGGCGTTGATCCACGCGTCATTCACATGCGGCAGCACTTCTGTTTTGAAGTAATTTTCAATCAGGTCGCTGTTGGATAAGGCTGGGTTTAGCGGTACATTTTCGTTATCACGCAGCTCGCCGTCCTGCTCAAACTCAACAACCTTGTCTTTATATTCAAACGCACCGTACAGCGGCTGAGGGGCTTTTTTCAGCACTTTCTTGACCACTGGTTCGGCATCCGGGTTTTTGGTAGTGATGGCATCGATAAACTGTTTGTTTTCTTTCGTATCCAGCTTCACGCCAGCTGTTTTGATGGCCTCTTTCAGGGTCAACTGGAACTGGTTGAAGTCATTGCTCACCAGCGTTTTGCCACCCGCCTGTGTACCCAGAGCTGCCTGTATCTGCTGTGCTTTTTCCATTAACCCGCGCTGCGCCAGCCACAGTTTGCTGTCGAGCAGGTCTTTAATCTGCTTCTCTTTCAGCTCGGCAAATTCGGCTTTGATGATGGCACGCGCATCGGTTTCCATCCCCGAGAAATCGCCGTAGGTGTCGTCCTGCCACTGGAACGCGAACTCATCATACAAACGTTCCATTGGCGCGTTAAATGGTTTCGGTGCAAAGCGTAGTGTTGCAATTGCTTCATCCGTCACCTGAGCAGATATCCGCAGCGGGCGCTCAATGGTCAGGCGGCGGTAGCCAAAGTTGGTATTGTTAAAGATTTTACTGGCGAAGGTTTTCGGCGCTTCGGTTTTGGCGGTGGCAGGCTGGCGGCCACGGCTGGATTTTTGCTCCTTAGCTTTTTCCAAACCCAGTTCTTTTAGGGGGGTAGCAGTCACTACTTCAAAATTACCAAAGATTTGCGTAATCAGTTTGATATCATCTTCGCCCAACATATTTCGCTTGGAGCCCAATGATTTACGCATTTTGCCGCACAGGTTGGTGCCATCAATTAGCTGTACTTTGCCTTTACGCTCAGGCGCTTTTTTGTTGGAAAGTATCCAGATGTAGGTGGCAATGCCAGTGTTGTAGAACATGTCTGTTGGCAATGCGATGATGCCTTCCAGCAAATCGGCTTCCAAAATGTAGCGGCGGATTTCGCTTTCACCACTGCCCGCTCCACCGGTAAACAACGGAGAGCCATTAAGAATAATTCCGATACGGCTGCCGTGGCTGACGCTATCATCTACATTATGGTTGTTGCGCATTTTGCTGATCAGGTGCAGTAGAAACAATAGCGAACCGTCGGAAACCCGCGGCAGGCCAGGACCAAAGCGGCCGCTAAATCCTTTTTGTATATGCTCATCAATAATATCGCCCTCTATTTTTTTCCAGTCTACGCCAAATGGCGGGTTAGAGAGCATATAGTCAAATTTATCCAGTGGTAGCTGGTCGTTAGAGAGGGTGTTGCCCAGTTTAATTCGGCTGACATCCTGACCTTTAATGAGCATATCGCCTTTACAGATGGCGTAGGATTCTGGGTTTAGCTCTTGGCCAAAAGGACATAGGACAGCTTTAGGATTCAGCTCGTGCACATATTCCATACCGGCAGAGAGAAAACCACCTGTGCCGGCGGTTGGGTCGTAAATGGTGCGGATGATACCGTCCTTGACCAGCACTTCATCATCTTTCATTAATACCAGAGAGGTGGTTAAACGGACGATATCACGTGGGGTGAAGTGCTCACCGGCGGTTTCGTTTGAGCTTTCTGCAAAACGGCGGATCAACTCTTCGAATACTAGCCCCATTTCATAGTTGGATATCGCTTTTGGACTAAGGTCGGTAGTGGCAAATTTTTTCACCACTTTATACAGCAAGTTGGCATCTTCCAGCAGGCCGATAAACTCACTGAATTTAAAGTGATCGAAGATTTCACGCGCATCCGGTGAAAACGCCTGTACGTAGCTTTCTAGGTTGGCTTTGATGTCGTTCTGCCCCAATTTACCTAGATCCATCTTAGACGTATTGTAAAAAGTAAGTCCGCTGGCGTGCTGCAGAAGCATTTCTAAGCTTTCTTCCGGCAGTGTGTTGGTTTGAAATTCATCATATTTTGCCACCACTGCATCTTTCGTTTCTGCCAATACACACTCTAGGCGGCGCAGCAGGGTAAAGGGCAGGATCACGCGCCCGTACTGAGACTGCTTGAAATCTCCACGCAGTAAATCTGCCACCGACCAGATAAACGCAGCCGTTTGGGAAAAATTAGTGTTTGTCATGAGTTCCTCGGAAAAGATTGCAGCCAGAGTACAAATGCGCACAGGCAAAAAATTCAATTCAGAATGCTGTAGGCGAGATGATACCTGCTCTGTGTGCCATCGCAAGCGATGCAAAACAAAGAAAGATACAGTGGGGGTGACGTATGACACAGATGTTTTTACAAACCCCTTAGGCTGAACAGCAAGATATGGATGAGAAACCATAGCGCTGGTGATGGTTGCTCTGAGCCCAAAGATTAGATATAGCTTGAATTTTACACTCGAATCAGAGTATTAACTAAATAAAAATGTTGATATTGGTTTGATGCTATTGGTATGTTGGTGAGATGAGTTGGGCTGATTTTAATGAAGATGCTTTTGATAAGCGGCTTCTAAGTTTTATTTAAAAATTGTGTTCTCAAATGAAAATAATTGCTTCTGTTTGTGTTGATGTTTGAGCAATAACAAAACGTGGCGTGATTCAAAGATAAACGGGGCAACATATCATTTTAGTAGTAAGTGTAAGGCGCAGTTTTTACAAATGGGATGTTAATCCTTTCGGTATCTGAATATTTTTATCTTTTTGTCATAATTAAGTGCTAGGTGACGCTGTGTAACCCTGTGTCGCATATTTGAGCGTGTTTTTTCTTTTGAAATGCTCCGTGTCCAAGTCACGAACCAATATTTGCTGTTACCACTGTATTCGTTTTGCTACCCAAGGTGATGAGTTGTATCGTATTGGCTCGCCTTTTGATTTCGGTTAACACAAGGCAGTATTTTAGAACCGATGCATGATTAAACTAAGCTTCTTTTTCTGAAATTTCATTAAGCAGTTTCAAAGGACGATGACATTTGGTGTAGAACCGCTAATCATTATTTGTGATTTCAACATTACTGACTTTAATTCAGCGGCCGTTGTACCCAAAAAGCGATAATTCGCTGTTTGATACGCCGGTTTGATTTTGTTTTATCTGGTGATAAAACGGAAGTTACTGACGACGGTACAAATAGTGGATTGTATAGTTGTTTTCAAAAAGAGCTGGTTAAATGCAGTTGGATAATATGTAGTTGGAATCAGCTTTTATTGTCTTACGCCTGTGTGTATTATATATTTATTAATATTTATCTATTATTACATAAACATGGATATGATAAACCATGTGTAGTGTGCAGCGGGAACCGTCTGGGATGCAGGTTGCTTTGGTTGTGGAGGGCGGCGGTATGCGTGCCGCTTTCAGCAGTGGGGTAACAGATGCTTTTTTGCAGGCAGACTTTAATCCGTTTACTTTGCTGGTTGGTGTATCTTCTGGTGCAAGTACGATTGCCAGCTATTTGTCTGGGCAAACCGGTCGTAATCTGGATGTGCTGATGAATCAGTCGTGCCAGAGGCCGTTTATCAGCTGGTCTCGTTTTATCCGTGGTGGTGATTTATTGGATATAGACTGGTTATGGCGAGTGGTACAGCAGGAAAATCCGCTCGACTGCGAACGTATGTTTGCACAGAAGCGTAATTTCAGAATTGTGCTTAGTAATGCTGTTACAGGGGAGGCACATTATGCTGAGGCTGAACCCAAAAATTTTTTAGATGTGCTGCGTGCTTCTAGCTCTATCCCTTTTATTATTCGTAAACCGGTACCCATCGGTAGTGAAATTTATTTTGATGGTGGTGTGGCTGATGCCTTGCCGGTGCGATGGGCGCTGTCGCAGCCGAATATCGGCGGTGTTGTTGTTATCCGTACACGTGCGCATGCTTATGTTAAGAAAGGTGGATTTGGTGATGCTTTGCTGGCACGGCGCTTGCCTGACAATGGGTTTGCTCGGGCTTTGCGTCAGCGGGTAAAGCATTATAATGCTACGCTGGCATGGATGCGCCGGCCTGAACACTCGCGGTATATTTTTGAAATCAATCCGCCGGAAAATAGCAAAATGGCTGGACGCCTGTGCCAGGATGCTAGCCGTTTGCGTTATAGTTATGCGGCTGGGCTGGAGTGTGGACAAAAATTTCTGCAGCAATGGCCGGTGTTTAAAGATTTCTTCAGCCTTAATGTACAGGATTAAGGGGAATGGGTAATTTGGTGAAGTAATGACAAAAGATTCGATTGTATCGAAAACACAGCGTCGTCTTAGTCTTTTTGTGGCTATTCTGGCACTGGCTTTTGTTCTGCGTGGTCCGCTGACGGGTGTCGGACCTTTATTGCAGAATATTCAGGCACAGCTGCACATCAGTAGTACGCTGGCTGGCTTACTAACGACGGTGCCGCTGCTGACCTTTGGTTTGTTTTCTATTTTTATTCCTAGACTGGCAGCTCGGTTTGGTTCGGAGCAGATGGTATTTTTTGCTTTGTGGGTGCTGACGCTGGGGCTGGTGTTGCGTTGTGGCAGCGGGCTATTTTTGCTGCTGGCGGGTACAACTTTGCTTAGCTGTGCTATTGCTGTGGGTAATGTGCTGATTCCCAGTATGGTGAAACAGTACTTCCCGTTTAAGATGGGTTTGGTGACTGCATTATATGCCTTGATTATGAATGTGGGTGGTGCTGCCGGTTCGGCATTGAGTGCACCTTTAGCGCATAGTAACTTGTGGGGCTGGCGTGGCGCTTTGGTGGCGTGGGTATTGCCAGCTCTGGTAGCAATGGTGATCTGGTGGCTGCCTTTTAAAACAGCGAATGCCATTCCCAAAGCGGCTGTGCGTTCGCGGCCGGTAACGGTACATTTGTGGCGTAATCCGCTGGCGTGGCAGGTGACGCTGTTTATGGGATTTCAATCATTTTTGTTTTATTCCACGGTAAGTTGGTTGCCGCAGATTGTAGCTAAAGCCGGTGTGTCTGCTACTGAGGCCGGAGGCTGGCTTGGGCTGATGCAGTTGGTAATGGTGCCAACTAATCTGCTGATACCAATTTATGCCGCTAGATTAAAACAGCAGCAGTGGATTGGCGCATTGTGTGGGGTATCGCTGATATTGTCTGTGTTATTGCTGATGTCGCCATGGCGTAGCTGTTATTTTCCAGCCGTGCTGCTGCTGGGTCTCGGTATCAGTGGTGCTTTCTGTCTGAGTATGATGTTTTTCAGTCTGCGCAGTAGCAGTGTAACTGAGGGCGTATTGTTGTCTGGTATGGCACAGACCTGTGGATATTTGTTTGCTGCTGTAGGGCCGGTTTTGATGGGGGCGTTACACGACATCATGCATTCATGGTTTCCTGCGTTGGTGCTGATGTTTTTTGCTGCGCTGGTGATTACAGTATCCGGCTGGAAAGCTGGTCAGGATCGGAAGCTGGCTGATTTTCAATAATAGATAATTATCCACAAGTTTATCCACAGGATTTTATGTATAAAGTTGGCTATCCGCATACCGGACAGTCTGGGTTTGGTGCCAGTTGAAAGCGTTGCCATTGAAAGCGTTGTGCATCAAAGCAGTGCAGCCAGCAGCCGGTAGGTTGAATACCGGTGATGATCTTTAATGCTTCGCCAGCCTGCGCGGCGCCCATGACACCGAGTAAGGGAGCAAATACGCCGTTTTTGGCACAACTGGCACCTTCATCATTCATTTCACCTTCAAAGAGGCACTGATAACAGGGACCATGGCCGTCGCGAAAATCATATACTGCCAGCTGACCGGAAAATATCAGTGCTGAGGCCGAAACCAGTGGTTTATGGGCTGTAAAACAAGCCTGATTAATCAAACGGCGGCTGGCAAAGTTGTCGGTGCAATCAAGTACTATGTCGGCATCCTGTACAAGCTTTTGCAGCAGAGTAGCATCTGCTCTGGCAACAACGGGATGCAGTTGTGTGTGTGTGTGATGAGCCTGTAAGCGTTGGCACAAGACGCTGGCTTTATCTGCGCCTATATCGGAATCGTTAAACCAATACTGCCGTTGCAGATTGCTGATATCGATGCTGTCGTTGTCCACTACGGTGATATGCCCTACGCCGCTGGACACCAGATAGGTAAGCGCCGGATGTGCTAAACCACCTGCTCCGATAATCAGTACGCGTGCGCTGAGAATGGCCTGCTGTCCGGCTATGTCCAGTTTATCCAGTAAGATATGGCGGCTGTAACGCAGTAGTTGTTCATCGGTAATCATGGGAGCCTCGTTTGATTGGATGATGGTGGCCGAAGATGCAGTAGTAGTGTGGATGGTTGTGCCCTGCTATTATAAGGGCTTAGCTATATTTCTCTGAATACTTATGCACCATCGTGTCCGGCCGGCCGGTCGATTTTTACATCATCTGCAAGCGTTTCTGCACAAGGGCGGCTTGATTGCCTATCCGGCGGAAGGCAGTTACGGGCTTGGCTGTTTGCCTGATTATGCTCCGGCGTTACGCCGGCTGATTGCGCTAAAAAAAAGGGCTCAGCATAAGGGGCTGATTGTGATTGGTGCTGATTTTGCACAATTGCGGCCATTGTTGGCACCTGTGTCTGCAGCTGAATCTAAAGCTATTATGCGCGAATGGCCAGCACCTAAAACTTTGTTGTTACCAGCACGGCAGCGAGTTCTGCCTTTGCTGCGGGGGCGTGGTCGACACAATCTGGCGGTACGTATTCCTGATCTGGCTACGGCACGGTTTCTGTGCAAAGCAACCGGTACGGCACTGGTCTCCACTTCATGCAATCGGGCTGGTAAAAAAGCCTGTAAAACGGAGCGTGAGGTTAGACGTCAGTTTGGGCGTCAGGTGTTGATTCTTGGCGGACGAACCGGTGGTCGCAGGCAACCCAGCCAGATTATTGACTGGGCGTCAGGTAAACGGCTGCGTTGATTGCCGGTCTCTTTGTGAATCGTTGATAGCGTTTACTGGGGCAGAAATCTTAGTATCTGTTATCAAAATTCACGCGGGTTTGTGCGGTGATGATGTTGCTAATGATTGCGGGCAATGACAAATTGAGCCAGCTCGCGCAGATGCTCAGCGCGATGGTCAAAACCAGCCAGTGCTTCCAAGGCCTTTTGTACTAAATTTTCAGCATATCGGCGCGCTGAAGCCAGACCCAGCAGGCTGACATAGGTGGGTTTATTGGCCTGCGCATCCTTTCCGGCTGTTTTTCCCAGAACGCCGCTATCCTGTTCATAATCGAGTACATCATCTATTACTTGAAAAGCCAAACCCAAATGACAGGCATAGGCATCAAGAGCAGTAAGTTGGTGCTGTTCGATATCGTTACAGCAGAGTCCGCCAAGGGCTACGGCTGACCGGATTAGTGCACCGGTTTTGAGCTGATGCATATGCTCAAGTTCATTTTGATTCAGGCTTTTACCAACGCAGGCCAGATCAATGGCTTGTCCTCCAGCCATGCCACTACAGCCGGCGGCCTGAGCCAGTGTCTGTACCATTTGCAGCTGACGCTCGGGTGAGAGTGTGGTGGGCCGGCTGAGTAGGCTGAATGCCATGCTTTGCAGCGCGTCGCCAACCAGTAAAGCGGTGGCTGGTGTGTAGCGAATGTGGCAGGCAGCTTTGCCGTGACGCAAGCTGTCGTTGTCCATTTCGGGCATATCGTCGTGTACCAGTGAATAAATGTGGATACATTCGATTGCGGCAATGGCGTTATCCACAGCCTCTGCTATGTTGTTTCCCAGCTCGGCAGCAGCGAAAACCAGCATCGGACGCAAGCGCTTGCCGCCATCCAGCGCAGCATAGCGCATGGCATCAATCAGGGGTGCCGGTAGCTCGTCAGATAAGGGCAATAGGCGATTTAGGGTTTGTTCGGTATGGTTTTGTACCTGTTGTTGCCAGTGGGCAAAGTTACTCCCCTGCTTCAAGTTTCAGCTCCTTCAATTCGCCGTTGTCCAATACCTGTAGTTTTTGTTCGACTTCGGCCAGTTTTTGCTGGCAGTATTGCACCAATTCCTGACCATACTCGTAAGCGGTTAACGCTTCTTCTAATGGCAGATCATTGTTTTGCATTGATTCGGTAATTTTTTCCAGTTGCTGGATGGCTTCTTCATAGCTCTTGGGTGTGATTTTCTTCATCATGTGGGGTCTTTAGACATTATCGGGAATATTGTAACACTGGCTGTGGTGCTCTTGCTGTGGATATGCTCAGTGGTCGGCTGAATAGCAGTAGGGTTGAAGTTTTGTAGTGTAATGCGACTGCGGGTAGATTATGTTTCTGAGCTGTGAATTGCTGTTAATAATACTGATAATTTTTTGTTAACTTTTTTCTGATTAATAAGTGGTAAGGTGTGGTTGTCTGGCTGTGATTCATGGATGCTTTAAATCATGGATTGAATATACTGAAGAATGTGTTTTGTATGAATTCGAATATTCTGCTCATAAATTTTATTTATATATTCATAAATTCTATCAGTCATAAGCTTTAAAGGTGGTTGAAAATAGGGAAACGAGCTGAATGAAGGAATGGGTGTAAAGTATGGCCCGTAGTATTTATTTTAATAGCATAAATATGTCTGGCACACTAAGACTGGGCAGCTCGGATAGAGTATTTCAGCGTTTTTAAAGATGAATATTGTGTAGATTATTTATATGGAATTATATAATTTTTATTTGTTTTGATGAAATTTGTTTGCTGGAATGTGTTTTTTTGCTGTTTATTTTACTGGTTTTAAAGCATAATATTGTTTAAGGCATAATTATGTTGTGCTAACTTGGGGTGATTGTTTTATTTAAAAATTAAAACATGGAACTATTTAATTTGTATGTTTTGATAATTAAATTTATGTATAACAGAAATGCCTGAGGGGGAGTATTGGCGGGCTATTCATGCTGATATGTCTATAGGTTAATACTATGGTGGTTTCTGTGTAAGCTGGATGTCAGTCTATTTGTTTATAATCGAATAAATGCTGTGTTCTGAATCGTTTTTACAGGTTGCTTGGGTAGTTTCTTAGGTTTAAGTAGGCGTTATGGGTAAACATATTTTTTATGAGGAGTCCGGTCAGTTTAAAGTAGCCGAAGTGGTTCAGGAAAATGAGGCTACTTTTCTGGTGAATACACAGCATGGCAAACGGGCAAAAATTAAATCCAGCCATGTTTTTTTGGTGTTTGAGGGTGATGCTGTGCAGTTTTTACAGCAGGCCAGTGCTGCCGCCGCCGGTATTGATATCGGCCTGTTGTGGGAAGCTGTGGGGGTGGAAGCTGAATTTACGGCAGCCGAGGCTGCTTCTGAATATTTCGGTAGTAATAGTGGTCAGGTTGAACTTGCTGCGGTTTTAATGGCGCTCTATGCGGCACCTATGTACTTTTATAAGAAGAATAAAGGGGTGTTTAAGGCTGCACCGGCAGAAACTTTGCAGCAGGCTTTGGCGGCGATTGAACGGCGCAAACAGCAGGAAGAACAAATTAATAGCTGGATTGAAGAGTTGCTTGCCGGCCACCTACCTGCTGCTATTGCTGCTGATGCAAAGATGATTTTGCACGCTCCTGATAAGCAAAGTTTGAGTTATAAGGCGGTGATAAAAGCCGCTGAGCAGAAAAAAATATCTTTGTTTGCGCTGATGCAGAGTGTAGGTGCTGTGCCTGCGCTGCCGGACTACTTTCTGGATGGTTTTCTACTTGCCGAGTTTCCTAATGGGGTGGCATGCGGAGATTATCCGTTGCCGGATATTGGCAATTTACCTGTTGCTGATGAGGCGGTGCGGGCATTTTCGATTGATGATGCGGATACTAGTGAGGTAGATGATGCGTTTAGTGTACGTGATCTGCCCAATGGTAATAAGCTGGTGGGTATTCACATTGCTGCACCTTCCTTGGCCATTGATGCTGATTCGGCGCTGGAAAAGCTGATATTTGAACGCCTAAGTACGGTTTATTATCCGGGCGGAAAAATCACGATGCTGCCGGATAACTGGGTAGCTGCTTTTAGTTTGGATGAGGGTGATAGCCGGCCGGCTATCAGTCTATATGCTGAAGTGAATCCTCAGTTTGAGATTGTGCATTGTAAATCGTGTATTGAGTCGGTTTATGTAGATCGTAATTTACGTATTGAACATATTGAGCAGGCCTTTCAGCCGCAACAGATGCGCACAGATGATGAGATTTTTCCGCATCAGCAAGAAATGAACTGGCTGTATGATTTTGCCGTGGCCAGAATGCAGGCACGCGGAAAATATGATCCGGCTCGCCCGTCTCAGTATGATTACGGTATTAAGCTGGAAGCGGGTAATCAGGTGCGTATCTGTGTGCGCGAGCGAGGTGCGCCAATTGATATGCTGGTAAGTGAGCTGATGATTTTTGCCAACAGTACTTGGGCTCAGATGCTGGATGCTGCGGATATGGCGGGTTTGTTTCGTGTTCAGCCTACGGGACGGGTAAGGATGAGTACGCATTCTGAGCCGCATATTGGTCTGGGACTGAAACATTATGCATGGTTTACATCACCGCTGCGTCGCGCTACTGATTATATTAATCAAAAACAGCTGATTAGTTTGCTTGACCCGCATGCTTCTCCCCGCTTTGAGCCGCAGGATGCGATGTTGTTTGCGGTATTGCGGGATTTTGAATCTACTTATGCTACCTATAATGATTTTCAGCGCCATATGGAGGCATACTGGAGTCTGATTTATATTCAGCAGGAGCGTTTGCAGGAATTGAATGCACAGTTAATCCGCGATGATTTGGTGCGGATAGAGGGTTTGCCGCTGGTTAGCAGAGTCAGCGGGATACCTGTTGATGCTTTGCCTAAAAGCAGGATGAAAGTAGCGATAACTGGTGTAGACCTTGTGCAGGTGAGTGTGGGACTAAATTATATCAATGCTTTGTTGCCCCAGAATGGTGTCTGAGGGGGTAAATGAGTTTTGTATCGAGCCGATTCAGCTATTGGATGCGGATACAGATGCCGATTGGTTTAGATTATTCGCAATCGTTGTTATGGTGTTTGTCTGTGCTTGTTGGTGCCGGCGTTAACCGGCCTTTTTGCTTCAGCCGGAATTAACTTTGTTTTAATATCTTGTTTTTATAGATGCAGCCCATATATGGGCTGCATTTCTATTATCCGGTTTTTTTCAGGCAACCTGTTGTACTGGTACAGTCTGCCGGAAAACCTTTGGAATAAAATTATGACTGAAGTAGATTTTTATGAAGTGCTGGGTGTAACCCGTACTGCAGGGGATGAGGAAATCAAAAAGGCTTATCGCAAGCTGGCTATGAAATACCATCCCGACCGTAATCAGGGCGATAAGAGTGCGGAAGAAAAATTCAAGGAAGTACAGCGCGCTTATGAAGTTTTGTCTGATTCACAAAAACGTGCGGCATATGATCAGTTTGGACATGCCGGCGTAGACGGTAATATGGGTGGCGGCGGAGGATTTTCCGGCGGTTTCGATTTTGGTGATATTTTCAGCCAGATGTTTGGTGGCAGTGCAGGTGGTAGGCAGCAGCAGAATCATCAGGGTGCTGATCTGCAATATCAAGTGGAAATCACGCTGGAAGAAGCTGCGCGCGGTATAAAGAAAAAAATTACCATACCTACGCATGAGGAATGTGATGTCTGCCATGGCAGTGGAGCTAAGGCGGGTACTTCTGCTACTACTTGCAGTATGTGTGGCGGCAGTGGTGTGGTGCATGTACGGCAGGCAATTTTTCAGCTACAGCAAACCTGTCCAACTTGTCATGGCAGTGGTAAGCAGATTAAAGACCCGTGTGTTAAATGCCATGGTGAAGGTCTGGTTAAAACACGTAAGACGGTGGAGGTATCTATTCCGGCCGGTATTGATGATGGCCAGCGTATTCGTCTGAGTGGTGAGGGTGAGCCGGGTAAGCATGGTGCTGCGGCTGGTGATTTGTATGTGCTGGTGAATGTGCGTCCCCATCCGGTATTTGAGCGTGATGGTATGGACTTGCATTGTGAGCTGCCGATTAGCTTTACGATTGCGGCGCTTGGCGGAGAGGTGGAAGTGCCAACGCTGGATGGTAAGGTTAAGCTGAATATTCCAAAAGAAACGCAAACAGGCCGCCGTATGCGTGTACGTGGTAAAGGCATTAAATCTGTACGTTCGGCCGCTGTGGGTGATTTGTATTGTCACATTGTGGTAGAAACGCCGGTAAATCTGACAGATAGGCAGCGTGAATTGCTGGAAGAGTTTGAGAAGATTTCTACTGGTATGGACCGCGCACAGACCCCACGGCAGAAGTCGTTTATGGACAAGCTGCGTGACCTGTTTGAATAAGCTGTGATGAAAGAATGGTTTAGAAAAGTATAGTCCAGAAAGATAAATAATCAACATTGGTTATGCAAGGTTAAAGCCCGCTGATGGTATGAAATCAGCGGGCTTTTGTTGTATTTGGCCAAGAATCAGGCTGTTTAAGGCTGAGCCGGTAGGCAGTATGCTTTAATTTGAGTGGTGTCGTTTTCTTGTTCGGGAAAAAGGTTAGTCGGTGTTTGGCCGGTTTAAAGTTTGCTAAATACTCGGATTATGGCTGGTATGAAGAGCCAAAGCTGATTAAGCTGAATCTCAACAGGCAATCTGTTTGATATAGCTCCAAGTAAAAAATCGCTTCTGTATGATTTTCTACAGAAGCGATGTGGAAAGGTGGCAGTCTGGGTAAATATATTGTGGACAAATTTAATGTATTTGTCTGAATAAAATTTAGCTTTTGTTCTGAAATCCTTGTAAATAAAGGATTAATTTATTTTTCACTTATATTATTGAATTGATTATCTGTGGATAAATCTGTGGATAATTATTGTATCAAACTGAAGTTTCATTCTAGTTCACCGCGTAGCTGCGCGGCCAACTGTGCCAGCTCTGCCTGATCGGCCGGTGTGCTTTCATGCTTGGCAAGTTCATGGATGTGGCCGGGAATTAAATGAATATGATAGTGAAACACAGATTGACCAGCCTGCTCACCGGACAACTGCAACTGAACAACGCCATCACGGTGTAACACTTTACGTTGGGCACTGATGATTTTTCTGGCTGCATTGAATACTGCTTGTAGATAATCGTCTGGCATGTCAGTTAACTCTACCGCTTCGCATTTCGGAATCACCAGTACATGGCCGCGCGCCTGCGGCATCACATCCATAAAGGCCAGTGTTTGTGCATCTTCATATACTTTATGACAAGGAATTTCACCACGGATGATTCGGGCGAAGATGTTATTTTGGTCGTACTGCTGCATGATGGGTCTCCTCTCTGGTGTATCGGTTTGTTTGACGTCACCTGAGTAACGGTTTAAGAAATAATGGTCAGTTTGTCTTTGGCAAATACGGTATCTAGCTCTTTGATTCCCTGTTTGCCGAAGTTTATGGTCAGACGCGCGCCTTCTGCTTTGTGTGTGGCATCGATAATGACGCCGGTACCGAAACGCTCGTGATGCACATTCTGCCCCAGCTGGAAGCCGTCGAAATCTGGGCTGGCTTGTGTTTCAGCCAGTTTGCTGCGGCTATGAAATGGATTGGTGCGCTGTGTGCTCTGCTGTCTGGCTATCAAAGAGTTTTTGTGTGCTGACAGGTATTGCAGTACTGCTTCGGGTATTTCATCCACAAAGCGTGATGGTAAGGCAAAGTGAGTCTGTCCGTGTAGTAGCCGTTGCTCGGCCATGGTTAGATACAAGCGTTTACGTGCTCGGGTAATGGCGACATACATGAGACGCCGCTCTTCTTCCAGGCCGTCGCGCTCAGCCATACTGTATTCGCTCGGAAACAGGCCTTCTTCCAGTCCAGTAAGAAAAACCCCGTCAAATTCGAGACCTTTAGCCGCATGAACTGTCATTAATTGCAAAGCATCCTCGCCCTGCCCAGCCTGATGTTCGCCTGCTTCGAGTGAGGCGGTGCTTAGAAATGACAATACTGCGAATAATGGGTCGTTTGGGTCATAGTCGGATTCAAATTCAAATCCTGATTCTTGTGGCTTGAATGCTACTGCTGCATTGAGAAGTTCTTCTAGATTGTTGATGCGTTCCTGCTGCTCGCCTTTTTGGGTACGGTAATATTCCATCAGCCCGCTGTCGTAGATGGCAGCAGCCATGATTTCCGGCAGGGAAATCTGCGTAGCTTGAAGCTGAAGATTTTCTATCAGACGCACAAAAGCAGCAATTTTGCTATTTTTGGACGCCAGATTGGTAGCAGCCTGCCATAGTGAGGTATTGGCTTCGTTGGCTGCTGCCTGAATATTTTCAATGCTGCGGGCGCCGATTCCGCGAGTGGGTACATTGATGATGCGCAAAAGTGCGTTATCATCATCGGGATTGACGGCCAGCCGCAGATATGCCAGTGCATTTTTGATTTCCTGCCGTTCATAAAAACGCAAACCGCCATAGATTTTGTAGGGAATACCGGCGCGAAATAAGGCTTGTTCCAGTACACGCGATTGAGCATTGCTGCGATACAGTATTGCCATCTGTATATAGTCTAGTCCTTCACGATGCAAAGCTTTTACTTCATCGACAACAAATTGAGCTTCTTCTATATCATTTATCGCTTGTAAGACGCGAATTTTTTCTCCGGTGCCTGCTTCGGTACGCAGATTTTTTCCCAGACGGCTGGCATTATGCGCAATCACGGCGTTGGCTGCGGTAAGAATGTTACCAACGGAGCGGTAATTTTGTTCCAGCCGAATGGGTTCGCTCACGTTAAATTCATGCAGAAAGCGGGTCATATTGGCTACTTCGGCTCCGCGGAAGCGATAAATACTCTGATCATCGTCGCCGACTGCGAAAAACGCTGCTTGTTTTCCGGCAAGCAGTTTTAACCATGCATACTGAAGTTTGTTGGTGTCCTGAAATTCATCAATGAGTACATGGTTAAAGCGGTTTTGATAATGGCTCCGTAGTACATCATTATTTTGCAGAATTTCGTAACTGCGCAGCATCAGCTCGGCAAAATCCACTACACCTTCATTCTGGCACAGGCTGTCATAGGCAGCGTAGCATTCAATCATTTGCCGCTCATGCGGGTCGCGTGCGCTTAGCTGGGAGGCACGCAAACCGTTTTCTTTCTGAGCATTGATGAATCCTTGCAGGCTACGCGGAGCAATGATTTCATCAGAAATATTGAGTTGTTTGAGCAAGCGCTTAATCACAGATAGCTGGTCACCCATGTCCAGAATCTGAAACGTTTTCGTCAGGCCGGCTTCTTGATAATGCAGGCGCAGAAAACGATGGCACAGACCATGGAAGGTACCCAGCCACATGGCGCGTACTGATACTGGTAACATGGCGCTTAGGCGCAATTGCATTTCTTTGGCTGCTTTATTGGTAAAGGTAACAGCCAGTATGCTGTGGACACTGGCTTGGCCTGTTTGTAATAACCAAGCAATACGAGTGGTAAGTACCCTTGTTTTGCCACTGCCGGCACCGGCCAGTACCAAAGCAGGCTGCGCCGGCCAAGTGACGGCGGCTAATTGTTCACTATTGAGGCCGGTCAGTAAACCGGAAGAAGATAGAATTTCCATAGCGCTTATTGTAGCCGATTGAGGCTGAAAAATCGCAAGGAAAAATATGTTAATGGATTATTAATAGTTTCTGTGAACAGGAATAATCAGCTTTAATTGAACGATTAAACAGGAAAATTCAATAAAGGGTAATACCGGTAGGCGAAAACCGTGCTTTTTGGAAAAAACACTCTGCTTTTTTCTGGCATTCAGTGTATGTACACAAACAAACTGTGAACATGTCTTCACCTGCAGCCAGAACGGTATCCTGCTCAGACTGTTTCTATCCTTCTTCAGATAACTTGTAGCGGTGCCACTCCGGTCGTCGTTATTTATTCACTACCAGTTTAGCGCAGATGGAAATCATGAGTGCTTATCTGGTTTTCGCAGACATGAATATAATTGGTATTGTATCTACTTTGGGATTCGCTTCAGATGCGGCAAGCTGCCAACATTTTTTACAACTGTCGGACCACTCCCAAGGTAAATTGTCTGTGTCGTTGTAAATTAATCGGGGGTGCTCAGTGGGCTAAGACCAGGTAAATCGGCGAAACTGCGCTCACGCACAATTTGGCAGAAACTATCCAGATAGCTTTTGCTATGGTCTGATTCGCGCATTGCTGCATACAGCTCACTTTGCAATGGAATGTCGCCAATCTGGCGTGCCACCACGTAACCTTTCTCCAGATAGGGCATCACCGTCCAATATGGCAAAGCTGCTATACCACGCCGGCTTGAAACCAGCTGGATGATGGCAATAGTTAATTCGCTGTTGCGGCGTGCGGGCTGTACGCCTGCTGGTTTCAATACTTTGCGGATTAAATCCAGCATATCGTCCGGTACTGGATAGGTAATTAGCGTTTCGTCGGTGAAGTCCTGCGCATGCCAGACACTTTTGGCGGCCAGTGGATGGTCTTTGGCGCAAATTCCCACCATTTCATAGGCAAATAAAGGCTGAAAAAGAATTCCTGGTTGAGGTGCATATTCAGACACAATGGCCAGATCGGCACGATGGGTCAGTAGTAATCCAACCGGATCGGCCTGAAAACCAGACACGATGTCTAACTCCACTTTCGGCCACAGCGGCCGGAACGCATCCATGGCTGGCATCAGCCAGTCGAAACAGGT
The DNA here is from genome assembly GCF_026535955.1 of Snodgrassella sp. B3837. Lineage (NCBI taxonomy): Bacteria > Pseudomonadati > Pseudomonadota > Betaproteobacteria > Neisseriales > Neisseriaceae > Snodgrassella > Snodgrassella sp. B3837. The sequence goes on from NZ_JAFNPI010000011.1 coordinate 25,840, forward strand.
GTGGCATTCCACAGCCACGCGCAGCTCCCCTGCTTCGCCTTCAATAATCTGCGCCATATCCAGCTCAGCTACGGTGACCAGAGGCGTGATTTCGCGCGCCAGTTGCAGTAGGCGTTCGCCTACGGGTGTAAAGTGAATGGGGCTGGATTTGCGTTCAAAGAGTGGTGTGCCGTAAAACTGTTCTAGCACCCGTATTTGATGTGATAGCGCAGACTGGGTCAGAAATACTCGCTTGGCTGCCATGGAAACACTTCCGGTTTCTTCGAGAGCTAGCAAAGTGCGTAAATGACGCAGCTCAATAATCGACTCCATATTTTCCGCCTTTAATGATTATTTTAACCACGAATACAAGTTAAAAAATTCATAAACAATCGTTTTGTTTATTAATTAAGAGTGATATGGCTATGCTGATTATTTCTCTTCGAATAGCCATTTATCTGTTTTCGTACTATACACTTACCTACCTTATCATATTCTCGTACTGCATAGTGTCTGATTGGTATATTAAAATTTTTCATGTAGAACTGCAAAATTTATCGCTTGTCGTCATGTCTTAACTCCCGCACACTGACTATTATCGAAATTTATCTTTCACAAATAGGGAGAAACACTTATGAATACATTCCATTTATCCGGTTATCCGCGTGTTGGCGCCAAACGCGAACTCAAATTTGCTGTTGAAGCGTTTTGGAAAGGCAGCAAAAGTGAGGCTGAGCTGCGGCAGACCGCCGCGGATATTCGCCAGAAAAACTGGGCTACTCAGATAGCTGCTGGCGCTGACCTGCTGCCGGTTGGTGATTTTTCTTATTATGACCATGTGCTGGATACTCTGTGTGCGCTTGGCGCTATTCCGGCTCGTTTTGGGTTTGATGCGGCCACGCTTACTCTTAGCCAGTATTTCGAGCTTGCTCGCGGTAATGCCACTCAGGTGGCTATGGAAATGACCAAATGGTTTGATACCAACTACCACTATATTGTGCCGGAATGGCATCAGGATACCAGCTTTAAAGCCAATGCCGCCAATTTGATTGCACAGATCGAAGAAGCCAAAGCCACTGGCCACGATATCAAACCGACGCTGGTAGGTCCGCTGACGTTGCTGTGGCTGGGTAAGGAAAAAGATGCCGGTCATAACCGTTTGGAGCTGTTGCCGCGTCTGTTGCCTGAATACCAGAAACTACTGCGTGAACTGGCCAATGCCGGTGTGGACTGGATACAGATTGATGAACCGATTCTGGCTGTGGACATTGCGCGTGAATGGCTGGATGCGTTTGCACCCACCTATCAGGAGCTGGCTATTACTGGTACCCGCATTATCATCGGTACTTATTTTGGTAGTGTGGCCGAACACCTGAATTTACTTAAAAATTTGCCTGTAAATGGTGTACACATTGATTGTGTCCGTGCACCCGAGCAGCTGGCCGAGTTTGCCAATGTATGGCCAGAAAACAAAGTTCTGTCCGTTGGCCTGATTGATGGTCGCAACGTATGGCGTGCCAATCTGCGCGAAGTAATCGATTTGCTGGCACCGGTAGCCACTCAGCTGGGCAACAATCTGTGGATTGCACCGAGCTGCTCATTGTTGCATAGCCCGCAGGATTTGAATGTAGAAGAGAAACTTAACCCAGAAATCAAAAACTGGCTGGCCTTTGCCGCCCAGAAATTACAAGAGCTGGGTATTATCAAACAAGCTCTGGCACATGGTAAAGACACGGTACAGGAAGCTCTGGATGCTTCTGATGCTGCTGCTGCCGGACGCAAGACCAGTAAACTGATTCATAACGATCAGGTTGCTGCGCGTGTAGCTAGTTTACGTGCTCATGCCGACCAACGTCATAGCCCGTTTGCAGAGCGGATTGAGAAGCAGCAGGCGTGGATGAAGCTACCCTTGCTGCCCACTACAACCATTGGTTCCTTCCCGCAAACTCAGGAAATCCGGCAGGCACGTGCGGCTTTCAAAAAAGGTGAGCTGAGTGCCGCCGATTATGAAGCTGCAATGAAAAAAGACATCGCCTACTGTGTTGAGCAGCAGGAAAAACTGGATATCGATGTATTGGTGCACGGTGAAGCCGAACGCAATGACATGGTGGAATACTTTGGTGAGCAGCTGGATGGCTACTGCTTTACTCAGTATGGCTGGGTACAAAGCTATGGTTCCCGCTGTGTAAAACCGCCGATTATCTTTGGTGATGTTGCCCGCCCGAAAGCCATGACCGTAGCGTGGTCTGCTTATGCTCAGTCGCTGACCAAACGTCCGATGAAAGGTATGCTGACCGGTCCGGTGACCATGATGAAATGGAGCTTTGTGCGCAATGATGTACCATTAAGTCTGGTGTGCAAACAGATTGCTCTTGCCTTAAACGATGAAGTGCTGGATCTGGAAAAAGCCGGCATCCGCGTCATTCAGATTGATGAACCGGCTATTCGCGAAGCTTTGCCGCTGAAACGTGCGCAATGGGATGAATATCTGGATTGGGCGTGTGAATCTTTCCGCCTGACGTCTACCGATGCCGACGACAGTACGCAGATTCATACCCATATGTGCTATTCAGAATTCAATGATATTCTGCCGGCAATTGCCAGCATGGACGCAGATGTTATTACCATCGAAACATCGCGTTCTGATATGGAATTACTCGATGCCTTTGTGAAATTCAGCTATCCAAACGATATCGGCCCAGGCGTATACGATATTCACAGCCCACGTGTGCCTACCGAAGCCGAAGTCGAGCATTTGCTGCGTAAAGCGCTGAAAGTTATCGACCAGCGTCGCTTATGGGTAAATCCAGACTGTGGTCTGAAAACCCGTGGCTGGCCGGAAACCACGGCAGCTCTAGAAGTGATGGTAAAAGTGACTAAAAAGCTGCGTGCTGAACTAAAAGTTTAAAATTGATTCAGTACCACATTATCCAACCGCCTCGTTTATCGGGGCGGTTTTCTGTTTGGGTTTTTCATAATTATAATAAAAATTGCACCAAAACGGCTGCGCATAGATGAATATAAAAAGGTTAGACTGTGGGGTTCGGTAATGTCTATTAGTATGTATTCAGTTTATTCTATACTGGCTGCGTTACACATAAGCAGGAAATGCATTACCTGAATGACGGTTTTATTTATACTGCTTTGGCTGACTGTCTATATGATAAATGGAAGTATTTGGTTGTTGCTGATAACAATTAGATATTCATTTTGTAACAACTAAGCTTGCGTATATAAAAAACTAAAATGAATTGCCAGAAATAGTTTTATTCATATTATTCAACCAGTAGATTCACATAGATAGTTTCCTGCTTATACTAAATACAAACCGTGTAAATATCTTTTTATCATTTTTTAATAATGAAATTCTTGATTGCCTGAAAATCATTCAGTTTACAGTTAACGCTAATATTGTGAATTAGCTCATGTTGTTCATGGCATATGAATAAAACATTATTTATTATTTTAGTTAATAATCATTAAATTGCCACTATCATGGATTGCATTATTTTTAACATGATTAACCAGAATAAAAACGCAGACTGCTACAGCGGCAGCCTGCATCCGATTACACGGGCACAGAGCGCTTAGTTAACCTGATATTTGGCCAGAACCGCGCGAATTTGTGGTAAAGCGGCACGCGCTGCTTGCTCACCCAGCTGAATAGCCTGCGTTTTCTGGTCGAAGCCGCCAACAGTACCCAGCTTCTGTACCTGTGGCCGGATAACCACCTGCGCTTTACTTAGCTCGCTGTTCAGTGCCGAAGCGCTCATGATATTCAGGCTCTGGTCTAAATAAGAAAAAAAGCCTTCACTGGTCAGGCGCGCCGGTTTGGCGGAAATATCCACCGCAATGACCACATTGGCACCAAGTTGTCGGGCGGCGGTGACCGGCACTGGTGCTACCAAACCACCGTCCACAAAACGTTTATTGCCAATTACCGTTGGCTGAAAAATATTTGGAATGCTTGCCGAGGCGCGTACAGCCTGTCCGGCATTGCCATTGTTGAACACTGCCATGCGGCCTGTACCGAATTCAGTGGCCACAGCACCAAAGCGGATAGGAAATTGCTGAATCGGTTTATTCTTTACCTTCGCATTGATGTAATCCTGTAGTTTCTGCCCCTTGATAAAGCCGGAAGTAGACAGCACCGGATCCACCAGATCGGTTTTATTTAGAATTTCCGCTTCCAGCTCCAGCCGGTCGGGGCTCATACCAGAGGCGTACATACTGCCTACCAGCGCGCCAGCACTGGTGCCAGTCACCACCCGTATCGGAATATGGTTTTCCTGTAAAACTTTTATCACCCCGATATGCGCAAACCCTTTGGAAACCCCGCCACCAAGTGCCAGCCCGATAACCGCACGTGGCTTGGTTGCCGCTGTTGGAGTGACAGGAGTAGTGCTTTTACAAGCAGAAAGACTACTGAAAACCGAAATAATCACAGCGCAGGTACGCAGCAATACAGTAAATTTCATATTTATATTTTTATATTAAGGTTGGGAAGGATAAGTGGAAGACGATGGATAAAACTGTATCGGTGCAACGTTCTCTGGAAGAATCTGTTTTTTCACACCATGTCCGTACACCAGTTCCAGCGTGACATTCTGTATATCTTCATTCTGCCACGCCTGTGCCAGAATACGTACAGCCTCGATTTCGTTGTCAAATTTCAGACTCTCCCACAGACCGGCTGTGCGCATATCTTCGATAAAGCGTTCTGGCTTAGTATATTGCAGCGTAAGCATATTCATATCCATCACCGGATCATAAAAACCGTGCTGATACAGCATGTCGCCAAGGTCGTGCATATCGAGTAGCCTCGGCGCGCTGACCACTATACCCGCAGTGCGCCACAGTGTCAGGACTTCTTTTAATGTATCCGGCCCAAAGTGGCTAAAAAACAGCAAACCGTCAGGGCGCAAAGCACCAGCCCAGTTTTCAATCACCGCTACTGCATCTGGCTGATGAATCAGGCCAAGATTACTCCATACCATATCCGCCGCCTGATTATCCGGCAGCCTGTCGGATGCAATCTGTTCCGGCAGACTGCTATTGAGCTTTTGCCACCAGCTCTGTTTGGCTTTTCGAATCGCCTGTGCTGCCTGAAGATAGCAGCTGCGACTATCATATTCATGGAAACAAGCTTGTGGATAACGCATTTTAAGTAAGCGGTAGCTTTCATTGCCATCAGCAGCGGCCAGCAAAATGTGCTGTGGCGGCTGTTTCAGAATACTCAGGCGTTCGTCTAGCGTCGCGGCCAGATGTGCATGCAGGAACCAGTCTGGCTGGTGTGGCAGAGTTGTCATGTGTATTGTTCCCAAAACCGACCCAGTACACGGGCAAATTCATCAGGATGGCTTAAAAACGGTGTATGAGCAGCCTGCGGCAGCAGATGCCATTCACTCTGCGGCAGTTGCTGATGCAGATATTCGCCCATGCGTGGCGGCGTTATGGTATCGCGCCCACCGTAAACCAGTAATACCGGACAGTGTAAGCTACTGAGTAGCGGGCGTAAATCTGCTTGTTCTAACGCATGCAAAGCCGCGTTAAGAGCAACCGGTGCTCCGTACTGGCAAATGGCCGGCAGCAGATGCTGCATGCCGGTTTGTATCCCCGTATCCGCATACAGCATCTGCAACTGTAGAAACTGTTGCATGTATTTGGGATAATCTATCCTGAATTTGTCTGCCATCTGATGCAGACTAATCTTGTGCAGGCCTTGCGGGTAGTCACTGCTGGCCAGTAATTTAGCCAGACTGGCTGTTAGACACAGCGTGGCAACCCTGTCTGGATAACGTGCGGCCATACTGATGGCCACCATACCTCCCAGCGACCAACCAAGAACATGAGCGGGTTCAGATAACTGTGCCGCTAGTTGGTCGGCAATAGTATTTATATCAAAAGTGCCATCAAACGGCGCACTGCCATGGCCGGGTAGATCCGGTGTAAGTATATGCATTTGATTTGGCAGCGGCAGGTTGGCCAGAAAAGGGTCGAAAATATGATGATTGGCACCCCAGCCGTGTATCAGTAAAGTTTGAGAAGGTGTGATCATGGGAATAGTTTCATTACTTACTTCATTCTGGCACGCCTGTATCGGCAAGCCGCACTGTTTATTATGCCACGATTATGCTGATGGCTCAGGCTTGTGCCATCCGTGCTGGCAGGACATAAGCAGCCTTCAGCGCCCAGAACGTGATATCTGTTTGCAATGCCATTCCGGCAATCTGACAGTGGGAGCTTGTGAGCAATGCGGGCAGCATTGGCCGTTTGCTCGCCTCTATGCCAGTTACCGCTATGCCACTCCACTCCGACAAATACTCAGCGCGTACAAACATCAGCGCCAGCTTGCCCTGCTCGATACCTTGGCCGCATTAATGCTGGCACGGCCGCCACAGTGGCTGGAAACCGCACAAATAGACGCAGTGCTGGCCATGCCCTTAAGCCGTCAGCGGCTGTTTAAGCGTGGCTTTAATCAAAGCCAGCTGCTTGCTGCCAGCATTGCCCGCCATTACGAGTTACCGCTGCTGCCACCGTACTGCATTGATCGCACCCACCAGCCGCCCCAGTCTACATTGAAAAAATCAGCCCGCCAGCGTAATGTACGCGGTGTATTTCACTTGAAGCAGCCCGTAAAAAAACGTAACCTGTTGTTAATTGACGATGTTGTGACCACCGGCGCAACAATTGCCGAACTAGCGCAAACCCTTAAAAAATCGGGTGCCGCACAGGTTTTTGTTTGGTCGCTGGCTCATCCGGATTGAAAAAATCTTTGACAGACAAAGGCTTGTTTGGCATAGTGTCGCCCTGATAAATTACTGATTCAATTATTAACTGCGTTACCATTTCGGCTTTTTGCCGATTAGTAAGCAACTTTCGGAACCCGCCAATGTGCTGTATTAAACCACAGTCGGTGTCAGTTCCTGCCAATTGAGGTTACTGCCTCTCCTGCCACTTTTTAGTGGCTGCCACTGTTTTTTGCTGTCTTAGTATAAATACAGTTTTACCAGACTGACGTGTTGTCGCGGACAACAAAATCTGCATGTCTGGTGTTTGCGTCTTTTACTCACAGAAACGGAAATATGGTTTGATCAGGATTAAAGTATTATTTGTTAGCGTTGTCATGATACTGGGGTTCAGCATGGCCAGTGCCAAGCAGACCGCTCATCTGTCAGCGCCGGTTTATCATGCTAAAAAATCTCTATCTAATCTTACAGTAGCACCAGCAGAGCATCTGCATAAAACAGCTAACCTTAGCTATCAGGTAGCGGGCAAACGATATTACCCGTTACAAAAAGTGGCCAGTTTCAGTCAGGTAGGCCGAGCCTCTTACTATGGTCAGAATTTTCACGGGCGCCGCACCTCATCTGGAGAGCGGTTTGACAGCCAGATGCTGACAGCAGCCCACCCCACTCTGCCTATTCCCAGCTATGCTCGGGTAACCAATCTCTCAAACGGCAAGACAGTCGTCGTGAGAGTAAACGATCGTGGCCCCTTCCACGCAAACCGTGTCATGGACTTATCTTACGCTGCGGCGCAGAAACTGGGTTTCGTCCGTGCCGGCACAGCACAGGTACGCGTAGAACAGGTACTGCCCGGCGAAAGCCTGCAACCAGCCGGCAGTGGTGGCAACATTTATGTTGATTTACAGAAATTTGCCAATAAAGAGCTGGCACAGCAGTATCTGAAAGCAACCACACAGCATCTGCAGGCTGCTGGCAGCGCACAGCAGGCCAAACTGGTGAAAGTGAAAAACAGCTACGTTGTCCGTATGGGCCCTTTCCAGCAACAACAACGTGCTGATGAAGCCAGAAAATCTATGCTGACCACACTGTAAACTCAGCAACAAACTCAGACAAAAGCCCGTGGTATCATGCACGGGCTTTTGTTTGTCCCGCGTCAGGAAAGGAACATAATGATTAGTCGTTTACGCGGTATCGTGCTAGAAAAAAATCCACCGATAGTGGTACTGGATGTACATGGCGTGGGTTACGAAGCTCAGGTGTCCATGCAAACCTTTTACAACCTACCCGCAGTCGGAGAAGAAACGGCGCTTTACACCCAGCTGGTGATACGGGAAGACGCCCATCTGCTGTTTGGCTTTGGCTCTCGCGAAGAACGCGAAACGTTCCGTGCACTTATCAAAGTAAGCGGCATCGGAGCCAAAAGCGCACTGGGCATCCTCTCCAGTCTCAGCAGTGATGAACTGGCGGCTGCTATCGCCAGCGAAGACATCAAACGCCTGACTGCTGCTCCCGGAATTGGTAAAAAAACAGCCGAGCGTCTCGTACTTGAGCTACGCGGCAAATTAGCTGCCAGTGGCGATAGCCTAGGTTTGTATGCTGCCGAAGCTGCCAGCGCAAACGAAGACATAATTAACACTTTGCTAGCCTTAGGTTATACCGATAAAGAAGCCCGCAGCGCCTGCAAAGACATACCGGCCGGTACCGACATCAGTGAAGGTGTACGACTTGCCTTAAAAAACATGTTATAAACAACACTCTGATAATCGCAGACCCCACCACAGGAAATCGTATGGCAGCCAAATTGATTTTACTCGATCAGGATGGAGTTCTGGCTGATTTTGAGCAGGGTGTAAGACAGCGCTGGCAACTAACCTACCAGCAGCCCCTACCCCTGCCAGAACGCCGACATTTCTACCTGCGTGAAGACATGGCGCCACAGTATCACCAACAGCTGACACAGATTTACAGCAGTAAGGGTTTTTTTGCCTCCCTGCCACCCATGAATCAGGGTATTCAGGCGGCCAGACGCTTACTAGAAGCAGGACACGACGTACGCATCTGCACCTCACCTATCGATGACTATCATTACTGCGTATCCGAAAAATTTGACTGGGTCGCCCGCTACTTAGGTGATGAATGGCTAAACCGCATCATTTTAGCCAAAGACAAAACATGGATTCGCGGCGATATCCTCATTGATGACAAACCCATAATAAGCGGCAGCCTGCAGCCACAATGGCAGCACTGGATTTATGATCAGCCCTACAACCGCAATGCAACCAACATCCATCGTGTAAACTGGCAAAAACCGGAAAGCTGGTCAGAATTATTGCAGTAACGCGGCAATAACAGCATTCATAACTGCATCAATACTCGTAACAGTAATCCGGAACATCACTACCAATTGCAACCAGTGAACAAATGCGAATAAAAACTAACGTCAGCAGCTATTTCAGAAATGCACAGTGCTTTCATTAGCATGGCGGAAAAAATATCCATCCGTTTTCAGAGCGCTTCGGCAATACTGTCTGCCAACATGGTTGAAACTGCCAACAACATAAGTAGAAAAAACCTTTGAGACTGATAAAAATCAAATACCGGCAAACCAAACTGGCCGTATAAATAGGTCTAAATACCATAACACATTATCAAACCAGCGGCTCTAAGCTACAATAGCACCCATATATTCATTACCAAAGACAAGCTTTTACAGAACTTTGGTTCACCTAGCATCAGGAATAACCCATGTTTGGATTTTTTAAAAGAAAAAAAAATACAGAGCCAGAGCAAGAACAAGCCAGCGTTAACCCCGCTCAGCCGGAATCAGTAGAGCAACCCGATACAGCGGCTGAAACTCATACTCAGCCTGAACCGGCTGCTTCCCACCAGAGCGTAGAAGAGCACACAGCGAATGCAGCCATCTCCGAATCTACAGCTACCGAAACAACAGAAGACATCATCGTACCGGCTGCCGTAGATGAACCGGCCGCCATTGCCACCAGCACGGAATCAGAGGTTGTTCAGGCTCCGGCCAGCGAAAACACCATCGTGATTCCTGTAGATACCACAGAAACCCCTAGCGAAACAGACAAACCAGCACGACTAGGCTGGGCAGCACGTCTCAAACAGGGCCTAAGCAAATCGCGCAACCAGATGGCCAAATCGCTGGCGTCTGTATTTGGTGGCGGCAAAATCGATGAAGACCTGTATGAAGAGCTGGAAACAGTATTGCTCACCAGTGATATGGGTATCGAAGCCACCGAAAAACTACTGGCACAGGTACGTCAGCGCGTTACTCTGAAAGGATTGAAAAACGGAAACGAACTGCGCAGCGCCCTGAAAGAAGCCTTATATGAATTACTGCAGCCACTTCAGCAGCCCTTGTCCATACCTGCTGATAAAAAACCTTTTGTTATCATGATGGCTGGCGTAAACGGCGCAGGCAAAACCACCAGTATCGGCAAACTGGCCAAATATTTTCAAAGTCAGGGTAAAAGCGTCCTCTTGGCCGCAGGTGACACATTCCGCGCAGCTGCGCGCGAGCAATTACAGCAATGGGGTGAGCGCAATAACGTAACCGTAATTGCGCAGGAATCCGGTGATTCTGCCGCCGTCTGCTTCGATGCCCTTGAAGCAGCCAAAGCACGTGGTATCGATATCGTACTGGCTGATACCGCTGGCCGCTTGCCAACCCAGCTGCATCTGATGGAAGAAATCAAAAAAGTAAAACGCGTGTTGCAAAAATCATTACCCGAAGCACCACACGAAGTCATGCTGGTACTCGATGCCAACGTCGGCCAGAACGCCATCAATCAAGTAGTTGCTTTCGACGACGCCCTTGGCCTAACCGGCCTGATCGTTTCTAAACTGGATGGCACCGCAAAAGGCGGTATCCTCGCCGCACTGGCCGCCAAACGCCCGATACCGGTACGCTTCATAGGTGTAGGCGAAGGCATAGACGATTTACGCCCGTTTGACGCCAAAGCATTTGTAGATGCATTGATTGAGGATGAGAAATAAGTTTTCTGGCAAGAAAAAAGCTGGCTGTCGAAATTGATAGTCAGCTTTTTATTTGCCAGCACAGACTATCATACGTTTCCTTATATGAAGAAATAAACAGCCTTTTTAAATTAATATAATCAATTTACCCAATAAAATATATTCAAAGTGGATCAGACAAAAGTAATGAGCATTAAAATCTGTTTCTGCCGGTATTTGGTTATATCCACTGATCTGAACTTAATAAAAGGCTAAATAAATGTGCCAGAGCTGGTATTGCCACCGATTAATTATATTCCTTAGGTCAATGCACAGAAACCAAAAAACCATTTATAAACTAGCTTTTATATATGGTAGATGAAAGCTGGAAAAATTGCTTTAAAAACTGATTTTACTTATTTATTTAGGTTGTATTAAAAAAATCATATTGAGAGAAATCAACAAGTCTAAAATCTCAATAGGATAAATTAAATAATTATCGAATAAAAACTGTATGGCGCAGAAAAAAACTTAGTTTATTTTAAATAATAGTCTTCTCCTTCAATCATTTTGCTGAAAGCCGCCACTACTACAGCACCACTGACTTAATAAATCCAATAAATTTTTTCTGATTAAACCGGAATCCAAATTGAGATCAATAGTACAGAATCGGAACTGATGATTTTGAATGGTGACAGATTCATTAATTGATTCATTAATTGCAGGATACAATAACATTCCGGTTGCATTGAGTGATGGCGGATCAACAGGATTTTCCTGACTGCGCAGATAAGTATAGAGCTGGTAAATATGAGGACTTTTAAACACCTTGTCTTTATAAAAAGACTGGGTATGGATAGACGTACATTTGGTATCAATAATTAGGCGATGCCGGCACTGGCGGCGTTCAATGACCAAATCAGACTGCATACTGGGTAAAAAATCCTTTATACCAGTACTGGGTTGTAGCTGCTGCCAATATAATCGTTTGCCGGCGCTTATTATCCAATCCTTACTATTCAAATTAGTGCGGCAAAATCCAACTATTGCTTTTTCAAATAAATGCCGCAACCACTGATCTTTTTTATCTGCTTGCTCCAGTAAATAACTACCTGCCTGCTCGGTGGGTATAGCCATATTAAAAATCAGCCGGCACAGAGTAAGCAGCGTTTTATCTTGTTTGCCAGATTGATCAAAAGATTCAGTTAAATGATCATACTGAGTCGACTGCCCTATCTTAAGCGCCGTAAACCGACTGATAATGTTCTGGCATTGCAGGATTAATGTTTTATCCTCTAACTGTGCCAGCAATACATGCGCGGCAGCATGAATAAAGCGATTTTTCGGGGTATCAATGGTTAAAGAATCAAACTGGCATCGAATGCGGCCTTTTTCTAATAACTGCTGGCGTGCGGTAGTCAGCAGATCTATTTTTCCCCTGACACGAGTTAGTGATTGTGTATGTTGCTGATATCCGCAGGATAATGCGCGCATCAGCCTTTTGCTAACAGCCTGACAATATAGTTTTGCAACCAGAATAACCAGTTCTTGAGGATTTTGTTCCAGCTTTACTCTTTGCTGCGCACCAAGTGTTTTATACAGATCAGAAGCATACAATAGCAGCAGCCAGATATTTCTGATGGGTATCGTAGCGACGGTATTATTGGTAGTGGATCGTTCAGGCGTTTGCATTACTATCAGCACACATCAGACAATAAGGCTTCAATAGCCTCATCAATTTTATTTGGATCATTAAGCCAGTATTCTGTTAGTAAAGGCCGAATTTCAGTGTCGCTAATGTTTTTATACCAAGTATCTGCATCTGGAACAGGTTTATTAGTGGTCAGATAACTGTGGCCAATGGTAAAAGCCTTTCCCAACATCGGATCATCGCTGATCTTCTGGTTCAGTAGCAACATGCGCTGCTGCCAGTCTTCTAATTTCTCATGTGCAATGGCCGTTTTTTCTGCCATATAGGATAGCCACTGCTTACCAAAGTTTGGTTGCAGAGTGAAGAATGCAAAGCGTCGCCGCAATGCTAAATCAAACATGGCCAGTGATCGGTCGGAAATATTCATGGTACCGATTACGTATAGATTATCCGGAATAAAAAAAACGGTTTCATCATTACGCTTATAGGTTAATTCCATAGCTTCATGGTAATTTCGTTTATTTGCCTCCAGTAAGGTCAGCATTTCACCGAAAATCTGTGCCGGATTGCCTCGATTGATTTCTTCAATTACAAGTACATAATTTGTATTAGGATCGTATCTGGCCCGATTGGCCATTTCGATAAAAGGACCATCAATCAATTCAAGCTTGCCATCACATGAGGGTCGATAACCGCGAATAAAATCTTCGTAAGACATATTTGGATGAAACTGTATTACTTTAATATTATCGAAATCTTGGAAACCAACCATCACATTGGCCAGACGTTTGGCTAGCCAAGTTTTACCTGTACCGGGCGGTCCTTGTAAAATCAGGTTTTTCTTTTCTTTTAACCTTTCCAGAATAATTTCTAATTGTTGAGGATCAACAAAGCAGCCTTCGTTGATTAAATCCTTGAGAGAATAAAATGGTCTCACTATGTAATCCTGACTGTTTTCCTGTATATCTGCACTGAAGTGTTCAGTAATGTCTAGATCATAATCAGATAATTTGTATTGCCCTCTTGTTACAAACTGTAAAATATTCTGGTCACGTAATTCTTGTAAGGTTCGGCTTACAGATTGTTCGATAGTATTGTTATCAGGAAACAGTTCTTTCAACTTTTGCTGATAATATTCGAGAATTTGTTGCCGGCTAAAAATCTCACTGTTATTTTGATGACACAATTCCTTAATGAATTCTAAAACAGTTTGTTTCCATCTAGATTTGGTTAGTTCTAGCTTATTTATATCGACGTTACAAAAACGTTTCTGCCAGTATGGTGCATTGCAAAATCTGTTGATATCCTGAAGTTGATTATGAAAAGTAAAATTAATTAACTTTTCAGCTTGCCAGTTGCTCGGGATTACTTTCCAAATGGTTTTTGGCTTGGTGTAAAAATACCATTTTTTTCAGAAAAATTTTTATCCCAATCAACTTTCAGGCTTTTTCCATCCCCTGGATTTTGCAAAACTGTACCGATCGCTTTGATTTTCAATACTGGAATGGGATAACCTTTGTTATCAAAAGGTAATTTATTTTTCTGTACATAAGCAGTCTTAATAGCGATCCGATCTCCGGTCTGGATAGACTGGATCAAATTTATTTCCTTATTATTTTGACCGTAATATAGCCACGTTCCGCTATTGATAAAGTATTCACTTAGATCATCATTACCATCTCGGCAGGCACCTAAAAACCAGTAGTTTTTGCTGGTATCAACCATTTTCCCCATCTGCATAGGCAATAAAAAAAATAATATATTTATCTTAACATGTTAATATATTTTGTTATTAATGAGTGAAAGAAATTTAATAAATCCGGTCAGACTATGAAATCAGATTTCAAAAAAATATATTAAACGTGTATATAACAAATTAGCCAACTGATTTAAAATAAAAAAACTAACTAAACTGAATAATTTAATTCATTACTCAATCGCAAACCAATAAAAAACGCGGTACAGTCACCGCGTTTTCTACTTTCCATTTATATTCAGACAGCTTCATCCAAGCCGCAATGGCGTAGCAATGCATCAATACTGGGTTCGCGGCCACGGAAAGCTTTGAACGATTCCATGGCAGGACGTGAGCCGCCTACGGCAAGAATCTCATGCCAGAAGCGTTTACCGGTAGCAGACGCATCAGCTTCTTCTTCAAAGGCCGCATAGATATCAGCCGATAGAACTTCAGCCCAGCTATAGCTATAGTAACCAGCAGAATAGCCTCCGGCAAAAATATGGCTGAAAGAATGGGCAAAGCGGTTAAAGTCTGGTTGCGGCATCACCGCAACCTTGCGACGTACATCCCGCAATGTTTGCTGCCAGTCACAGCCAGGCTGGCTGTAAATTTCCATATCAAACAGCGCAAACTCCATCTGGCGCAAAATAAACAGTCCAGTTTGGAAATTTTTAGCAGCCAGCATTTTGTCGTACAGTTCTACAGGCAGGACGGCACCAGAGTCCTGATGGCTGCTCATGCCAGCCAGCACATCGTATTCCCACACAAAATTTTCCATAAACTGGCTCGGCATTTCCACCGCATCCCACTCCACACCGTTGATACCGGATACGCCCAACTCATCCACCTGAGTCAGCAAATGGTGCAAGCCATGGCCAGTTTCGTGAAACAATGTCAGAATTTCTTCGTGGCTCAGACGCGCAGTATTACCAGCTACAGGCGGAGTAAAATTGCACACCAAATAAGCGATCGGTGTTTGAAGCTGGCCGGCATAATGACCATCAGTGAATCGGCGGCGGCCGCGATAATCATTCATCCATGCGCCGCCACGTTTGCCGGCACGTGCATACAGATCCATGTATACCCCGCCGATAATAGCGCCACCCTGTTCTAGCTCAAAATAACGAACATCGGGATGCCATACCGGAACCTGTTTTTCAATAAAATGCACCCCATACAGCTTATCAATCTGTGCAAACAGACCAGCCAGCACGCGGTCTGCCGGAAAATATTTTTTTACTTCTGTTTGGCTGAAAGCATATTTGGCCTGCCGCAGTTTTTCGCTGGCGTAGGTTACATCCCATGGTTGTAACTCATCCAATCCCAGATGCTCATGCGCATATGCTTTCACTTCGGCCAGATCTTTCTCAGCAAATGGTCTGGCGCGGCTAGCCAGATCCTGTAAAAAGGCCAGCACCTGTTGTGGCGTATCAGCCATTTTGGTGGCTAAAGACAGCTCAGCATAATTTTGAAAGCCCAATAAGTGTGCTTCACGAGTGGCTATTTCAAGGATACGGTTAATATTAGCTGTATTGTCCCATTTGGCCTCACCTAATTCGCTGGCACGGGTAGAATAAGCATGATAAAGCTGCCGTCGCAGCTCGCGATTATGTGCATATTGCATCACAGCCAGATAGTGCGGCATCTGCAGGCCGATTTTATAGCCAGTTTTACCTTCGGCTTCTGCCGCAGCAGCAAACATGGCCAGCGCTTCTTCCGTCAGACCGCTAATTTCACTGTCGCGAGCAAAATCAGCCTTACTGCTGCAACCACTAGAAGTATTCTCTTTACCTGCTAGCTCCTCACCATTGGCAAAATACAAAGCAAAAGCATCTGTAGCATCCAGTACATTCTGGCTGAAAGTAGCGGAAAGCTGAGCGCCCTCTGCCTGTAAAGCGGCAAATTCAGCTTGTTTCGCTGCCGGCAGTTCCGCACCGCTCAGTACAAAATCCCGTAAATCGTGATTCAGCTTGGTTTGCTGAGCGGCACTCAAATGAGCATATTCATCACTGGCCTTAATACTCTTAAAGCGTTCGTATAAATCAATATCCTGACTGATGGCAGTAAAAAACTCACTTACTTTCGGCATCAGGCTATTATAGGCGTCACGTAGCTCAGGTGTATCAGCCACACTGTTCAAATGGGCAATTACTCCCCAGATACGGCCGGCACGTTCGGTAATATTGGTCAGCGCTTCTGCCGTATTATTCCAGTTTACTTCGGGTTGTGCTTTCAGCTTTTTAATGGCTTCATTGGCCTGAAGCATGGCTTCAGTCATAGCCGGTTCGATATCAGCGGCACGAATAGCATCAAATCGCGGTTCGCTGTCCAGATTCAACAAAACATTTTCAGACATAGTATTCTCTTGAGAAAAATACCTGTAAATTTGCGGTTTTTCAGGTAAATCGGGTGGAAAAGGCAGGAGCTGCTGTTTATCTTCTGCTATAAACACTGTTGCATAATGCAACAGGATAAGGTCAAAAACATGAAAAACAATATTCGTTCTTATTTAGATACGCAACCACAAATTGCGCCAGATTGCTTTATCGACGATACAGCAGTGGTTATCGGCGATGTGATTTTGCACGAACAGGTATCCGTGTGGCCGTTTGCGGTGATACGTGCCGACGTAAACAGTATGCAGATAGGTGCTCGGAGCAATATTCAGGATCACTGTATGCTGCATGTAAGCCATAAAAGCGCAGACAAGCCTGAAGGCTCACCGTTACGGATTGGTGAAGATGTCACCATCGGTCATCATGTAAATTTGCATGGCTGCACCATAGGCAACCGCGTGCTAGTAGGAATTAGTTCAATCGTACTAGATGATGCCGTAATCGAAGATGAAGTGATGATTGGCGCTGGCAGTCTAGTGCCACCACGCAAACGTCTGGCCAGTGGCTATCTGTACATGGGTTCTCCCGTACAGCAGATCCGCCCTTTAACTGAAAAAGAACGCGAATTTCTAAAATATTCTGCTGCGCATTATGTCAGATTGATGCAGAATCACCAATCAACCCAGAATATAAAGCATATTGAATAAGGAAGCTAACATGAAAAAAATTCTGTCTTTAAGCCTGTTGTGCTGTACATTTTTACTGGTAGGTTGTGCCGCTGACGGAGGTAATAGCAGCCATACAGAAGTTTACGGCCAACTCAAAGGCGGCGTGGAAACGTCTCATACCAGTCATTAAATTTATAGGTCAAGTAAATTTTGTTGGAATACGAACAATTTAGCAGGATAAGCCAAATAGTGTCGTAAAATGGATATATTATGCAGTTTGAAAGTGCAAAATTTACCTAGAGTAATTGTTATATTAATAAAGTTAAGCTAGATTAATAAAACAGCTTTTCAAACCAACCATAAAGGACACAATGATGAAAAAATTATTGGGATTGAGTGCAGTTTTGGCTGCTCTGTTACTGTCTGCTTGTGCAACCACAGATTCTGGTACCAAAGCCGCTCCTTACAGCGATGTACAGGCTGCAGTAGAATCTAACTAAGCGTTACCGATAAGTAAGTGGTATGCTTGCCTGACCAAAAATCAGGCAGACATACCATTTTTTTATTTCTATATTTGATGTTAGTAAATCCGTCGCAGTGATTGTCATTTTGTCTTGAAGCAAACTCAACAGCCGGAAAAAATTCTTGCGGTCTGAGCATAATCTTTTTGTGAGACCAGAAAAACATAGCTGCAAATATTTCTGTTCAGCCAATAAAAAAGAAAAATTAACTTAATCATATCAGTATGTTGGCATAATCCAGCGATATTGGTTACCGCATCCACTAAAAACAGATATCGTATCTTCTCCTTTAACCATACTAAAGTAAACGGCTCAACACATCTCAGACATAAAAATACCAGTCGTTTTGTTTTAGCTGATATGTTTATGTTAACGCACAATGTTCCTGCCGGCAGGAATACCAGCAGGATGAAAACCTATTCAGTCAGCACTTGATAAAAATCAATTACCACCAGCCTGTACATTTACCAATGGCGTAGTTGAACCATCTGCATGTACCTCCAACAGCGTTACACCACATTGTGCCGAAGCAGAAGATGCAATCGCCTCATAATCATGACCAGGTTTGGCTACAAATGTTAATTTATCACTCTGGCAGGATGGCTCGTTATAAATAACGGATCCGTTTTGATGGGTATTATTGACGGTGGTCAGACCCATATATGCATTAGATATGGTTATCGGTATATTGGCCGGAATCGTGAATTCGCGATAAAACAGCTTAGACAGATAATGATTATGCTGTTTCATCGTTTCTATCGTAGACGTAGCTGGGATACCTATACTGCTGTTTCGGGCTATGCGCAAAAGAGAAGTAAAAGCTCCGCTCAGATTACCGCCAGCTGTTTCTTTCACCAAGTGACCCTCATAGCGGTATCTCATATTGGTGGGTTTTTGGTTTTGCCCGTACAGGCGGATACGTGCCTGCGGTGCCATCTCAGAGGAAGCCTCCTGCGCCATAACAGAATTACAGTTTAGGCTTAAAATTGCACACATTATCAATGGTTTAATTAGACTTAGATTCGATTTAATGATACGGTTAACACGCATGTTGTCTCTCACAGGGTAACTTAGGTTAAATAAAGAATATGGTAAAGTAGTGTTATGAAAGTATTTAACAAATATTACTATCATGCTCACATAAATGAGGCAAAATTTCGCCATATTATACGTTTGTTTGTAGAAGATTTACCTGCATCAAAGATTGCTCAGTTAAGTGACGTGAGCCGAATTAGTGTCAATAAACTAATGTATAAACTGCGCAGCCGCATCGTGTTGCTCACAGCTATGGATTCGCCTGTAGATTTTGACATGACTATCACTGATGATTACATTCAACCGTTCAGCGACAACCACGACGGCATCGCGGATAAAAATTTTGTGTGTGGACTATTGTGGCGTAATGACAAAGTCCATGTGGAAATTATCCCCGAACGGTATCGCCTAATGCTACAGGAGGTAATTCGAGGTAAGCGAGATATTCGTACCGTGCAGCCTGCACGCAGTTGGTATCCGTATGATATGCTGATTGACGTTGAAGAAAATAAACGAGCCCGCCTGCATCATAGCGACGAAAGCCTGTTGGCACATGAAGAAAAAATCCATCAGATTGCTGCCTTCTGGTCTTTTGTGACACGGCGGCTAGCGATGTTCAACGGAATAAATATAGATAAATATTATTTGCACCTGAAAGAGTGTGAATTCCGCTTCAACAACCGCCATGAAAATCTGAGCACTCTGTTGCTAAGAGAATTCACACGTAATCCATTATAAAACTACACTACAGCCTGCTAAAAACAAAAATGGGCACCAAATGGTGCCCGCTATGATTTGCCAGTTTTACTCCGTTCAGGTCTGGCTGCCGCCCACAGTTAGGCCGGCATCAATGCGTAGCGTTGGTTGTCCCACCCCTACCGGCACACTCTGTCCGTCTTTACCGCACACACCTACACCACTGTCCAAACGGCTGTCATTACCAATCATACTCACATGTTTCAAAACTTCAGGTCCACTGCCGATAATGGTGGCACCTTTTACCGGATACTGCAGCTTACCATTTTCAACCCACCAAGCTTCTGAGGCACTGAAAACAAATTTGCCACTGGTAATATCAACTTGCCCGCCGCCAAAATTCACCGCATACAAACCTTTATCCACAGAAGCAAGAATTTCTTCTGGATTAAGCACACCATTTTCCATATAAGTATTGGTCATGCGCGGCATCGGTGCCGAAGCATAGTTTTCACGGCGCCCATTACCGGTAACCGGTACACCCATAAGACGAGCATTGGTTTCATCCTGTAAATAGCCACATAAAATACCATCTTCAATCAGTACCGTGCGCTGGGTGGCATTGCCTTCATCATCTATATTCAGCGAACCACGGCGCTCAGCTATATTACCCTGATCCACCACCGTTACGCCTTTGGCCGCTACCCGCTCACCCAGACGGCCAGCAAAGGCGCTAGTGCCCTTGCGGTTAAAATCACCTTCCAGACCATGTCCAACTGCCTCATGCAGCAGCACACCCGGCCAGCCGTTGCCCAATATCACCGTCATCGAGCCGGCCGGAGCCGGCCGTGCTTCCAGATTGGTCAGCGCCTGTGCCACAGCAATATCCACATACTCTTTAACTTTGGCCTCATCGAAATAGCCCAGATCAAAGCGGCCGCCTCCACCACTACTGCCTTGTTCACGCCGTTCACCCTGCTTCGCAATCACCGTAACCGACAAACGCACCAGCGGACGGACGTCAGTGTGTATCCGGCCATCCAGCCGTGCCAGATAAATCAGCTCATGTTCACATACCAGACCAGCCATTACCTGCACAATGCGCGGATCCGCAGCTTTAGCCAGTGTTTCTACCCGCTGCAATAAAGCTACTTTCGCAGCCGCATCCAAGCTCAGCATCGGATTAGCCATTCCGTACAGCGGCTTGGCCAGATTTCGCGTTTGCAAACCAACTGAGCGTTGCTGGCCAGCCTGACCAATTGCCCGTACTGCCTGCGCCGCATCGGTTAACGCCTGCACGTTTAGATTATCCGCATAAGCAAACGCCGTTTTTTCTCCGCTGACTGCACGTACCCCCACACCCTGCTCAATCTGAAAACTGCCCGACTTCACCATGCCTTCTTCCAAATGCCAGCTTTCATAAGTACTGCGTTGACAGTAAATATCGGCATAATCAATATGATGTGCGCTCATCAACGACAGCGCATGAGTAAAATCAGCTACAGCCAGCTCGTTATCGGCCAGTAACTGTTGATGTACAAGTTGAGCGGTTGGAGTAGAAATAGGCATGTGTGATAACAAATAGAATTGTGACAAAAAGCACAAACAGAGAAAGGGTTTAAACACAAAATAACTGTGGGCAATTATACCGAAAACAAGAAGCGTCTGGGTAAATGCCGGCTACCACCTTCAAACACAAACAGCATTCTTATACCCATGATACAAAAACAATATGTAAAAAAAATATGTAAAAACAAAAATTGTTATTGATAATAATTCTCATTATATTATAATAAGCATCACCAGTTAGTTAGCAATAGTTAACCGGTAAAGACCTCAAGCATCTATCAACTTTATCTCAGGAGCGGCTTAGCGATTAGCGTTAAATTTTGCATCAAAACTCAAAAACCGAAAACACCAGACCCACTGCATAATCAGTGGGTCTGGTGTTTTAAACATAGTTTAGGTATTCAAGCTACAGTATCAGCACCATAGCCCTGCGGATTTTGCTGTTGCCAGCGCCATGCATCCGCCATCATACAGGCCAGATCACGCTGTGCCTGCCAGCCCAGCTCCTGCGCCGCACGCTCAGGGTTGGCAAAACATACAGCAATATCACCCGCGCGACGTGGCACAATCTGATAAGGAATTTTTTGTCCACTGGCCGCTTCAAAAGCACGCACAATCTCCAGCACCGAATAGCCCTGTCCCGTACCCAGATTGTAAATATGTACACCGGAGCGATTTGCAGTAGCCTGCATAGCAGATAAATGGCCATCAGCCAGATCCATCACATGAATGTAATCGCGCACACCTGTGCCATCCGCTGTCTCATAATCGTCACCAAATACCGACAACTGAGCCAGCTTACCCACCGCTACCTGACAGATATAAGGCAATAGATTATTCGGAATTCCGTTCGGGTCTTCACCCATCAGTCCCGATTCATGCGCACCCACCGGATTAAAATAACGCAGTAGCGTCACACTCCAGCGTGCATCGGCTGCCTGAATATCCATCAGCATCCGTTCCACCATATACTTCGACGTACCATAAGGGTTAGTTGTGCCGCCGGTAGCAGCACATTCATCAATAGGTACAGTAGCTGGCGTACCGTAAACCGTAGCCGAAGAGCTGAATACCAGATTAAATACACCGGCTTTAGCCATTTCTTCTGCCAGAATCAAACTGCCGCTGACATTATTATCATAATATTTCAGAGGCTCGCGCACACTTTCGCCCACCGCTTTCAGACCGGCGAAATGCAGAACATTTTCAATTCTGTGCTGAGCAAAGATCTGTTGCAGCAAACCACGATCACGAATATCCCCCTGATAAAACGTGACTTCCTTGCCAGTAATCTCTTTGATACGCTCTAAAACTACACTTGAAGCGTTGCACAAATTATCAATAATAACCACATCGTGGCCGGCATTTAACAACTGAACTGTAGTGTGAGAGCCAATAAAACCAGCACCACCTGTTACCAAAATGGCCATAAATTATCCGTAATAATGGAAAAAAATAATAAAATTAATTAATATTAAAGAGATACAACTTATCCAATAGTGTTTATACATAAATCCTCAATTCATGTATAAGTAACTTTTAATTATAGCCTGATTGTGTTAAAGGGATACGTGAAAGATACAAGAAAATTGAATAAGCAAGTTAATTATTAATATATCATTATTAGGCTTTTAAAGTTCAGATCCAAACGCAGATAGCTGTTGGTTGCTTTAGTTGATTAGGTAATATGTTTAATGATTATTATGCATAAAGAATAAATACTAATAGCTATGACACTAATACAGGTTCCACAGGAGATGGGCTTAACTGAGCGGCCGGTGCCTAAATAATGAGTTTCTAATACGATGATATTTGCCGCAGGGGGAAGTAAGCAAAACAAATAAAGTGCTAGACTGTTTTGCAAAATAAGATTTTGTTTGAATAGATGAGCAAAGGCCAGCAAGATGGTTATGATTCCACAATAACCGGCGACTTTTTTTAGGAATAAAAAAAGAGTGGTACGTAGATCTTTTAAGGTAATTTTGGCTTTGGCTAACCACATGCCAAGTACAGCCATACCCAAAAAACTCATTAAAAATTTAGCTATGTTATAGATAAACTTGAATTCTAAATCAATCTGTCTGCTATATGGTAAAAGAATTATTCCAATTATTAGCGCAATTACAGGAGGCATTTGAATTAGTTTGCGTATATTAAATCTGATACCTGTAAGTAGCCATGCACCAAGTGAGTTGCCAATAATGGAACTGCCGATATAGGCAGAAATAAAAATAGTGGCGGCCTGATTACCGAAAAGGGAGGCGGCTATGGGTAGACCCAGCCAGCCAATATTTAGGTAAGTGAAGCATAGATTATCAACAGGGTTGATTTTAATTATTTTTCCTAGCAATAGCATCAAAGTCATCACAATGATAGTGGTGACAAGCACGACACTCATACTGCTAAAGTTAGTGGCTATATTATAGATGATGACAATAGGGATAATGAATTTGGTCAGTAGCTTTGAAAGTAGTGGTTTGAAATCAAAGCTTGTTTTCCCTGCGATCAAACCACATAGCAAGTAAATTAGTGGTAGGAAAAAGTTCATATGTTTTCCTTTTGTTCCGCTAATGAAAGCTGTCGAATTATATTTTTCGCTACAATATTCGCACATTGGGTATTAAACCAATAGGCGTTAGTTGAAAACAAACATCCTTTATTTAATGGGCCTAGATTATATAGCCCCTTTACGGCTTGATTGTTAACGATGCATTCCATAGTAGAGACATTTATGTTGATGCCACCACTTTGACAAGGTTCAATAAGATTTTTTTCTTTGAGAGAGCTTAATAAGCTATCTTTCATAAGAGTAAGATTATTTCCGCCACCAGTAGCATCCCAGAATGTTCCTGAGCTGATTGTGCCTTTTTTCGTTGAAATTATATATTTATTTTTTTTAAATGTAGGAGCGGATATCAGTTTATGAAATTTTAATCTGTTATTTATGATAGCTTCATGTATTTCTTCGAATACCTTTTGTGGAACAGGATGGCGCCATGCTGCCCAAATTGATCCTAAAGTGTTTATAAATTTCTGTTTTTGTTTGATATTCATCAAAGCCCATATTTTATGCATATAGGGTCTTGTGCTAACCAGTATATCCTGACAAGGAAGATTCGCTTCTTGGGCACGTTGCAGTAAAAATTCAAAATAGTCTTGATGTTTCCCCTTTTGTAAAAGATTCATTGCTTGTCTGAATTCTCCTACTACTTTTAATTGACCCATCTCTTTATTCAGTAGATGTATGAATGTGTTCAGTATATCTCCAGATTTTTTACTGTTTATTATGATATTTTGCCAAGTTAAATATACAGGGTGATATTGGTTGCTGCTGCTTATGCAGGTAGGTAAATAACCTTTTCTTGAAAATAAGTTAATATCTTGATTTCCCTTACTATAAGCATATCTAAAAGCATCTATTGCTGTTAGGCTACTGCCAGCAATCAGGATTTTACCGTCAGTATCCTCATATTCTTTAAAATGACGGATAAATCCTTTTTGGGTAGAAAATTGTGGAAAATTATCTGAAGATTTGGCACCTAGGCACATTACGACTGTTTTTGAATGTATAATTTGATGGTTGCTATCTTCAATAACAAATTTATCTTTTGCTTTGGCTATGGAGGTAGCTGAGCTATGAAATTCTGTAATGTGAAGTGTATCAGCGGAATTTATTTGATGATAAAGCTGGGATAGAAACCGAGAAAATTGTAGTCTGGCTGGGTAGTTATCTGTAATAATTTTATTTTTTTTCAACCAGTGATAAAAGCTGTCAGGTTCATAGGATGAAACTGGCAATAAATGAGGAATGGTGTTAACTTTATGAATACTGTCAGCATCGCCAAAAGCGTGGCCTGTGGCAAAGCTATTTAAAGGGTTCATTATAGCAATTTTAGGTTTATCTAGATTAAGAGAATATATTTCATCTTGTATCTGCTTGATTAAACTAACTCCAGTCGCCCCAAATCCAACTATAGCTATGTCATACATAATTTCTCCAAAATAAATTTGTTTTAATTTAATTGCTAAATTTTTTAATAATTTTTGTATATTATTATTTTTAATAAAAAAATTCTATTTTTTCTGGTTCAGTACTCGATATTTGGTATTTTATTTTAAAATTAATACTATACAAGCAATCAAAAATTGATAATTGTGTAATTATATGATTTTATGTATCAATTGATTATACGGATCATTATATAAAAATAGGTTTTAGCTTTATTTTTATGTTTTTTGTATTTAATTTGTTTTTGGTCTGTTGAATTATGCCTGTTTGCAAACAAATTGCACTATTTTACTTCTGAGCTGGAATGCTACCAATTTACTACTTCGATTCTTTTATATAATTTAATGCCTTCTTTTACTTGATACTTCACTAATAACACCCTTCTGACTGAAATGAAATTTGAGGAATATTCTTGTTTTAGTACATCTAAATTATTAATA
The DNA here is from genome assembly GCF_026535955.1 of Snodgrassella sp. B3837. NCBI lineage: Bacteria > Pseudomonadati > Pseudomonadota > Betaproteobacteria > Neisseriales > Neisseriaceae > Snodgrassella > Snodgrassella sp. B3837. The sequence continues at coordinate 51,209 of NZ_JAFNPI010000011.1, forward strand.
TTTTTTGCAACACCAATTACCAAATCACCTTGAGCCGGAGCAGATTTTGCCAAGCGAAACCTAAGCCACGAGATGCTCCCGTAATCAACTATACTTTTTTAATCAAATGAATTTATCATAAATAATGGCTACATAATGAATTCCCCATTGTTTTAATTTCTTAAGATAATTTTTATTCAAACTTTGAAGTGTCGGTAGCACAAACACGAAGTCGATGACCATCTGGATCATTTCCTACAAATGTGTATCCGAAATCGAGCATTTGTGGTTCAAGTTCAATTTTGACGTTTAATTTCTTCCATGTCGAATAAATTTCATCTACATCATTTTTTGTTACATCATTAAATGACAACTCAAAACCACCGTAATGATTAGGTGCCTTTGGCGTTATTTTATCAGCCTCTTGTAGCCCTAAAATAAAATTATCATTCAATAAAAATACAGCGAAGCCAGGATAAGTTTTGATAGGAGGACGCCCTAGTATTTTTGTGTAAAATTCTGTACTAGTATCGACATCTTTGACATAAACAATAACGCTATTAGGTTTAAACATTTTTTGTTTCCTTCTGGTGATAAAAATTAATTTTCTTAATTTTGATTATTTAGATTATAAAGTTGATGGATAGCATTTTTATATTTTGTTTGATCAGCGTGCTCCGAAGCCTGTGAGCATGGTTTTGAGGGTTTTAAAGAAGATAAGGATGTCGAGGGAAAAGGAAAAGTGCTTAATGTAGTAAAAATCATGCTCGATTTTTATTTGGGTTTGTTCTGTGTCGGCGGCATAGCCCTGTGTGACCTGAGCCCAGCCGGAGATGCCAGGTTTGACGATATGGCGGTAGTCGTAAAAGGGAATTTCTTGAATAAACCGGTCGACAAATATTTTTTGTTCAGGACGGGGGCCGATGAGGCTCATGTCGCCTTTGAGAATGTTCCAGAACTGGGGCAATTCGTCGATGCGGGTTTTGCGGATGATATGGCCGATGCGGGTAACGCGGCTATCGCCTAGTTGCGCCATCTGGGCACCATTTTTTTCGGAATCGCTGCACATGCTGCGGAATTTGTATATGCAGAATTCATAGCCGCCGCGGCCGACACGGTTTTGCCGAAAAAGAACGCTACCGGGGCTTTCAAGTTTGATGGCGATGGCTGTGACAAGCATTACTGGTAAGGTAATGGGGCAAGACAGAAGAATAAGTAGGATATCGGCTAAGCGTTTTATCAGTACATAGGTTGGTGAGGGTAGGAGTGAACCTAGGTCGTTTTCGTACAGATGATGAATTTTAACGCGGCCGGTAAGGAATTCTTCTACTTGACGAATATTGTATACGGGCATGCCGGCGAGGGTCTGGCTGGCGAGAAATTTTTGCCAATGGTGGTTAAGCTCGGGTTCGTGCAAGTCAGCTACAATGCCGTTGATATTTGTGGCTACGGGGAGATCTGGGCTGGTGAGTTTGATCCAGTTAACGTTGGGTAGCTGATCTGCGTTAATGGCGCGGCCGTAGGGTAAATAGGCATAGGTGGTGATAAATTTGTTGCGGTAGTAGATGTAGGCGATGCACAGGAAGAGGGATAGGCAGCCGGCCATGAATAGGAACCATACGGTGTAGGGCAGGTTGAAGAATTTGGCTGCCATCCACATGCCGAAAAACCAGAAGAAGGTATGTGGCAGGGCGATAACGGCGGATTTGCGGCCGGGAAAGTTGCTGAATACGGACAGAGATTTTGTGTTGAGTAGGTGGGCGATGCCGGCAAGGATGATGCTGGTGATGAAGGCGGCTCGGCCTTGTGAGAAGCCTTTGATGGGCTCCATGATGGCCAGAGGGAGTAGCATGACCAGCAGGGAACCGAAAAAGAGACGGCTTTTATAGGAAAGTAAACTTCGCATGATAGTGGGTTTATTTATTCAGGCGCAAATGTTGGTAGAGGTGGGTGAGCATACTGGTGGGCAATAGGCGGCTACTGCCGCGCAGGGCAAAACAGCTGAGTGCTGGCAGCAGGGGCTGGCTGCGGAGGCGGCGTTTAAGGCGCAGCAGTTGCCATTCGCTGCTGAGGTAGCTCAGTCCGCGCCGGCGTGCATGCATGTTGTGGCCAGCACGGGCGTAAACGAGGATTTCGGGTAGGTTGGCAGCCTGATAGCCGGCGGCAAGCAAGCGTAGCCACAGGTTGTAGTCTTCCATCCATTGGTGGTGCTGGTAGCCGCCTACGGCAAGTACGGCGCTTTTGCGGTAGGCAACAGCCATGTGGTTAATGGGGTTTCGCCATTGGGCATAGTGTCTGATGGCATTGTTGCTAAGGGGTACCTGCCGCACGGTGCTGGTGTGTTCAGGGGTGGTATTGAATTCTGCTATCTGGCCGCTGAAGAAGGCAATATCGGGGTGCTGTTGGATGTATGCCCACTGGCGGGCAAAGCGCTCGGGTGCACAGATGTCGTCCGTATCCATGCGCATAATCCATTCATGCCGGCAGTGTTCGAGCCCGGCATTGAGGGCATGGCCAAGGCCAACATGCTGAGGCAGCGGGATGATGTGCAGGGGCAGGCGGGTTTGGTATTGGCTAAGTATCTCTTGCAGGTTGCTGCCGATGGAGCCGTCGAGTACGACGATGATTTCTTCTGCCTGTATGCTCTGCGTGCACAGGCTGTCAAAACAGGCACTGAGCCAGTGTGGCTGTTCCTGTGCATACAGTGAGAGCAAAACGGAAAAAGGTTGCGTATTCATTGGCTTGGCAGCAGTGGCAGGTATGCCGGTGGTTTGTCAAGATTTGTTTATTATATCGCAACAATGTTGTCTGGTGACTGCTTCCTGCTGGGTGCTGTGGGGTTGTGCTGAAAAATCAAGGATTGGTATTGATTTTTTTACATTTGTGTTTGTTACAGCTGGGTCTGGCTATTGTTCAGTTCGAATGAGGCTGGGTTGGGGAGGTAGTGCTGGTAGAAGGTGTGCTGCGCGTGGATAAGCTGAGCTACTTCGTTGCTGTTTGGGCTGGTGCAGGTGTCGTTGAGGCAGACGAAGCGGATTTCGGGATGCTGATTCAAGTGGTCGATGGCATGGCTAAGGTCGGCAAGATTGCTGATGTTGCGTACGTACCCATCGTTATATTTGTGCGGGATGAAAGCACCGCTGGCCAGTTGCCAGTAACGGTTGAGGTAGATAGTGAGGTCGTTAGGAGCACGGAAGCGGTTGGCCGTGCTGGCCAGAATTTCGGGGGCGAAGTGCTGGTAGACTTCTTGCAGAGTATGGCGGGTATAGGGCTGGGGTAGATGCCAGTGGGCAAACCAGAAGTAGTGACGGTAAAAATATTTGAGTAGGATGTTGCTAATTTTTTCACGCAGGCTGTAGCTGCTGGCGAAAAGCTGTTGTTTGCTGAGGCTGGCTGGTTGAAATTGACGGTTGATGAGGCAGATGTTGTTGTTGAGGGCATCTACCCAGCTGTTTTGGCCACGCAGACGGCTGAAAAGGGCTCCGCGCTTGAGCCAGCCATGGCAAAGGAAGTCGACGGGCAGGCCGTGCTGAAATAAGCGCTCGCGCGGGGTGGGACGAAGGATGACAGTATCGTCATTGAGGTAGACGAAGTGCTCGCTCAGGCCTTTGAGATTGACCAGATTCATCTCGATGGCAGATGAGTTGAATACGGGCAGGTGCCGGGGTTTGATAAAAAGCTGCTGATGGCTGACGATTTCGATTTTCGGGTGGTTAATTTGTAGCCAGTGTGGGCGCTGGTTGGCAGTAATCAGGTAGATTTTGTGATACCACGGGCAGTTTTGCTCAATGGAACGTAAAACGTAGCGCAAGGTGCCGAAATCTTGATAGCGGTTGCTGCTGATGGCGTCGCTGTGCCCCTGATGCTGTGGCAGCCAGCGGTTTTTTTCGGCCAGCCATGCGGGATCGCCGCCATCTACCCAAGGCAGGACGAAGTCAATGGGGGTATGGTCTGAGCTGGTGTTCATCGAAGTTTCCGTTTGAGCAGGGCGATGAGTTTTTGACTGTTGCTGGCGCCGAGGGTGGTGCGCAGTAAGCTGAGTAGAAAGCGTTTGATCTGGTCAGTGTATTTGCTGTCGCTGAGCCAGCTGCCATCGTAGTGGTGGATACAGACTGTGTTGCTGGTGCAGTTTAGTTCATGGGTATAGGCGTTTTTGGCCATGAAGTAGTCGCTGGGATAGACGCAGACGTAGTCTGGAATTTCCTGCATCTGGTTGTTGAGGATGATGCCGTGTTGCTGGTATAGCTGTTTGAATATTTGGTTGATAGTTATGAGCTGCTGTGGGTTGAAATCAAGCTGCTGGTATTGTTGCCAGATGTCGTGCATCAAGGCGCAGCCGGCCTCACATCCCATTACGCCGGCCTGCGGGTTGCAGGTGAGCTGGCGGGTGTAGGGATTCATGCCTTGTTCGAAGCCGGTGAAGCAGTGGTGATGCAGGAATGGGTCGAATGAGGCAACCATTTGGACGTCGGTATCCAGATAGATACCACCTTGCTGATATAGTGCCTGAATGCGGCACACGTCGGCGACGAAAGCGTATTTGCCGGCGGCGTAGGCGGCGCGTGCGTAGGGATTGGCCTGATAGTCAAAGTTTTGTTCGTTCCACAGCCGGAGCTCGTAGTCGGGCAGATACTGGCGCCAGCTGTGCAGATAGCGCTGGGTAGTGGTGGGTAATGGCTGTGGACCGAACCAGCAGTAGTGTATGAGTTTGGGTATCATTGGACGGGCCGGCGGTAAATGAGCAATAGGAGGAAGCTGAAGGGTAAGGCTGCAATCAGGCCGGTGATGAGGCTCAGTTTAATCCAGTCGAGATAGTTGTGCACGCTGATGTTGCTAATGGGCTGCCAGCCGATGCTGATGGCTACGGTGATGGTGATGAATATAACCAGCCATAATATGAGTGGACGGCTGAAAGACAGGGAGAGGATATGGCGGCAGCTGTAATGGAGCATTTCGGTGCTACGGTACAGAAATGAGATGAGTGCGGCCAGTAGGATGCCGGCGCTGCCCCATATCTGGATAAAACACAGGGAACAGGTGATGTTGATACCGGCTTCAAGCAGGGCTTGTGGTTTGGTGGCTTTGTAGCGGCCGGCGGCCATGATGATGGTCATGGCTGGAATTCGGCTGTTTTCGATGATGCCGACAAATAGAAATAGGATGGCAAGTACGGGCTGGTGGTAATTGGCATCGGTCATATTGTGGGTGTAAAGCTGGATAAACGGTGCCAGCAGTAGGCCAGTGCAGGTGTAGACCCAGCCGAGAAAGCACATGAAGAGGCGATTGTAGCGGCAGAAGTTGTGGCGGGTCTGTGCGGGATTGGTGCTGAGGCTATGGCCGAATATGGCCTGCATGCCTTGTGACAAGGATTGTAATGCCATTTTGATGGCGCCGAAAATGAGGGCATAAACGGCGTAAATACTGGCGTCTTTTAGGGACAGGAAGAGTGAAATGAGTACCAGTGGCGAGCTGAAGATAAGCAGGCCGGTGAGCTGATGGGTGAGGGCGTCCCAGGTTTGTTGCAGGTGGTAGGGATGGTGTTTGTCGTAGTGCTGGTTTAGACCAGAGTAATGATGGCGGACATAACGGCGGTAGAGGAGGAATTTTGCAGCTTGTATCAGGGTAGATGCTGTCTGTACGCTCAGGATGCTGTAGCCGGCGCGGATGAGCCAGTAGCAGACGGCGATGTTGGCGAGAATGCTGACTGCTTGTATGCCGGAGATGATGTAGGTTTTCTGGTCTGCGGTGAGGAGGGCGCGATAGCTGCCGAAAAAGAAGAAATCAAGGATGTTGACGGCACCCATGACCAGTACGATGCAAAAGGTCAGGTTGGCGCTGATTTCATGGCGGGTGAGCCATGCAAACAGGGTGGCCAGTACTACTAGGGCGACGGCAAACAGGCTACCGGAAATCCGGTAAAAATGATGGGCTGCGGCAAGGATGCGGTTGCGTAGCTGGTTGTCATGGGCAGTAAGCGCCTGATACAGGGCGACGATGGCGGCCGCACCGATGCCAGCTTCCAGCAAGGTGAGGTAGGCGATGAACTGTTTAACGGATGCGAGCATGCCGTTGGTGGCTGAGCCGTAGGTTACGACAATCAGGGGCGGCAGGATAAAGCCGCCCAGTGCGGTGATCAGTTGCAGCAGGAGGTTGGCAGAGATATTTTTCAGGATTACGGCACGGGTGCTCATGAAGCCTCTAATGGATAGTGCCGGCTTAGTGACAGTTACCGCTGCGCTGCATGCGGCCGTAACGGCCGGTAATGGCGTTGATGTCGTTCATGGCTGAGTTGTCGACGCCGCTGAACACAACGCGCATTTTGGCTATGCTTGTGGGGGTGTTGCCTGAATCGCTGTCGCTATTGCCACCCAATGTGGTAATGAAGGCATCACTGAATCCTTGCATTTTGGCGCGTGCCATCAATCCTTCCGCATCTTCCCTCCGGTTGAATACACCTAAGCTGACTCTGCCCTGATTGATGCCATAGTCGAAGCCCTGCTCCTGAAGACGGGCACGAGTGGTGCTATCGCCACTGGATGAAAGCGCTACCATGTAACGGGTGGGTGCGGGTGTGGTTCGGGTTCGAGCCTGTGCGTTTACTTGTTCTATGAAGCGGCTGGTGGTAAACGGCCAGTGGTTGAGCAAGCCTTTGATGCGGTGAAAGTCGTCTTCGGGGAGGGTAACGGTGGCGGTACAGGTGCTGGCTGGTGCAGCGGTAGTTTTGTCGGAGTTGTCGGCCGTGTCGATTTTCTGTTTGCCGGCAGTGGTGGTTTCGGTCTTGCTGGCAGCTTTCGCAGCAGGTACAGCGCTACCGGCAGCGGCTGTTGTATCGGTAGCACGGCGCACGCTGATGTCGGGGCTGGCCGGTGCGATGGTATCAGTGGCTGCGCTGGTGGCGCCGGACGCAGCGGGAGAAGCTGAAATACCGTGTACCAGTTTGCCGGCTATCATGCTGCCGAAAACGATGATATTTAATGCTACCAAGATTGCAAACAGCCATTTCATGCGTATTCAACCCAGTTGAGTAAACCGTAAAGCACTAAATTATCCACAATTTCAATGCGGTTGTCTAAGACAAATGTATTGGGTAAGGCCTGTGCTACTTTATTGGCTCCACCGCCGGTGATGATGATGTCAACCGGTTTGCCAGTGCCGATTTTCTGTTGCAGGCGCTCATGCATGAGGACGATGGCTCCGCAGACGGCATCCATGATGCCGCTGGCCATAGCATTTGGGGTGGTGGTGGCGAAAGCATAGGCTTTGCCGAGCGGGCGGTTGAGGTTGGCGGTACGTCTGGATAATGCTTCTTTCATCAGATGAAATCCCGGCAGGATGCTGCCGCCGAGGTAATGATTGGTGTCGGTAAGAGCGTCAATTGTGACAGCTGTGCCACAGCTGACCACAACACATGCCTGTCTGGTGTATCGCCGGCTGCCGATGAGATTAAACCAACGGTCGGCGCCGTGTTCGGCAGGATTGCGGTAATGATTGCAGATACCGAGGGCTTCAGGCATGGAAGGCAGCCACAGTACCGGTTGTGGCAGAATGGCGGCAATTTGCTGCTGGCGAGCTTCTCCACAGACTGCGCAGCCTATGATGCGTTCTGTGCCGCAGCCCTGTCTGGCCCAGTCTTGTATGAGGGGTTGCAGATCATAATAGGCGGCTTTGCCATAGCTGAGTATGCAGCCGTTTTCTACCCATGCCCATTTAAGCTTGCTGTTGCCTGCATCCAGTAGCAGGCAGCGTTTTTGGGTGGCGTTTTTGGTTTCGGTAGCTGCTGCACCTGGGCGCAGGCTGATTTCGCCATTGACAAAACTTTGTTCTCCGTTGGCAGTTTGTAGCAACAGAGCACCGGAAGAAGCGATGCCACTGACAGTGCCTTCGGCTAGGGTGCGGCCGCCTGTCAGCAGATGTACCAGCCGTCCCTGATCGCGGTGTAATTGATTGTAATCAGCCAGAAATGGGCTGAGCCCATGCTGATTGAAGCGGGGCAGAAATTGAGCCAGTTTGGCAAGAATGCCCTGAAAAATTCGGCTGACTTGTGCCTGAGGTAGCAGGGACAGGATGGCGGTGGCGGTGCCAACCTGATCGGGGATGCTGAAGTTGAGGCCAATGCCGATAACAGCGGTGGTTTGTTGCTGATGACTGACGGTTTCAATCAGGATGCCGCCAAGTTTGCTGTTGTCCAGCATCAGGTCATTGGGCCATTTAATTTGAGCGGGGATGCCGAGTTCGCGCAGGGTCTGGGAGATGGCCACTGCTACGATAAGTGCCAGTCCGCCAAGTTCGGCTTGTGGGCGCTGGAATGTCCAGCTCAGGCTAAACATCAGGCATTCGCCAATGCGATTTTGCCATGCTTTGCCCTGACGGCCGCGTCCGGCTGTTTGTTCGTAGGCCAGATAGATTTGTGGTGGGCTGTCTATGGGTACGTGGCGTACCTGTTCCAGCAGAATGGTGTTGGTGGAGGTGGTCTGAGCCAGCAGATGCGGTTCAAAGCCGTACTGGCGCGCGCAGTGATTGAAGGTGTTTTCGGGTATCAATGCCAGTGTTTTGGTAAGCTGCCAGACGCCATTGCGCTGACGCAGAAGACTTTGGATATGGGCAGGCATTTCCTGCCAGGCTGCGTTGAGCTGGGGTATTTTGCAGTTCAGGGTTTTTGCCAGTGTCTGTACTTCATGCGCCAGACCATCGGCAAGCAGGGCCAGTAAAGGCCAAAACGGTGTGTTCATAAAATGGCATGGCCATTGTTTTGCTGATAACAATGGTTTGGTTTAAGGGGCTGGTCTGCTGCATGGCCGGATGCAAGCAGGATTTATTAGTGGCTGTGTGTTCAAAATCAATGTGAATATTATCGCATGGTTTGGTGAAAGTATCTTTTTCTGCGGTTTATTCGACCACGATTTTTGGAAAACGCTGGCTATAGTCTTTGCCCTGATCGGCCAATGCCTGTACCAGCTGCCATGCTGCCTGCTGGTACAGGGCAGCAATTTGCGGATTTTGCTCTGCTAATGCGTAGGCCTGACCGTTATCCATGGCTTCGCGGACGGATAAGGTAAGTGGTAATTGGCCAAGCAGGGGAACACCAAGGTTGTGTGCCAGTTCCTTGCCGCCGTTGTGTCCAAATACGGGTTCGGCATGTCCGCAGTGGGAGCAGATATGGACGGACATGTTTTCGAGTACGCCGAAAATGGGAATGTTAACTTTCTGAAACATGTTGACGGCTTTGCGTGCGTCAATTAAGGCTACATCCTGAGGTGTTGTGACGACGACGGCGCCGGTTACGGGTATTTTCTGTGCCAGTGTTAGCTGGATGTCGCCGGTACCGGGCGGCAGGTCAATAATTAGGTAGTCTACATCATCCCATTGGCTTTGAAACAGGAGTTGCTGTAAAGCCTGACTGACCATAGGGCCACGCCAGATGACGGCCTGATCGGTATCGACGAGAAAACCGACGGACATTACCTGAATCTCACCCGTAGCCATGATCGGTATCATTTTACCCTGATGCTGACGCGGTTCTTGTCCGGCAACGCCAAACATGGTTGGCTGGCTGGGGCCGTAAATGTCGGCATCAAGCACGCCAACGCGTGCACCCATGCGGCTTAAAGCTACAGCCAGATTGGCACTGGTGGTGGATTTGCCGACGCCGCCTTTGCCGGAAGCGACGGCAATGATGTTTTTAACGCCGGCGATAGTTTGGATGCCGAGCTGAACTTTATGTGTACCGATGTCCAGCTGTACCTTTACGAACAGGGGTTTGTCGCCGAATTTGGCGGTGATGGCGTGAGCGATGCGCTGTTGCAGCTCGTGAATGAGGTGGGCTACTGGATAGGGAAAAACGAGCTCAAGGTGGATGCCGTCGTTGTCGATGATAATGTTGCGGACAGCTTGTTCACTGCCGAGTGTCCGGTTGCTGTCTGGCAGGGTGATGCTGTTAATCAGGGTGGTAAGGGATTGTGTGTCCATGCAATTTAAATCCGCTGCTGAATTTCTGGCGCATATTTTACCCTATATTGGCCTATGAACTGGTTAATGGGGCGGGCGGAAACCGGAATTTAGGCTGATGGCGGCATTTGATCAGGACTAATGATATGACCAGAATCTGGCTTGCAGGTATGTTGCCGGTTGCGTATCCACATTAAGCGCAGGCAAAGATAGGCAGGATAAAGCAAGAGAATGGAAACGATGAGGTAGCGCAAATTGTGCCATTCTACAACCATTTGCCCGTGTGCCAGTGCCCATCCTGCCCATAGCCATTGCCACCATGCGGGCAGGCTAAACGCGAGCACAATCAGTAAAGCGGCAATGCGGACCGGTGTGAGCGGCCAGAACTGATGCTGCTGCATGGCGCGGTTAAGTTGCAGCAGAACGATGAAGGCGAAGCTAAGAGTCAGTACCATGCCGCCGTTGGCGATGACCTGTAGCCAGCTGAAGGCAATATCCGGTGATAGGGGTAAGCTGTTGCCCGATACAGGTGTTTGTTCTAGTGAGACGCTGGCACCAATATTCAGGATGAAACTGTAAATCAAATCCAGCCAGAGCAGCATTAACGGCCAGGTGCGTTTCAAGCGTTGAAACATTGTTGTCTTACCATGAGAACAGATAATAATGCGACAGTGTAACCATTGCTGTATGGTGCTGTAAATGGCTGTCTGGTAGTTGTTTCTACTGAGAAAACCAGCAGATGTTGTTACAAGCTGGATAAAAAACGAATGCAAAGAGGTAGAAAGTATGGCTGATTGATGCCGCTTATTTGCTGGATGTTATGTATAAAAAATATTTAATGATTGCAAAGTCGGGCAAAAGCAGAAGCGGTGTACGTAGCCGTGGAAGCAGTGCAACCAAAGCAGGTTTTATACATGAATGCATGACCAGTAAATATTTATACTGTACGCGGTAAGTGTTGGTTTGCCTACAGCGGCTGCCAGACAGAGCCAGAGGCCGGCGGATGAAGCGGAGCATCTATATTTCAATAGAAGACTGAATAAAGCAATTATATGGCGTTCTGATATTTTCTATCAATGGAATGGGTGGTGCCTGTTATTTTTTATTCATTTGTGATTGGGGTAGAGAGATATTTTAGAATGCTGAAAGATATTGATTTTCAGTTGTGTTTCTGAATAAAAGTGGAATTCATTATGCATTTAGGGTAAAAAATAATTATATTCAGATATAAGCAATTTAATTTATCTGAATAATTGTAAGGACGGTAAACGGCAATGAAAGTTTTTTTGGGTTAGAATAAACACTCGAATTTTTATTTTTGATTTTGACCTTGTGAAAAGGTCTTTTTTATTTTCTGCTTTTTGAGAAAAGACATAATGACAAGACGTTTGCCAGTTGTGTTTGAAATGAGCGCTGTTGTGATCAGTGCCGCAGTTTTGAGTTCTCCTGTTTTGGCTTCCGGATATCATTTAGGTTTGCAGTCGGTGACGTCGGTAGCAGCCGGTAATGCGGCAGCGGCTGAAGCTGCTGATGCTACGACGATTGTTAGTAATCCGGCAGGCTTGGTGCATGTGGAGGGTACGCAGATTGATACTAATCTGTTTGTGATTAAACCGGATATTAAATATAAGAATGCGAGAGGAACGTTTTCGGATGGTTCTGCTGTCAGTGGTCCGGCACACGGTAATATTGCCAATACGGCTCAGTTGGTGCCGCAGCTGTATTTTTCTCATCGGCTGAATGAACGATGGGGTGTGGGGCTGGGTGTTTATATACCGTATGCGGCCAGAACCAATGATAGTTCCGCTTCGGTGCTGCGCTATAACGTGAATAAAACCAATGTGAAGGCGCTGGATATCAATCCGGCTGTGGCTTTTAAAATCAATGACCGGCATTCGCTGGGTGTGGGGCTGATCGCGCAGTATCTCCATGCAGAAGTGCAGAAATACGCTGATTTTACGCCGGTAGGCAGTGCGCAGACTAAAATTCCTCCAGCGATGCTGCATCAGCGGGCGCCAGGAGCATTTGATGCACGTGCTACGGTAAAAGGTAATGACTGGGGCTATGGTTTCAATGCGGGCTGGCTATGGGATGTGAATGATGATGTGCGGGTGGGTGTGAGCTATCGTTCTAAGATTAATCAGCATCTGCATGGTACAGCGCGCTGGCAGCCGGTAGGAAAGTATGCAAAACAGTATGCGCCACTGTTTGCGCAGTTTGGTTTTAAAGAGCTGGAAGGGGCGCAGGTACAAATTACCACGCCTGAAGTGGTATCGGTGCACGGGATGTGGAAAGTGAATCCACAATGGAATCTATTTGGTAATGTGAGCTGGACGCGCTCTTCACGCCTGCATGAGCTGGATATCAATTTTGAAAATGATAAGGCGATTGATCCGGTACATGGTGCCACTTCGCATACCACGCATATTGCAACCAACTGGCGTGATACCTATGCAGTTGGTGTAGGGGCTTCCTATCAGCAAACCCCACGCCTGCAATGGCGTTTTGGTGTGAATTATGATCAGTCGCCGGTACGCAGTTCGTCTACACGCCTGTCTACTATTCCAGATGGTAACCGCTGGCTGTTTGGCGCCGGTGCTAAATATGATGTAAATAAAAAGGATACGGTGGCGGTGTCGTATGCCTATCTGCATATCCAGCATACGCGAATGAATCAGCAGGATGATGGGGCACACGTGTCGAGTAATGTGCGTGGAGAGGCGGATTACCGTTCGCATGCACATATCGCTGGTGTTTCGTATACGCATCGCTTCTGATATCAGCCTAGGCAGTATACATGCAGGACAGTATAGGTACTGTCCTGCATTTGTTTTGCCCAGTAGTTTTGCATGATTTGTCTTTTCGTTCTCAAGCCATTGAGATTAATAAATTTTAACTAGAATATTGACATAAATTACAAGTAGTTTTCTTTTCTGTTTCATAATCTGTCGTATGATGGTTTTGCTGTTCCATCTGGATAAAGCATTGTTAAACAAGGAGATGTATTATGAAGCATCAAGAAGGTTTACAAGATCCTAAAACCAAGTACTACCATCAGGATTATGCCAAACAACGTCAGCCAGCGCCCGGCCTGCAAAGCAGAATGGACCCTGTACCTGATTGTGGTGAAAAAAGCTATGAAGGTCATGGCCGTTTGTGTGGGCGCAAGATTTTGGTAACGGGTGCCGATTCCGGTATTGGTCGTGCTGCTGCCATTGCGTATGCGCGTGAAGGTGCGGATCTGGCGATTAATTATCTGCCGGAAGAAGAAGAGGATGCTAAACAGGTTGCAGCACTGGTACAGGAAGCTGGCCGTAAGGTTGTGTGTCTGCCGGGTGACTTAAGTGATGAGCATTTCTGCAAACAGTTAGTAGAAAAAACGCATCAGCAGTTAGGCGGTCTGGACGGTCTGACTTTGGTGGCTGGTAAGCAGACGGCTGTTGAGCGGTTTTGTGATATCAGTACGGAACAGTTAAAAAAAACATTCGAAATTAATGTTTTTTCGCTTTTTTGGGTGATTCAGGCTGCAATGCCGCATTTGCCTGCCGGTGCCACTATTGTGACCACCAGCTCTGTACAGGCTTATGAACCCAGCCCGAATCTGATAGATTATGCCTCTACAAAGGCCGCTATTGTGGCTTTTACGCAGGGTCTTGCTAAACAGGTAGCTGCTAAAGGAATTCGCGTGAATTCTGTGGCTCCCGGCCCTATCTGGACTGCTCTGGAAATTACCGGCGGTCAGCCGCCTGAAGCCATTCCAAAATTTGGTCAGAGCGAATCTATTCTTGGCCGTGCCGGCCAGCCTGCCGAACTGGCTTCTACTTATGTTTTCCTGATGTCGGATGAATCCAGCTATGTAACCGCTCAGGTGTATGGTGTGACCGGCGGTATTTTGCTGTAAGACATTTTGTTGTTTTTCTAATAAATCCGTACTGAAATTCGGTTTCTGTACCGGTGTAATACCGGCAGTAAAATGAGTTTCAGTGCGGATTTTTATTTTTTCTGTGAGCAAAAACCATATTTGTTTCGCTATTGGTGCATAAAAATATTTATTTGTAATATTTATATTTCTCATTTTTGTTTTTTTCATACAATAGATAAAAAAATGATATTTTGCATCGCGGAGGATAAATTGGGAGTGAAGAAGCAGTAGTGATATTTCCTTTTTGCCGCAATTCACTTATGTACTGGATAAGAAAGAAGCATGTGTCAGCAGGACGCGCTGCAAGCTGTGTTCAGGAGAGGGTGCCTAGATTTCCTGCCGAAATAAAAGGCTGGCTGAGGTATAGAGCTGGACGGAATGAAAATGGTTATGTTTTACGCTAATTGCTTGTTGATTCTGTATATTTTGGCCGCTAAGGATGCAGACTAATGGTGAAATTATGTTAATTTATATAAATTTTATTATAAATTTGCCGTCTGTGATGGTTTAGTTGAATGATTCTAATAAAGTGTGATAACCATTATTGTTTTAATACTATGTTTTTATGGAATTTTTCTGTTAATTTTGATTTTTTCAATTAATTATTATGAAAATTACTCTTATTTAGATTAAAAATAGTCATGATATTTAATGTTATGATAAGCCCAAACAGTTGTATTGGTTAGGGTAATGTAATTTTAACACCTGATTTAGTGCAACTGTTCAAGGGGGAAAAGGGTTGCAGGTTAATTTTAGCCTGCAACCCCAGACTGCAGAAAATATTGGTTCAGGATATTTATCCTCTACGTATAAGTTACTATCCGACAGTGGTTTTTTGCTTAAGAAGCAAGACAAATACGCTGCTCACGGGTAGAAAAATAACAGACATAATTTTTCATTAAATGGTTATCTGCGCTTGATGCTTGTCGCGTCAGGCCGGTAGTGGTTTAGTGATTCATCACAACTGCTTGGTAAGTAAGATGCAGCAGTTTTGAGTAAAAAGGATGCAAACATGGAAGGTAAAAAGGTTGTATTGGAATGTTTAAACCGTTTACTGGCAGGAGAGCTGGCCGCACGTGACCAGTATTTTGCCCATTCGCGGATGTATGAAGATATGGGCTATATGAAGCTGTTTCAGCGTATAGACCATGAGATGCAGGAAGAAACCGACCATGCGCACCAGTTTATTCACCGTATTCTGATGCTGAACGGCAAACCGGAAATGGTACCGGATGCGATTAATGTGGGCACGGATGTAGTCAGCATGCTGGAAAATGATCTGGCTACAGAGCTAAGCGTGCGCCAGAATTTAAAAGATGCGATTAAGCTATGTGAGCAGGAGCAGGATTATGTGACGCGTCAGTTTCTGGTGGCTCAGCTGAAAGATACGGAAGAAGACCATGCACACTGGTTAGAACAACAATTGCGCCAAATTGAGGTGATGGGCTTGCCCAATTATCTGCAAAGCCAGCTGTAAGGAGAACGATATGCAGGGAGATCGTTTGGCCATTCAGGCATTGAATAAAAATCTGGGTTTGTTGTTGGTTTCCATCAATCAATATTTTCTGCATGCTCGTATTCTGCGCAACTGGGGTTTCAACGAGCTGGGTGAGACTTTATATAAGCATTCGATTCGCGATATGAAGAGCGCAGACGCGCTGATTGAACGTATCCTGCTTCTGGAAGGTCTGCCGAATCTACAGGAGTACGGCAAAATTCTGGTGGGTGAGAATATTACTGAGATTCTGCAGTGTGACCAACGGGCAGAGCAGGCCAAACACATTGCTCTGGCTGATGCCATAGCTGTGTGTGAAAACCAGCTGGATTTTGTGTCACGTGATTTGCTTGAACAGCAAAAAGCGGTGAATGAGGAATATTTGGACTGGCTGGGTACGCAGCTTGATCTGATTAAAGAAGTTGGATTGAATAATTTTGCGCAGTCTGCGGCAGTAACAGATTGAGCGATTCCAGTGAACAAACAGGATAACAGCACTTGTTCACAAGTGCTGTTTTTTTGTGTTTGCTGTAGGCGCTGATACTAAGCCGCTACTACGCTTTCGTGTGCACTGCTGGGCTGAAACCATGCCAGCTGCTGGCGCAGACTGACTACTTCCCCAATCACAATCAATGCCGGTGTGGCAGCTTGTTGTGCCAGGGAGGCTAGCTGGTGGAGCTGGCCGGTTGATACGGTTTGCTGTGGTAGCGTGCCTTGCGAGATGATTGCTACCGGTGTGGTGGCGGCTCGTCCATGGGCAATCAGCTGGCGGCTGATTTCCGCTGCCGTGAGGGTACCCATATAAATCACCAGTGTTTGCTGAGCACCTGCTAGTGTGTGCCAGCCATGTGACTGTGCAGCCAGCTGCTGATGGCCGGTTATAAACAGCACACTCTGGGCATAATCCCGATGGGTAAGCGGAATACCGGCATAGGCGGTAGCGCCTAGGCCAGCACTGATGCCAGGAATGACTCTGAAAGGAATTCCCGCTGCCTGTAATACCGCACATTCTTCACCACCACGGCCGAACACAAAAGGATCACCGCCTTTTAGGCGCGCAACACGTTTACCTTGCTGTGCCCACTTTACCAGCAGCTCATTGGTCTGTTGCTGTTGTACCTGATGGTTGCCACAGCGCTTACCAACGCTGATTTTCAGGGCATCGCGGCGTACCAGCTCAAGTACCTCTGCCGATACCAATGCATCATATAAAACCACATCTGCTGCCTGAAGTGCCTGTAAGGCGTGCAAAGTGAGCAGACCGGCATCACCTGGGCCGGCACCAACCAGCACCACTTCACCCTGTAGTAGTGGCTGGTGGGCATTTAGTTGCTGCTGCAACAGCGATTCTGCTGCCTTTTCATCACCACTGGCCACATACTGGGAAAAGCGGCTGTGCTGAAATAATTGCTCCCAGAAGCGGCGGCGTTCGCTCAAATGCTGAAAGGTTTGTTTTACCTGTGTCCGCCAGCGTCCGGCCAGCGCCGCTGCTTTGCCGATTGAAAACGGCAGTAGCGTTTCTATTTGCTGACGAATCAGCCGCGCCAACACTGGTGCGTGGCCGCCGCTGCTTATAGCCACCTGTATTGGACTGCGGTCAATCAATGCCGGCACGATAAACGAACAACATGCCGGCTGGTCGACACAATTGCAGAATGTTGCCGCTGCTTCGGCTGCCAGAAATACCTGCCGATTTAAGGCAGGGTCGTTAGTAGCGGCCACTACCAGAAACACACCACTTAGCAGCGCAGGACTAAATTCTGTGGCGATGTGTTCGGCTTGCTGTGCGGCAAACCAATCCTGAAAACGGCTGGTGGTTTGCTGTGCCACCACCTTTAGTTGTGCTCCGGCCTGTAGCAGGGCATTAGCCTTGCGTTCGGCCACCTGTCCGCCGCCCACCAGTAACACTTTGCGCTGGTGTAATTGAGTAAATATGGGGTAGTGATTCATGTTGGTTTGTCTTTGTTGTGTGCACGCTATCTTATAAGTGCCACTGTGTGGCTGAAAAAGAAGCTTTTTTTCTAACCAAATCGTTGGCGGTTATATCTGTATGAGCCATGTTCGGGACGGAAGTTTGGTTATAAAGAAAGAAATTTTTATTCTTTCCTTGCCGCAGGCTACGCTTGCTACTATCTGAATCAGACAGACAGTAAGCTGCTTAAACAGTTGCTGGCATTAATAAATTGTGCTTTCAGGAACTTAAAAGAATATGTTGCGCCCCCGCTTGTGGAGCCCACCGCATGATGCGGCCGCCACCCAACGCTTGCCGGTACTTACTGCCGAACTACAAAACCGTTTAGAGCAGATTGTCAGCCAGCATCAGCACGTTAAATTTGCTTCTAGTCTGGCCGTTGAAGACATGGTGATTACCGATGTGATTGTGCGCGCGCAGCTGCCTGTAGAGGTATTTACCCTTAATACTGGTGCGCTCAATAGTGAAACCTGTCAGTTGTTAGACGCCGCCGGCCAGCACTGGGGTATCCAGATTGTTGAATATCGGCCAGATGAGGCGGCTGTTGATGCGTATGTGGCTGCACATGGCAAGCTGGCTTTCTATGACAGTGTTGCTCTGAGGCGCGAATGCTGCCATATCCGCAAAATCGAACCGCTCAACCGTGCACTCAGTGATGCAGATGCATGGATTACCGGACAGCGGCGCGAGCAGTCCAGTACCCGTACCGAGCTGGCATTGGTTGAGCAAGATCAGACTCATGCGATGGCCAAATACAATCCGCTGGCTGATTGGCTGGAAACTGATGTGTGGGCTTATGCCGAAGTGAAGCAACTGCCGGTAAATGCTTTGTATATGCAGGGCTATCCGAGCATCGGCTGTGAGCCGTGTACGCGTCCGGTAAAAGTGGGTGAGGATATTCGGGCTGGCCGCTGGTGGTGGGAGAGCCACGATAGTAAAGAATGTGGTTTGCATAAATAAGCAGAATTTAACTCAGGCTTGCAGGTGCGCTGTCATGCGCTGCAGCCACTACGGAATAAACCAATGAGTATTCAAAACAAACATCTGGATTGGCTGGAAGCGGAATCCATCTACATTATCCGCGAAGTGGTCGCTGAAGCACGCCATCCGGCGCTGCTGTTTTCCGGTGGCAAGGATTCGGTAGTGCTGCTGGCACTGGCAGTAAAAGCGTTTCAGATACCTGGTCACAGTCTGCAATTACCGCTAACACTGGTGCACATCGATACTGGCCACAACTATCCCGAAGTGATTGCGTTTCGTGATGCCACTGTACAGCGGCTGGGTGCGAAACTGGTGGTGGGCAGTGTGGAAGAATCCATTCGCCGAGGCAGTGTTACCTTGCGCCGAGCTACCGATTCGCGCAATGCCGCCCAGGCTGTCACCTTGTTGGAAACCATTGAAGCCAACGGCTTTGATGCATTAATGGGCGGTGCACGTCGCGATGAGGAAAAAGCGCGTGCTAAAGAACGCATATTCTCGTTCCGCGATGAATTTGGTCAGTGGGACCCGAAAAACCAGCGTCCGGAATTATGGGATTTATATAATACTCGTCTCCATCCGGGCGAAAACATGCGTGTTTTTCCAATTTCGAACTGGACCGAACTGGATATCTGGCAATACATTGCGCGTGAACAGCTGGCTTTACCTGACATCTATTATGCTCACCAGCGTGAGGTGGTGGAGCGCGGAAACATGCTGGTGCCGGTAACGCCACTGACACCGAAAAAAGAGGGCGAAGTGAGCGTGGTACGCAGTGTACGTTTCCGTACAGTAGGCGATATTTCCTGTACTTGTCCAGTGGCGAGCGAAGCCGCAACCGCCGCTGAAATAATAGCTGAGACGGCACAAACCACGATTTCCGAGCGCAACGCCACGCGCATGGACGATCAAGTTTCGGAAGCGGCCATGGAAGAGCGTAAGAAAGCAGGTTATTTCTGATGGCTGCCACACTCACCAATTCAGCGCCTCAGGTCTATATTGTGCATGGCTTTCAAAGCAGCCCAGATGATAACTGGTTTGAGTGGCTGGCTCGGCAGGCGCGTTCTGCCGGTGCTGTTGTCACCATACCGGCAATGCCTGCACCCGATTATCCGCAAGCAGCGGTATGGCAGCAGACACTGGATCAGATTATCGGCCAGCCTGAAGCTCAGACCATACTGGTCGGCCACAGCCTCGGCGTTATTACCCTGCTGCGTTTTCTTAGCCGTCACCAGCCTGCAAAGCTGGGCGGATTGATACTGGCCGCTGGTTTTGCCTCGCGCCTGCCTACGCTGCATATACTGGATGAATATATCGATGCCAGCCAGCCTGATTTCAGTGCATTACAGCACATCAGCATGCCGGTGCACAGTATTATTTCCACCAACGATCCCTATGTGCCAGAAGCCGCCAGCCAATCCATTGCAGCATCACTGCACAGCCACATCGATTATGTATCCCATGGTGGCCACCTGATGGCTGAAGACGGCTTCAGCGAATTGACTCCAGCGTGGCAGAGCCTGAAGCAGATGCTGACGCAGGTCGTTACCACCAACCAATGAGACATCGAATGAGTACTGATTCCGTATTGCGATTTATTACAGCCGGCAGCGTGGACGATGGTAAATCCACTCTAATTGGACGTCTGCTGTTTGACAGCCAGTCTTTGCTGGCTGATCAGGTAGCCTCACTGTATCGCGGCAAGCACAAGCGCACTGCCGAGGGCGTTCCTGATTTCGCCCAGCTTACTGACGGGTTGGCGGCCGAGCGGGAGCAGGGCATTACCATTGATGTTGCTTACCGCTATTTTGCAACGCCGGCACGCAAATTCATCATTGCTGATACCCCCGGCCATGAACAATATACCCGCAATATGGTGACTGGAGCCTCTACTGCCGATGCCGCCATCATTCTAATAGATGCCACACGGTTGGATTTCAGCGAACAGACACCGGCCTTACTGCCGCAAACCCGTCGCCACAGCGCCATTCTGAAACTGCTGGGTACACCGCACATCATCGTAGCGGTAAACAAACTTGATTTGCTGGATTACAGCGAAGAAAAATTCAACGCGATTAAACGTGCCTACAGCGAGCTGGCTGCCGCTTTAGATTTGCGCCGCGTCAGCTATGTACCAATATCGGCGCTAAACGGCGACAATATTGTTACTGCTAGCGCACATATGCCTTGGTTTCAAGGGCAACCGCTGCTGCCTTTATTGGAAAGCTTGCCCGCTGCTAATCGTCATAGTCAGTTGCTGAAGGCACCCGCTCTCTATCCAGTACAGCGCGTCGCACGGCTGGATGGCAGCAGTGCTGATGATTTTCGCGGCTATCAGGGTCGGCTAGAACAAGGGTGCCTGAAAATAGGCGAGCCCGTACGTATCGAACCAGCCGGCCAGAGTAGCACCATTGCAGCCATATACAGTCCGGATGGTGCCGTAGATCAGGCTCAGACAGGTGATGTGCTCACTTTAGTGTTGGCTGATGATGTAGATGTATCCCGTGGAGACAGTATTGTCGCTGCCGGCAGTGATTTGCATCCGGTCAGCAACATCAGTGCATCGTTGTGCTGGTTTGACAGTAAACCACTCAACTCAGCCAGACGGTACTGGCTCAAGCATGGTTCGCAAACGGTGTATGCAAAAATCAGAAAGGTTGAATATCTGCTGGATGTGCAAAGTCTCAATCATCAGGAGGACACCGACAGCCTGCAACTAAACGACATTGGACGGGTACAAATCAGCGTGCAAAAACCACTTATTGCCACTACCTACGAGGCCAATCCGGCGGCTGGTGCCTTTATCCTAATCGATGAAGCGACCAATCATACCGTTGCAGCCGGCATGATTGTTGCCTTATCTTAGGCGTCACATGCATAAAAGTTCGCGGTGAAAATATACTGTCTCCGCGCAACACAGTATGCAGAAAACATGAATGCTGTTGTATCTTGTTTATGCTTTGCAGGTATAGGTGCAGCAGTTTAGGTGGCAGGTGTTGATAAAAACACACATATACGACAAACGAGTTAATATTATGTAAAAATATGTTATATGGATAAAATCAATCCAGCTTCATAATTGAATTTGAATAAGAGGTTTGTGTAAAAAACAGATAAAAATGATGTAAAAATTAATTTTTTTGATGTTGGGCTGAGAGAAGAAAGAGAATGTTAACTAAGCCTGCTAGCGAATTATCATCTTAATATTATTATATAAAGTGGATGGTATAATTTTTACAGTGAAATAGGGAATAAACTGACATGTTTTATATATTGAAAATAACTATTGCTATAAACAAAACATAACACAAATTAAGTTAACATCATTATGTCTTTTAATCGGGAGATAACAGATGTTAAGCGATCGCATCAAACAGGCGCGGCAGCGTATCGCCCTGTCACAGCAACAGGTAGCCGATAAAATGGGCGTCTCCAAAACCGCAGTATTCAAATGGGAAAACGGCAATTACGAACCCAAAAATTTGGACATACTGGCCAACATACTGGGTGTAAGTCTTACCTGGCTGCGTGAAGGTCGCGGTAATCCTTTTCCAGCGCAACCAGACGATATTCCTGCTGCTATAGATTCCGGCCCGTATAATCAGGATGAGGTAGCTGTCTGCCTGTACCCCTCCATTGAGCTGGCCGGCTGTGTGCGTTCCAAACAGGCACATAAACAGCATTGCAAAAAATTCAGCCTGAGTACCGAGCTTTTAGAGCGTAAAAAAATCAATGCAGAGATGGTAGTATGTTTTCCAGTGAGCGACAACAGCATGGAACCGATTTTTCCACACGGGACCATTTTTGCTGTCGACTTAAACCGTACCAGCATCATCGATGGCAACCTGTATTTGATAAAGCAAAATCACCGCTATCGCGTCCGGAAACTGTACTCCATGCCGAATGAAGAAGTACGACTGCACGCTTACAATACTGCTGAGTATCAGGATGAATGCGCCCCTGTCAAACAGATCATCATCATTGGTCGAGTATTTTATTATGCCGTAGAGCTGTAAATGCACACTCTACTTGCAGACTGTCATATTCAAGAGATGGTGCAGGATGCACTTTTTTCTGCTCTTACATTGGCCAAACGGGTTGCCTGCCGGGTTTCAGAGAGGCTGATTTTGTTTAATATCTACCAGTTTGGAAAAGCCTAAGCAGAATATAGCCGGCAAATGCATCCCAACCGCTTACCCCATCACCTACTATCTTCTATTCTCTCATTTTTGCACACAAACTATATCAGCAAATCTTAAATTCGTTAAACCGAATCACACATCTCATTTAACATTATTTCAATCCATCGCCTCTTGTATGTGTTTATTAGAATCTGAACAATTGAATTCAGCTGATTTAAACCTACCGTAATCATAAATAAGAAAAGCGGCTCTAAACCAGTAAAAACAATTATTCAAATGTTAGCTGGCAGACGTTTGCTATTATTCAAAATTAAACATAAATATACAAAATGCCATAAAATTAGCTGAAAACATAAAAAAATCATACAAAAAAATATTTAATGACATATTTCACCAAAAAATGTAATTAATGATGAATATAAATAAAAAATGCATATAGCATGTACAAATTTGCTACAATTTATGCATAAATTCGCATAGATTTGCATTTACGTTAGAAAGAGGTTGAATTATGTTACAGCCCACCAATGCCAAAAATCATCAGAAAATTGTTCTGGTTGGTGCCGGTGCCGTAGGTTCCACATTTGCCTATGCAGCCACGCTGCAAGGTATCGGTCAGGAACTGGTGATTGTCGACGTAGCGCGGGATAAGGCGCATGGAGATGCAAAAGATATTGCAGATGCATTACTCTTTACTTACCCCAAAAACATTTACGCCGGCAATTACAGCGACGCCGCCGATGCTGATATTGTTGTGATTACCGCCGGTGCAGCGCAAAAGCCAGGTGAAAGCCGTCTGGATCTGGTTAACCGTAATTTGCATATTATCAAAAGTATTGTTACACATGTCGTCGAATCCGGTTTTAACGGCATCTTTCTAGTGGCTTCCAATCCCGTGGATATCCTTACCTATGCCACATGGAAACTGTCAGGTTTTCCGGCCGAGCGTGTAATCGGTTCTGGTACCTCACTGGATTCAGCCCGCTTGTGCAAATATGTTGGCTATCTTCTCAATGTTGACCCGCGTACCGTAAGCGGTTACATACTGGGAGAACATGGCGACACCGAATTTCCGGCATGGTCACATCTGAGTGTTGGTGGCCTGACAATGGAAGAGTGGATTAAAGGCGATCCACGCTTTACCGAAGCAGACCTTGATATTATTGCTGACCGCGTGGTCAATGCTGCCTACGACATCATCCGTCTCAAAGGGGCTACTTATTATGGAGTAGGTGCTGCACTGGCGCGCATATGTCGGGCGCTTTTGGATGATGAAAACACCATACTACCGGTTTCCGTCTATCTCAATGGACAGTATGGTGTCAAAGACATGTATATCGGCACCCCTGCAGTGCTTGACCGTCACGGTGTGCGTCAGGTTATAGAAATTCCCCTAAACGAAAAAGAGCAAAGTCTGATGAGTGCCTCCGCCAGCCATCTGGATGAAGTGATGCGCAATGCCTTTCCCGAAATCGGTATCAAGCGTTAAAACAGACAGTCTTAAAACAATCCAGATTCCTCTTCTCAAGGCAGCCTGCGGGCTGCCTTTTTATATATGCTTGCCGATTCTAACTAAATAAGTGCCATTTCTTTCTCAAACTTCCCAGTGCTTGCTAGTATGGCCGGATGGAATTCTACCGCCGAATAATGACATTAATCATCACCTTACCGAGCACAAACCATGACCATCCCTCTATCTCCCGAATTATTGCAATCGTTAAATCAGCTGTCGCCAACGCAGCTGGCGTGGCTCTCTGGCTATACATGGGCACAAAGCCAGCAGACAGTTACCACCTCCTCTGCTACGGCGACCGCAGCCGCCATCAACAGCACAGCACCAATAGCGCGCAACGTACGGGTATTGTCTGCATCACAAACCGGTAATGCTCGCCGCGTGTCTGAAAACCTGCAACTGAAACTAGAAGCAGCCGGTATCAGTGCCACCCTAACTGCTTGCGGCGATTACAAAAACAAACAACTGGTCAGTGAAGACATTCTTCTACTTGTCACCTCCACACAGGGAGAGGGCGAACCACCGGAAGAAGCTTTGCCGTTGTATAAATACCTATCTGGTAAAAAAGCACCTGTGCTGAATCAGCTTCACTTTGCCGTGCTAGGCCTAGGTGACAGCAGCTATCCGCAATTTTGCCAGTGTGGCAAGGATTTTGACCAACTACTGGCACAGCTTGGTGGCGAGCGTCTGGCCGAACGGGTAGATTGTGACGTTGACTACCAGAGCAGTGCAGCCGCGTGGCAGGACACAATTGTTGCCATCATCAGTGAGCTGAACACTACTCAGGCTGGCGAAAATACAGAGGTTCAGCAAAGCGTTGTAGCCGCTCAGACCGCGGTATTCACTCGAGCTGCGCCTTTTACTGCCAGCCTGAGCCTGCGTCAACGTATTACCACCCCCAATGCCAGTAAAGATGTCGAACACGTCGAAATAGACCTCAGTGGCTCTGGTATCCGCTATCAACCTGGGGATGCGCTGGGCGTGTACTATCAAAACGCAGACACACTGGTAGACGAAATTTTGCAACATGCACAGGTCGATAAAGCAGCATCAGTACGGCTGAGCGATGGTCGCGAAATACCTGTTGCACAGGCATTACAGCAGGAGCTCGACATTACCCAAAACACACCAGCGCTGGTTCAGGCCTATGCGCAGCAGATACAGAATACAGAGCTTAATGAAATCATTGCCGATGCCGAGGCACTCAGACAGCTGATAGCCACCACCCCGCCGGTGAGTCTGCTGGCTACCTACCCCCATGTACTCAGCGCACAAGCACTACACGACCTGTTTCGTCCACTGACCCCGCGCCTGTATTCCATTGCTTCCAGTCAGGACGAAGTTGGCGAAGAAGTCCATTTAACGGTCGGCGTGGTACGCTTCAGCCAACGAGGGCAGCAATACACCGGCGGCGCCTCCGGTTTTCTGGGAGAGCACTTGCAAGAGGGCGAACCTGTACGCGTATTTATCGAAGAAAACCACCGCTTCCGCTTACCTGAAGATGGCACTACGCCTATTATCATGATTGCCGCCGGCACCGGTATCGCACCATTCCGTGCATTTATGCAGCAGCGCGACGCTGACGGGGCCAGTGGCGACAACTGGCTGTTTTTTGGGAATCAGAAATTTACCGATGATTTCCTTTATCAGGCTGAATGGCTGCAATACCGCAAAAACGGATTGCTGACACGTTACGATTTCGCATGGAGCCGGCAGGCTAATGAAAAAATCTATGTGCAGCACAAACTGCGTGAACAAGCCGCCGATATCTGGGCATGGCTGCAACGCGGTGCACATATCTATGTGTGCGGCGATGCCACTAAAATGGCACGAGATGTAGAGCAAGCCCTCTTAGACATCGTGTCAGCACAAGGGCAGCTTAGCACCGAAGACGCTGATGAATACCTGAGTGAACTTAGACAAGAGCAGCGGTATCAGCGCGATGTCTATTGAACCTTACATCATTCTGGTAATAAAAATTCAACTATCCTAACCAAACCCGTTAATATGTCGTGGTAGCCAACCATATTACTGGGCAGTATTATGCTTTATTCATACCAGATGTATGTCTGGATACTGGGATTATTACTACTATCTTGGATACTGTTCGGTTCACGGCTGTTTGCTTTTATGGACGCAGCCGAAGACAGGCGCGTTGCACGGTTGGATGGCCTACGCTTTATACTGGCATTTAGCGTCGCTATGCACCATTTTGTTTATAGTTACTATTATCTACATGGCCAACCATGGACACCCGCGGTATTTAGCCATAATCAGCTCAATCTGCGTATGGGTCCTTTCGGCGTCAGCCTGTTTTTTATGCTGTCAGGCTATCTGTTTGCCCGAAGCAGTCCGGCTTCGTGGCTGACGTTTTACCGCAAGCGCTTTCTGCGAATCGCCCCGCTGTTTTATCTGTCCTCCGCCTGTTGCGTACTGCTGGCGCTGTATCTGCAACGGCACACATTCATCAGCCGCGATATGCTGCTAAACCTATATTACTGGTTTGATGCCGGCATCAGCGGCAGTAAACCTGCCCTGTTTGGCATGCAGGATGCGCGCCTAATAAACGCTGGTGTGGCATGGAGCTTATACTGGGAATGGGCATTCTATTTCTCCCTGCCATTGTGGTGTCTCCTGCGCCATAAAACCTGTCTGTTACCATTGGCATTGGTTGTCTTATTTATCTCAGCTTATGGAATCGCTGCATTCAATGCACAAAAAGCGTATTTTATTGCCTGCTTTGCCGTCGGCGTACTTGCCAGAGCGGTGTCCGACACCGTACAAGCACCCAAAAAATTGTGTGATTACGGGAGCGTGCTTATTCTGCTGCTGATTTTTAGTATCACAAATGGCCGCTACCAAATCAGCTTTCTCCCCTTGTATGGACTACTCTTTATCCTCATCGCGTTGGGTGGTGATCTTTTCGGATTACTGCGATTGAAAGCCTTCGTGCGGCTGGGTGATGCCAGCTACAGCATTTATCTGCTGCACGGAATAGGTTGGTTTTGTCTGAATAAAACCATACAGCTTAATACAATTAACTTGAGTCAGACCGAATACACTTTATTGGCTACCCTAGTATTGGTGAGTGTATTGATTATTTGCACGCTTACATATCAGTATATTGAAAAACCGTTTATGGCCTTAGGCCGACATCAATCACCGTGGCTGAAGCAATAAAGTTTTTGTACCAACTAACAAACTGTCCAGAATAGAATAACTATTCTGGACAGTTTGTAGTATAAAGAAGCAAAAATTATCTTCGCGTACTAATTATCTTCGCGCTGATTATCTGAATTTTGTAAGGTATCATGCACATGCTGCTCAGCACTATGTGCATCATATGGCGTGTCTGTAGCTGCATTATTGCGTGGATCAAGCTCAGCGGTCATCGGTCCCACATTACCCGATACCGGTACATAAACACTGCGCTGGGAAACCGGAACAGAGGGCTGCATAAACGCGTAAATTGCCAGCAAAGCAGCCATAATTGCATAAACGCTATAAAAACCGAAATGGTTAAATAGCTGCATCATTGTACCCAGCAGCAATGGTGCCACTAATGAACCCAGACCATATACAAACAGCAGGCAGCGGTTAACTTCCACCGTATTCATATTGGCTGGCAGTACATCATTGGCTCGTGCAAGCCCCAGAGCATACATGGGAAAGCTACTGCAACCAATGGCCAGCGCAATCACACATTGTGCCCAGATATTGCCCGGTAGAATGAGTAACAGCATCATGCCACTGATTGCTGCTGTCGTGGCGACACAGGCGCAGCCGAAAATGGTGCGCGGACGGCCAAATTTATTTGAGAGCCACGCAATAAATAGCTGAATCGTGAAACCGCCCACCATTGCCGAGCCCAGAAAAAGAGAAACTTTAGGCAAACTGTAGCCCAGTTTCAGCATAAACACCGAGCCCATGGTAAAAAAGCCATTGATGAATATGCCGGCCATAAAGCAGGCTATCCACGCCAGCGGTACGATCGATAGCACATGCGGTAGACTAATCCGCTCTCGCTTTGGAATCTCCGGCTGCTTCATTCTGGTTAGCCCTACCGGCAGTGTCGCCGCTATCACCAATATTGCTGCCAGCGTAAAGATGTTATTACTGGACATATTCAGACTCAGCAGCAAAACACTGGTAGCAGAAGAAATGTAATACACCACTTCATATAAGGCCAGTATCTTAGCGCGTGTCTGTGGCACACTACGCGCCGTAAACCAGCTTTCCACCACCATCAGCAAACTGTAATGACAAAACCCCAATACAGCACGCAGCACACCCCACATCCACAGCTGTTCCACCATCAGATGGGCGAGGGCGGCAATGGCAAACAGCGCACCAAAAACACTGAAGCTGCGAATATGACCAACACGCGAAATAATACGGTGGGAGACAATGGCGGATATAGTACCACCAATAAAAAAGCCAGCATTCAGCACCCCAATGGTGATATTACTGACTCCCATCTGGGACAGTTTCACCCCAGCCGAATTCAGAAACAGCCCGTAACCGGAAAACAGAAAAAAAATCGAACCGTACAAAGACAGAAACTGACGTGTATGCATGCTGATACCGAAAATTAAACAATTGCCAAGCCTGACATAAAACAGCTGTCAGTGTAAAGCTTGTTGCAAGCAGAATAAACGTTAAATTAACAGACAATGTAATGACCGCTCATACACCAGCCCCTGCTACAGCATGTATCACGCCTGAAGTTTAACCGCGCTTAATAATCGTTAGCATCGGCTGTAAGCAGTCTTAGTATGCAAACAAAAACCTAATTTTTCAAATACAGACAAACAGATACCGCCTGATGGCCATTTATGTTTAGTAAATCAGGGCAATCGTGTCTAATACCTAATTTTTTCCCATTTGTGATCACTAGGTTCGCTCCATCAGCGCGAAAGTAAAACCATAATTTTGCGTTTTGTTGTTCTTATTACATATGTCTGACACTGGACAAAGATACAATAATTAATAAAGCAGCAAAGCAGATAATAAAAGGGTAAACGCAGTAGATTGAGTTAGTGAATCTGAAAGCTATCAGCACCCGACCCACACGATTTGCCAATCCGTACTCAACAGTGACAGCATTGGTAATAAATGATTAGCCGGTACATGGCTGCTAGAGAAAAAGTAGCCAGAGCAAAAAATTTAGAAAGATACAAGGGCACATCAGACAACCGATAAGCCGGGTTCTGTCGTGGACAGTCATTCATCTGGGCGACACATTACTGTGCCGCTCAAGCAACCTACCCGAATGCTCGGCGAGCAGCGTCAGCGCATTCTGTTTGGTCTTGCTCCGAATGGGGTTTGGCCTGCTACACGTTGTTACCAACGGCACGGTGCGCTCTTACCGCACCATTTCACCCTTACCTGTGCTATGAAACATAGCCATCGGCGGTTATGCTTTCTGTTCCACTTTCCGTCGCCTCATGGCGCCCGGCTGTTAGCCGGCATTCTGCTCTGCGGAGCCCGGACTTTCCTCCATGCACTTAAAAGTACACAGCGACTGTCTGGTATGCTGATGTGCCGGCGCGATTTTAACACAAACCCTCAAAGCTGATTTATATTTCAGATTATGTATAATGATTTCATTCATCATTATTCCTGCCGTCCCCGCAGCGTGTACCGCCGCTTTGGCACCATTATGCAGAAAGTTTATGCAGTATGTTACTGAACCGATTCTTCAGCTGGTTTGAAAACCGCATTGATGCATACCCTGAAACCTTGCCGCAGCCGCCAAAAAAAGGTGTACTGCCATTTATCTGGAGCTGTCTAGAAGGCGCGCGGCTGTGGCTACTGGTGATGGTTATAATGACCATAGGTACTGGGATACTAGAAGCACTGGTGTTTCGCTTTCTCGGCACCGTTATCGATTGGCTGGGGGCGTATGCACCGGCCAGATTGTGGCCGGAAAAAGGCCACGAACTGCTGCTAATGGCAGCGGTCATGGTGTTCAGCATATTCTGGTCTTTCCTATCTTCCAACGTACAGTTTCAGACGCTTCAGGGTGCCTTTCCGATGCGCCTGCGCTGGAATTTTCATCGTCTGATGCTTGGCCAAAGCATGGGTTTTTATCAAGACGAATTTGCCGGACGCGTGTCAGCTAAAGTGATGCAAACGGCCTTGGCGGTGCGCGACACTGTGATGTCAGTAGCCAATATGCTGGTGTATGTGCTGGTGTATTTCGTCACCAGCGGCATCATACTGGCCGGTATGGACGGTTGGCTGTTGCTACCCTTTATCATGTGGATTGTGCTGTTTGTACTGGTATTGCGCTTTCTGATTCCGCGCCTATCCAAAACGGCACAGCAGCAGGCAGATGCACGCAGCCTGATGACCGGACGCATCACCGATGCCTATACTAACATTGCCACCGTGAAACTGTTTTCTCACAGCGCGCGTGAAGCAGCTTATGCCAAAGCTTCCATGCAGGAGTTTCTGGTTACAGTGAATGCTCAGATGAGGCTGGCAACTTTGCTAGACAGCCTGAGTACCGCCATCAATATTTTATTGGTGGTCAGCTCAGCTGGTCTGGGCATCTGGCTATGGATAAACGGGCAAGTGGGAGTCGGCGCCATTGCCACCGCTACGGCTATGGCCTCACGCATCAATGGGCTGTCACGCTGGGTAATGTGGGAAAGTGCGCGCCTGTTTGAAAACATTGGTACCGTTGAAGACGGCATGAACATCTTATCCCGTCCTCATGCCATAGTCGACAAACCTAAAGCTTTGCCATTAAAAGTAAACCACGGCGCCATTGATTTTGAGCATGTCAGCTTTGCCTACAGTGCTGACAAACCCCTATTAAACGATTTTAATCTGCACATCCGCGCCGGCGAAAAAGTCGGTCTGGTCGGACGTAGTGGTGCAGGTAAAACCACACTTACTAACCTGTTACTGCGGTTTTATGACGTGCAGAGTGGGCGCATTTTAATAGACGGGCAGGATATCCGCGATGTCACACAAGACAGTTTGCGTGCTGCACTAGGGCTCGTTACACAGGATACATCGTTGCTGCACCGTTCCGTGCGGGACAATATTGTCTATGGCCGCCCTGATGCTTCTGAATCAGCCATGCAGCAGGCGGCACAGCAGGCCGCTGCAGACGGCTTTATTCCGGCTCTGAGCGATGCCCGAGGACGACATGGCTATGATGCACACGTCGGAGAGCGTGGTGTGAAACTGTCCGGTGGCCAACGTCAGCGCATTGCTATTGCGCGGGTGATTTTAAAAGATGCGCCGATTCTGCTGTTAGATGAAGCCACCAGCGCCCTAGATTCAGAAGTAGAAGCCGCAATTCAGGAAAACCTGACCCGTCTGATGCAGGGCAAAACTGTAGTGGCTATTGCCCATCGCCTATCAACCATTGCCGCCATGGATCGACTGATTGTCATGGACAAAGGACAGATAGTCGAGCAAGGCACCCATAGCGAGCTGCTGGCTCGAAACGGTGTTTATGCCATGTTGTGGCAGCGCCAGAGCGGCGGTTTTTTGCCTGAGAACTAAATATAACCAGTGCACCACAACTCTTTTCGTTAACATATAACTGTTCTACAATGGCTGCAATTGATTTTGAATAATTAACGCTATAACAAGGAGAAGTCGTATGGATGTCCATACACAGTCACAACTGATTCAAACATTACAGGGGATAGTTGGTAACGAGCACACCCTTACTGATCCTGCGCACACCTTGCCATACCGGCAGGGTATTCGGTTTGGTGTGGGCAATGCGTTAGCCGTCGTGCTTCCGGGCACACTGGTTGAACAGTGGCGTGTGTTAAAAGCCTGTGTCGAAGCCGATGTAATTGTTATAACCCAATCTGCCAATACCGGGCTCACCGGTGGTTCCACACCGGATGGCAACGATTACGACCGGCCAATTGTGATAGTCAGCACCCGTCGGCTGGATGGTATTCAGGTGATTGAAAATGGTGAACAAGTCGTGTGTCTGCCTGGCAGTACCCTCTACCGGCTGGAAAAAGAACTGAAAAAATACCAGCGCGGCCCGCATTCAGTGATTGGTTCATCCTGTATCGGAGCTTCAGTAATGGGTGGCGTCTGCAATAACTCTGGCGGTTCGCTTATTCAGCGTGGCCCCGCTTATACCCAGATGGCGGTTTTCGCCCAGCTAGATGAAAACAGCCAGCTACATCTGGTTAATCACCTTGGCATAGAGCTGGGAGACGATCCCGAAACCATTCTGACTAATCTGCAAAACCGCCATTACACCGAAAAAGATATCAAACGCGATGCAGGTATGGGGCATGACCACGACTACCGTAACCACGTACGCGAAATTGATGCCGACACACCAGCGCGCTTTAACGCCGATCCTGCGCGCCACTATGAAGCTTCCGGCAGTGCCGGTCGTCTGATGGTTTTTGCCGTACGTCTGGATACATTCCCACTGGAAAAAACCTCTGCCGTATTCTACATCGGCAGTAATGATACTCATGAGCTAGACGACATCCGTCGCCATATTCTCGGTACCTTTAAAAATCTGCCGGTATCCGGCGAATACATGCACCGCGAAGCTTTTGATATCGCTGCTGTATACGGCAAAGACATATTTGTAGCCATCCAGAAATTCGGTACCGATGCGATGCCGCGTCTGTTTGCCTTCAAGAATTTCGTCGACCGCACCATGGCCAAAATTCCGTTTTTTCCCAAGAATTTCTCTGACCATTTTGCCGTATTCATCTGTAAATTCCTGCCCCAGCACTTACCGCAGTCCATCCGCGATTATCGAGACCGTTATGAGCATCACCTAATATTGAAAATGGCAGATGAAGGCATTGCCGAAGCTGAAGCATTTTTAAAAAACTTTTTTGAGCAGAAAAGCGGCAGCTATTTCCGCTGTAACGAAAAAGAAGCAGAAGCTGCCATGCTGCATCGTTTTGCCGCGGCTGGCGCCGCTACTACCTACCGCAATGTGCACAGCGATACCGTAGAAAACATTGTTGCACTGGATGTGGCTTTGCGCCGCAATGATACAGAATGGTTTGAAACCTTACCTGACAGCATCAATCAGCACTTTATCCATAAAATGTACTACGGCCACTTCTTCTGCCATGTATTCCATCAGGATTACATCGCCAAAAAAGGAACCGACTGCAATAAAGTTGAAGACGAAATGCTGGTACTGCTGGATCAACGTGGTGCACAATATCCGGCCGAACACAATGTCGGACACCTGTATCATGCCAAGCCGGAATTAAAAAAATTCTATCGTCAACTCGATCCAACCAACAGCTTCAATCCCGGTATCGGCAAAACCTCGAAAAAGAAATACTGGGCGTAAACTTTTCCCCTCTCAGCCACCGGCCGACAATATCGGACGGTGGTTTTTTTTCAGCCGCGAAACTGGTTGCCATATTCTGCACATATTTATGAATGTTATTCATAAGCCTATAAACATCACAACACTTAATCCGCACATACACACAGAGTAAGCTGCGTCAAACGACATCTTTGGTTTAACAGACATAAAGGAAAGAAACATGCAGCAACGTTATCTCGGTAAAAACAGGCTAGCCGTATCTGCTCTGGGGCTAGGGTGTATGGGATTAAGTCATGGCTACGGACCAGCTACAGACATTCCTCAAGCCATCGAGCTGATTCGGGCTGCCGTGGCACAAGGTGTCACTTTCTTCGATACCGCCGAAGTTTACGGACCGTATCTCAACGAAGAGCTAGTGGGGCAAGCATTAAAACCTTATCGTCAGCAAGTGGTGATTGCCACCAAATTCGGTTTCACATATGGAGACGACAACAAACAGCAAATACTAAACAGTCATCCTGAAACCATACGCAAGACCGTAGAAGGTTCCTTGAGGCGCCTACAGACAGATGTTATCGATCTGCTGTATCAGCATCGCGTTGATCCAGATGTACCGATTGAAGATGTGGCCGGAACAGTCAAAGATTTGATTGCAGAAGGTAAAGTAAAACATTTTGGCATGTCTGAGGCCGGTGCCGCCACTATTCGCCGTGCTCATGCCATACAACCGCTTACCGCCCTGCAAAGCGAGTACTCCATGTGGTGGCGGGAGCCGGAAAAAGAAATCATCCCCCTACTGGAAGAGCTTGGCATAGGTCTGGTGCCATTCAGTCCACTTGGTAAAGGTTTCCTGACCGGTACCATCAATGCTTCCACTGTATTCAGTGCCGATGATTTCCGCCGGCGTGTACCCCGTTTTGCTCCAGAAGCACTGGCCGCTAATGAAAAACTTGCCGCTCTGGTACAGAAACTGGCACAGGCTCATCAGGCCACCGCTGCCCAGATTGCACTGGCCTGGCTGCTGGCACAAAAACCATGGATTGTTCCGATACCGGGCACCACCAAACAAGAGCGTTTGAAAGAAAATCTGGGTGCTGCTGATATTCAGTTGTCTGCAACAGACATAGCTGATATCAATCAGGCGCTTAATCAAATTGCCGTAGTTGGTGACCGGTATCTTCCCGAGCAACAAGCTCGAGTAGGACGCTGACCCACCAACCAAATAAGGAGCATCGCCGCTCCTTATTTTGTCAGCCGTAAAGCATCAATCATCAGCGCAAAGGCCCGTGGATGCCTCTGCCGGCTCGGATAATACAAGTAATAACCAGGAAAAACTGGGCAATAGTCTTTCAGTACCTGAATCAGCTCACCATTGGCCACCATCTGCGATACCATATCATCCGGCACATAAGCCACCCCAAATCCGGATAATGTTGCATCAATGCGTTCCGGTAGCTGATTAAAAGTAAGCTGGCCGTTTACCTTAACCCGCATCGGCCGG
Organism: Snodgrassella sp. B3837; assembly: GCF_026535955.1. Classification (NCBI taxonomy): domain Bacteria; kingdom Pseudomonadati; phylum Pseudomonadota; class Betaproteobacteria; order Neisseriales; family Neisseriaceae; genus Snodgrassella; species Snodgrassella sp. B3837. The sequence continues at coordinate 85,957 of NZ_JAFNPI010000011.1, forward strand.
CCATCCTGAATAAATTCCCACTGGTATAACTTATTGGCGCTAGGTAAACGCACATTGATACACTGATGGTGCTGCAAATCAGCCGGTGTAGCGGGCATTCCATGTTTCTCAAAATATTCAGCCGTCGCCACCACAGCAAAGCGTATATCATCACTCAGCCTCACCGCCACCATATCTTTATCAACACTCTCCCCTAAACGCACTCCAGCATCAAAACCATTCTGCACAATATCCACAAACTGATTATCAATAAACAGTTCTACATTAATCTGTGGATACTGCTTCAAAAACGGTTTCAGTCTCGGCCACAGCACACTGTGAGCAGCATGTTCACTGACAGACAGTCGAATATAGCCACTAGGTGTACCATTTTGTTCAACCAGACTTTGCAAAGTCTGCTCCAACTCATCTAAGCGCGGTTGCAGACTAGCAATAATCTGTGCACCCAGAGCTGTAGGCGCCACACTGCGAGTTGTCCGCGTTAAAAGACGAATCTGTAATTTTTGCTCCAGCACCTTAATCGCATGGCTAAGCGCAGACTGCGAAATACCCAGCTTACTTGCCGCGCGGGTAAAACTTCTTTCTTCGGCAATGGTTAATAAATATTGAAATTCATTGAAATGTTCTTTAAGTATTTCCATTTCTCACCCTGCATAGCGCACATTTTATTTTTTAAATATTGATAAACAGAAACCACAAACAGCGCACACGCGCATCTACAGCATTAGTAAATCATCCAGCGGCGATAAAAACCGTTCAAAAATAAAAAGCCTTTGCCGCCTAAAGAAGCTTTGAACCGGCTAAGTTCTGAAACAGCAAGCGCATAGACTTAAAATCCGTGTACAATACCCGCAGCCACAGCCTGCCGCAGCAGGCTGTTAATTTATCATATCAGGCCAGCACTGTTGTGACAGGATAAACATACCTGTATGCAGACGTAGTCATCTGCTCTACGGTGCACACCAATTAGGACGACTCAACAATGGAAAGCCAAAGCAACATCAGCGAGCTGGAGCGCCTGCATCTGGATACCGACCACATCTGTGCGCTTGTAGCGACCCTGTTACCGGTTGCTGAGCATATTCATTCTCCCACCCAGTCCTATTTACAGACTCCGGAACAAAAACAGGCTCTGAACGAGCTAATAGACGCCCTGCATGAGCTTCATCCGGCGGACATGGCTACCTTGCTCGAATCTCTACCATTACAGGAGCGTATGCTGGTATGGCGGTTGGCTACCCCGACAGAAGACGGCGAAGTATTACTCGAAGTATCGGATCCAGTACGCGAAACTCTGATTGAAAACATGGCGCAGCAGGAGCTGTTGGCCGCGGTTGGCAATCTGGACGCCGACGAGCTGGCCGAACTGGCACCCGATTTACCTAAAGAAGTTGTTTACGAAGCCTTAAGTAGTCGCGATGAAGAAGAGCGGGCACAAATTACCTCAGCCATGTCGTTCGAAGACAATCAGGTCGGCGCCCTCATGGATTTTGAGCTGGTCAGCATCCGCGCAGATGTGACCTGTGAAGTGGTACTACGCTATCTTCGGCGCTTTGAACGCCTGCCCGACCATACCGACAAAATCTTCGTAGTCGATAACTATGATGTCCTACAAGGCGTCCTGCCCATACGTAGTCTGCTGGTTGCTGACCCTGATTTACTCGTATCCAGCGTCATGGCCGATGATGTGGTAACTTTTCGTCCAGAAGATGATGCCGAAGAAGCCGCTGCCGCGTTTGAACGTTACGATTTGGTTACCGCACCTGTGGTAGACAACAACCTTAAACTTATCGGCCGCATCACCGTAGATGAAATGGTAGACGTTATTCGCGAAGAATCCGAAAACGACATGCTGAACATGGCCGGTTTGCGCGAAGAAGAAGACCTGTTTGCCCCCGTTATCGACTCCGTCAGAAACCGCTGGATATGGCTAGCTGTTAACCTATGTACCGCTTTTATCGCCAGCCGTGTGATTGGCATGTTTGAAAATTCAATTGAAAAAATCGTTGCACTGGCTACCCTCATGCCGATAGTAGCCGGCATAGGCGGCAATTCCGGCAATCAGACCATCACCATGATTGTGCGTGCCATGACTTCCGGCCAGATAAGCAACAGTCAGGCGTGGCGGCTGCTGCGTAAAGAAGAGGGCGTCGCACTAGTAAACGGCCTGATATGGGGTTCAGTAATGGGGCTCGTGTCCTATTTTCTCTATCACAGCATCGGTATAGGACTGGTGATGGTAGCGGCAATGACGCTGAATTTGTTACTGGCAGCCACCGTTGGAGTACTAATTCCAGTGTGTATGCAGAAATCCGGCCGTGATCCCGCGCTTGGTAGCAGCGTGCTGATTACCGCAGTTACCGATTCCGGCGGGTTTTTTATCTTCTTGGGGCTGGCAACCTTATTCTTGTTGTAAATCGGCTGTAACAGAATATGACCAAACCCAATACCCCAGTTACCCTAGAAAGTTGGTTAAACAACTCCGGTCTGCCGCGGTTGGAAGCACGCATGCTGCTCCAGCACGTACTGACAATAAGCCATAGCCACATAATAGCCCATGGCACACGGCTTCTTAGCAACAGCGAGTTGGCAAGTTTGAATCAACTGTGCCAGCGAAGACTAGCAGGCGAACCTCTGGCCTATCTACTCGGTTGGCGCGAATTCTATGGCCGGCGTTTTCAGGTTTCAGAAGCAGTGCTGATTCCTCGTCCAGAAACAGAACATCTTGTCGACGCAGTACTGGCGCATTTGCCGGCACAGGGCACCCTTTGGGATTTAGGTACCGGCAGTGGTGCCATCGCCGTAACCATAGCCTGCGAACGACCTGATGCACAAATATGGGCGGCAGACATCAGTGAGGAAGCACTGGCAGTCGCACAAGCCAATGCCAGCGCGCTGCAAGCGCAAGTGCGGTTCGGGCAGGGTTCATGGTATCAGGCACAGCCGCAGCCAGCGCCCCACAGCGTGGATGTCATTGTCTCCAATCCTCCCTATATCGACGCCCAAGACCCGCATTTGCAGCAGGGTGATTTACGTTTTGAACCGCAGCAAGCACTTACAGATAATCACAATGGTCTGAGTGCTTTCGAAACCATTATTGCCGGCGCCAAAGATTTTCTGCGGGCGGATGGATGGTTGCTATTCGAGCACGGATATGATCAAGGGGAGGCAGTGCGAAATATATTATCGCAGTATAAATTCAGAAAAATCCAGACGCTTGCCGATTTGGCCGGTCTGGACAGAGTGACATTGGGACAGATAAAGAGCGAAGCACCATAATCAACTATTCACATATAAAACCATTAGGCCATAGAAAAGATTCTATGGCCTAATAGCTAGTATAATTACCAGTATATAAACAATTTGTGCTTAGAACAGACTAACAATAAACAGCATTAGTGAAGTAACAAAGTTAATAAATGGCTGCAAAATAAACATCAGCAAACCACTGATAATCAAAAATAAAATTATCCACGTTCCATATGGAGCCAGCTTTCGATACTGCATCGAAGCGCGGGGTGAGAGAAAACTATCAATAAACTGAGCACCCGGTTGAGGCGGAATCGGTAGCAGGCTGAAAAAGCAAAATACCGCATTAAACCGAATACCCATTAACCCCATTAGCGCCATCGGTTTTTGAAAATATTCAGGTACCCACTGACTGATAATCATCACAACTGCCCAGCATAGACACATCAGAAGATTAGCAAGCGGGCTGGCAATGGCTACCAAACGTTCACCTTTACGTCTGTTTCTAAAATTGCGTGGATCAATCGGCACCGGCTTAGCCCAGCCAACCATCAAATAGCCCTGTAAAACAATCATCGTGAATATTGGAATAATAATGGTGCCAACAATATCAATGTATTTGGCCGGATTCAGGCTTAGCCTGCCCATTGTTTCTGCTGTACGGTCACCACAAAAACGTGCCATATACCCACATGCTGCTTCAGAGAGCGTAATGGCCAGTAAAATAGGCAGAATTGCCAGAACAAAATAAGCCCAATCAAAGTTTTGCAAGGTAAAATCCTTCAGATGCTAAAATAAACAACCACTGTGGGTAAAACATAGTACCAGCTTGTCCATTACAAACCAAATACAGCAACATTCCCCTTACCAGCTCGTACCAGATCAATTCCATCGGTCATATCAATTACCGTAGTCGGCTCTGTACCACACCAACCGCCATCAATCACCAGATCAACCTCATGTTCCAGCTGGTCACGAATCTCATAAGGGTCAGTTAAGGGTTCATTTTCATGGGGCAGCATCAGTGTGCACGACAGCATCGGCTCCCCCAGATTCTGCAATAGCGCCAAAGCAATCCGGTTGTCCGGTACCCGCAACCCAATAGTTTTACGTTTCGGATGCAGCGTGCGCGCCGGTACCTCTTTAGTGGCTTGCAAAATAAAAGTATAACTACCCGGAGTAGAAGATTTCAGCAGCCGGAACTGACTGTTATCCACTTTGGCGTAAATACCTAGCTGACTCAGATCATGACACATCAACGTCAGATGGTGTTTCTGGTCAATACCACGGATACGCAGAATCCGTTCCATTGCCTCCTTATTACCTAGCTGACAGCCCAACGCATAACAGGAATCAGTTGGATAAACAACCACACCACCATGGCGTACAATATCCGCTGTCTGTGCAATCAAACGTTCCTGCGGATTGTCAGGATGAATAGCAAAAAACTGAGCCATACACGTCTTCCTTATTTCACATTTATTACAATAAAGAGCTATTCTAAACACAAGCCTGTCAAACTGACAGGTAAAATATGCCAATTGCTGATAAAGAAACATGACTGACCGTAAAGCGGTACAGCCAGCATAAAATGGCGCTGCAAAATTTACAGAATTTAAAGGGGAAATTCATCATGCAGCTTGAAGTTATCCTGAGAAATTTACTTGAATAACCGGTCGAAGCCATCGTCAACATATGGAATCGCAATATTATTCCGTGATGGTTACTGTTGCCGCAGGGGGGTATCCGGTGCCATCAGGAAAAAAGCCGGCTATGCCCCTTTTCGCGAACTTGGCCGAACAGGTGCACTTAAATTAGGTTACGCAGTGGTAACCAGTGCCGGTAAATTGCCTTATCAAGCCATTATCCACGTAGCCGGTATCAACATGTTCTGGCGTGCCAGTGCCTATTCAATTCGTACTTCAGTTATTTCTGCCATGCACATAGTCAATACCCGCAATTATACTTCAGTCGCCTTTCCTCTGATTGGTGCCGGCTCAGGTGGCTTTAGTCCAGAGCAGGCACTGCGGCTTATGCAGGAAACATTTTTACTGATTGATACTAACGCATTGGTAATGATTGTAAAATATGTGTCCCCTAAATCACATTAGTAGAAAAATTATCTAATGTTAAATCAAATTACAATCATCCGAGCAACATCAGAACAGCTTGATGATGCCATCAAGCTTTTTACCAGCTATCGGCAGTTCTATGGCCTGACGGACAAACAGACAGCAAGCAGAAATTTTATTCAAGAAAGACTGGAAAAGCAGGATTCCGCCATCTTCATTGCCTATGATCAACAACAAGCTTGCGGGTTTGTACAGCTATATTTTTCCTTTTCTTCATTATCCGTATCGCCCACAATCATACTCAATGACCTATATGTCCCTGAAAACCACAGACAAAAAGGCATTGCCACACAACTGATGCAATACGTCACAAAATTTGCACGTGATAATGGCTACAGTGGTATTTCATTGTGTACCGCCAACGACAACCACAAGGCAAGGGCCCTATATGAACAGGCTGGCTATCAGATTGATGAACAATTTGTTTATTATTTTTTAAACTTAAAATAAGGCCAACAAGTGTGCCGAATCAGCCTGAAAGTGGTGAAACAGCCACAACGCACCAGCCGACCAGAAAAAAACAACTGAATATTTGACGGCCAGTAGAAGCTGATTTAAAGTACCGCACTCATCAAATTATTCATATTGCAACGGAAAGGAATCATTATGTTTGTACTACCTATCCCTTGCAGGTCAATCCAGGGCTAATCACCTCCTGATCCTTGGCTTCGGCCTGCCAATTTCTTTACAGCACGTTATTCCTGTTCATTTCTAATAAACAAGGATGACAACGCCTGCTTATTATTTAAATAAAATAAATTGGAATGGATCAGAATGGGCAATTCTATTCAGCAGCCGTCTGCCGGCATCACCCTCATTGTCACCCCCGAACTGTGGTTAGAAGGCGAAGCTATCAAGCAGCTGCACACAACAGCAGCACTGCCTGACATCAGCTATGCAGCTGCCATGCCGGATATTCATCCCGGCCGCGGCTATCCTATTGGCGCTGCTTTTTTTACTACACAACTTATTTATCCAGCACTGATTGGCGGCGATATTGGCTGCGGCATGTCATTATGGCAAACATCACTTAAAACCCATGCCATGAATCAGGCCAAACTAATCAAACAACTGGGCAATCTCGACCAGCCACTGAGTGCATCAGAATGCATCAGCCTCTGGCCAGATATACAGCCGCTACAACAGCATAACTTTGCATCCGGCACCATAGGCGGAGGCAATCATTTTGCCGAATTACAAATGTTGGATACCATTTATTTAGCTGAAATCGCCGAACATATCGGTTTAAATAAGCAGCACCTGCAACTAATGGTACACAGTGGTTCTCGTGGACTCGGTGGTGCGATTCTGGACAAACACATCAGGCAGTTTGGTCATCAGGGCTTAATCGCAGACAGCGAAGCCGGTAAATCCTATCTGACACAGCATAATCAGGCATTGGCCTATGCACGGCAAAATCGGGAACTGATTGCCCGCCGCATACTGACAAATCTGCGTGCACAAGGGCAAAAACTGGCAGACATCAGCCATAACTTTATCGAAGCGGCCTGCATCCATGGCGAAAGCGGCTGGCTGCACCGTAAAGGTGCCGCACCTGCCACACAAGGGCTAGTCGTGATACCGGGTTCGCGCGGCGATTACAGCTATCTGGTGCAACCATTGGATACCCCAATCGCTCTTTACTCCCTCGCACATGGTGCAGGACGCAAATGGCAGCGCTCAGCCTGCAAAGGCAGACTATCCCGACGCTATACCGTCGAACAGCTAAGCCGTACTGTCCATGGCAGCCGTGTAATTTGTGCTGACCGTGAACTTATCTATGAAGAAGCACCGCAGGCCTATAAATCCATCGACAGCGTCATTACTGCCATGGTACAGGCTGAATTAATCCGGCCAATAGCCCGTTTCAAACCAGTTATCACCTATAAAGTAAAAACGGAGAAAAAATAATGCTGCTTTTACAATTATCAGCGGCTTACGGACCCGCTGAATGCTGTCTGGCCGTAGCAAAAGCACTGGCTCGCCTGCAACACGAAGCCATAGAGATTCAGGTTGAAATAGACATATTGGAGCAAGAACAGTCAAAGCATGGACTTCACTCAGTACTGCTTGCTCTTAATGGTGAGCTAGAAAGATCCTTAGCTAAACAGTGGGTGGGAACCATTCAATGGATTTGTCCCAGCCCCTACCGCCCAAAACACAAACGTAAAAACTGGTTTATCGGAGCCGCGTGTTACGAGACAATTACCCAGCATCAATCTGATGAAATTATCTTTGACACCATGCGTGCCTCCGGTGCGGGAGGTCAGCATATTAACAAAACAGAATCGGCTGTCCGAGCCACCCACCTAGCCAGCGGTATCAGCGTAAAAATCCAGACTGCACGTAGCCAACATACCAATAAAAAACTGGCTGTTCTACTGCTACAATACAAACTGGCGCAACAGAAACAACAGTTATACGCCAAACACAAAGCAAAGCGTCATCAGCACCATCATCAAATAGCGCGCGGAAATCCCACACGAATATTTATCGGACAGGATTTCAAACCTTTATAATGTTTTAGACCAGTGCATCCATCGTCTATAAAGCTGATTACTTTATTTTCATAGTACACAACTGAGCTTACAGCACTTAAGCTCAGTTGAATTAATTAAACCAAAGAAAGAGATAATCAAAAAAGTGTTTTTCTGTGGGGTAGGAGAGTCAGACAACAAAAAATAGTTGTGTAACATTTCTCCATATACCTGAAAAAAGTAATTAAAGCAAAACGAATAGCATGATCCATTTCACATTCTGATTTATTCACTCTATCGAATAAAATGTTTAGCACAATCAAAGATTCTTGCCTCAATTCATTCGATTTAATCCACAATGTTACGGTGATAAATACGCATCAGTACAAAAACCAGTCAGCTTAGCAGTGATAATAATATTGAGCACAGAAATCACCGACTACAGATTCAGATAAACCCTCTCACACAAAAATCTAGTCAATAAAGAAATGTTTAGCGTCAATCTGATAATATTGTGCTAGTGTCAATGCACCAAAAGATAGCAATTTACAGGAAAAGTACTGGAGAAATATATGCTGACAGGAAGCTGTTTATGTACTGCAATCCAATACCAGATTGCCATGAGTGACCAAATTGAAAAAATGGTCTTCTGCCACTGTCAACGCTGCCGCAAATGGAGTGGTTCCGCATTTAATTCAGCGGTTCAAATAAACAGCGATGCTTTCACAATCCTATCAGGTCGGGATAAGCTAAAAAAATTTTCAGTTAATGGCGTAAACCGTTTTTTCTGTTCTGAATGTGGATCAAACCTCTATACTTCACGAGACAGTATGCCAAATATTTATCGTTTGCGTGCTGGCACACTAAATACAGCAATTTACCCCCAGCAAAAAATACATATTTACACTCAATCCAAAGCAAACTGGGATTCTATCTGTGATGGTGGCTTACAATTTGACGAAAATATAATATAACGAAGAAATAAAAATATATTCAAATCACAGAGACAGCTCAGCACAAAAAAGACATAAAAATACTTGTGTTTAAACCAACACAGAAAAATTCTGTATTCAAAAAAAGAACATTTAAGGAAATTAATGTAAATAAGCCATAAAAAACAGGTGTCAACCATAGTCTGCCGCAAATATAACAGCTACAGTAAACACATCATGGTATCGATAAAACCATGATTGCAAAAACCAAAAATGCAAATCATGTTGGACTAAAGCCACCGCACAGACAAAGGAAGCCACCTTGAATCCCATCTACATCAACATCATCTTCAAAATGCTGGTCGCTTTCTGCATCCTGCTGGTGTACATCAATTTATCCGGCAAAGGTGCACTTGCCCCGATTTCAGCTATTGATCAAGTAGGTAACGTCGTATTGGGTGCAATAATCGGCGGCCCCCTATACAATCCCTCCATCAGCATCACCTTACTCATGAGCGCCTCCATTTTCTGGGCTGGCCTGTTATTACTGGTTCGTTATGCCACATTTAAACGCAGTATCGCCAAGGATTTTGTCGACGGCACATCAATCCGACTGATGAAAAACGGCATCTTACTATCACAGAATTTCCGTCAGGCCAAACTATCCATCCGAGATTTCATTATGCTGCTTCATCAGCGTGGTTATACCAGTCTGGAAATGCTCAGTGATGTCTGGTTTGAATACAATGGCCAAATGACCGTAGTAAAAAAAGGTGACCCAGCAATGGCAGTTGTTGTGATTGAAAACGGCGTTATCAATTATCCCAGTCTTGAATCTTTGGGTCATAATGAAGAATGGCTAGAAAAAGAACTAGACCGTCTAGGACAGAAACTAGATGAAGTTTTCCTAGCCGAAGTACATGAACATAAACTGTGGGTTTATCCAGATATCAAATAAACAAATTAAAATCTTATTTAAAATTCATACACACACATTCCTAGAAGACTGGTTCTTCATCAGAGCTACTTCAGCATTTCACATGTTTTCATCCAGTGTATATAGTCTCTGGCACTATTATCAATTTCTTCCTGAGTTATGCCATAACCAGCTTCAGGTTCATTATTAGCGCCATATACAGCAAATACAGATTGATAATTAGCCTGCACATAATTCATAGTTAATTCGAATGGCTTTAAAATATCTTCCAATGAAACATGAAAGCGACCTTCAGGAGCATAATCACTTTTTCTGATACCGGCAGAAACCGCCAAGCCAACTTTTTTATTCTTCAACTTAAGCCCGTTGCGCCCAAAAGCCCAACCATATGTTAAAACCTCATCTAACCATAATTTTAACAACGGTGGGCAATTAAACCAGTAAAGAGGAAACTGTAAAATCAGATTTCGGTGATTTTCAATCAAAATTTGTTCTGAAACAGCATTTATCACATTACTCGAGTAAGATGCATATAAATCATGAATCGTTACCTGATCAGCATAAACAGATAGTTCATTAATCCAGCATTGATTTACTTTAGAAGAAGCTAAATCAGGATGAGCGACAACCACCAGCGTTTCTTTCATAACAGACAATCCAAAGCTTAATAATTAACGAAATATAATAATTCACCCAAAAACTGATTCAAAGTACGGTAAATAAAGATAGATACTAACCAAAAGGGAAGTGAAAAGATGTCAGAACACCATTGCAGTAAAGAAGAGCTCGAAAATAGTGGTTTTAACTACACTCTTTCTATTATCAGGGGAAAATACAAAATACTCATTCTTTACTGGCTTAATGAAAACCAGCCAGTGATGCGTTTTAACGAACTTAAACGCCGCATCAACAGCATATCTTATAAAACCTTAAGCAACACATTAAAAGAAATGGAGCAAGATAAACTGATATTCCGAAAAGAATATCCACAAATACCGCCTAAAGTAGAATATGGATTATTAGAACGGGGAAAATCTCTGGTTCCCGTTTTAGATTTAATGTGTCAGTGGGGTAACCAGCATAAAAATGATACTTTAATATAATTATTTTTATAAATAATCTGCTTAGCAATTAAATATATGTATAAATTAATAAATTACAAGTTTTACAGCCGGAGGTAATAACCATTAAGAATATATATTTTCAAGAAATTTAGAATTAAATAAATTGCAGATACTTCTTGATAAACAAATACAAATAACTTGAAATCAAGAAAGTTAATCCGGAATGGAGCAAACATAAAACTCAAACTTACTAGTTTAGCGCTTAGATAATGTTCACCAACAGAAAAATCCTGAATAAGAGCAAAGAGCTGTCTAGGTGAGAATGAAAAGTGCTGGCATAACCGAATAAAAGATCTTACGCATAGCTCGTATCGATTAAACACCAAAATAAAATGCCCTGTTAAAAACAGGGCATTTAAAATCTGGTTGCGGGGGCAGGATTCGAACCTACGACCTTCGGGTTATGAGCCCGACGAGCTACCATGCTGCTCCACCCCGCGTCTGGTAAGAAAGTCATTATACGCATTAACAAAACAAAGTCAACAACTAAACCTATTTTTCATACATATTTTATGATGTCGTCTGATTTGATAGATGATTTTTCCAGCAATGTACAAGGTCATAAATAGCGGTAAGAGCCGCTTTTGGGGTCAATTCATCCGGATTAAGCGCATTAAGCAGGACTGATAAATCGGCTGGCATCAAAACAGCCGGATTATCCTTACCGGTGTAGCTCTGGGTTACTTCATCTGACTCTTGTTCAGTTGTCTGCGTCTGAAACATATCTAATTGCGCCTGGTCACGAGACGCATGCTGTTCCAGTGTCTGCAAGTGCCGGTAAGCCGCATTCAGCGCACGTACCGGTAGTCCCGCCAATTTGGCTACCGCAATACCATAGCTTTTACTGGCCGGCCCTGGTTCAATATGGTGTAAAAACACAATATCTTGTCCCTGTTCCAGTGCTGACAGATGCATGTTAAAAGCATGCGCATACTGTTCCGGTAGACGGGTCAATTCAAAATAATGCGTGGCAAAAAGTGTATAGCTACGATTTTTTTGCAGTAGATGTTCAGCAATAGCCTGTGCCAGCGCCAAACCATCAAAAGTAGATGTACCACGTCCTACTTCATCCATCAGCACCAAAGAACGCTCAGTTGCATGATGCAAAATATAAGCCGTTTCCGACATTTCTACCATAAAGGTAGAACGATTACCGGCCAGATCATCCGAAGCACCAATACGGGTAAAAATCTGGTCAAATTCACCCAGAGTGCAGCTGGCTGCCGGTACTGGGGCTCCAATATGCGCCAGCAGGACAATCAAAGCCACTTGCCGCATATACGTAGATTTACCACCCATATTTGGTCCAGTAAGCAACATCAGACGCCGCTTATCATCCAGCTGGGTATCATTAGCAGTAAACTGACTGACCTGAGCAGCCACTACCGGATGACGTCCCTGACTAATCTGTAAACAAGGATAATTTACGAATTCAGGGAAGCAGTAATGTTCTTCATCCGCATATTTTGCCAACGTAGCCAGCACATCCAGACTGGCCGCAGCGCGGGCACAGCGTTGCAATACGGGTAGTTCTGCCTGCAATTGCAGCAACAAAGCATCATATAGCTGTTTTTCCCGTGCCAGTGCATTCTGTTGCGCACTCAATACCTTTTCTTCAAAAGCCTTCAACTCTGGCGTCACATAACGTTCTGCATTTTTTAAAGTCTGGCGACGCTGATAATCTGCAGGTGCCTGTTCTGACTGTAGCTTGCTCAGCTCAATATAAAAACCATGCACACGGTTAAATTCCACTTTCAAACTGGATAATCCCGTACGTTCACGTTCACGGCTTTCCAATTGCTGCAAAAATTCATCGCCATGATTCTGTAAACGGCGCAACTCATCTAGCTCAGCATCAAAACCATCATTTATCACACCACCATCACGTAACCATACAGCTGGTTCGGCCATGATGGCTTTGCTTAGCTGCCGTGCAATCGGTGCAGCAGGCGGAAACTGTTCAAGCAGCGTCTGTACCAGCGAGCTCTGGTCAGACTCCTGCAAACTAAATGCCGACAATATTGCCAGACTATCACGCAAAGCTGATAAATCACGTGGCCGTGCACTGCCAATAGCAATACGAGCTGCAATTCGCTCAATGTCCGCCACCTGATTCAGCATGGCCACTATTTGCTTACGCAGAGAAGAGAGTGTTGCCACGGCCTGTTGACGAGCCACAATCTGTCCGCGTCTGCGCAATGGCTGATGCAACCATTGTGCTAGCAGCCTGCTGCCCATATGTGTCGCGCATGTATCCAATACCGAAAACAAAGTAGGCGCTTTCTGTCCATTTAACGTCTGAGTTATTTCCAGATTGCGCCGCGTAGCCGCATCCATACCAATATAAGTGGTTTCCTGCTCCAGCGTCAGACTGTCCAGATGCTTTGGCAGCTGCATCTGGGTCTGCTGAACATAATTTAATAACGCTCCTGCCGCACCAATAGCGGCATCATGGTCACCGATCTGTAGACCAAAAGCGCGTAAATCCTGACTGCCAAAATAACGTTGAATCAGGCGTGCTCCAGTATCAGCAGCAAATTGCCATGCGTGTAAACGAGTCAGTTTTCGGTTTTGTTCATCCAGATTGAGCTTTTCCAGTGTCTGGTCAGATATCAAGATTTCCGCTGCCTGCAGACGTGCCAGCTCATTTGACAAAGCTTCTGGTACAATTATTTTGCAGCGGAATTCCCCGCTTTGCAGGGACAGCCAGGCCACACCAAGCTGTTTTTTTAATAAAGAAACCGCTACCATACGATTGGTTTCCTTATCCTCCAGCAAAGCTGAATCAGTCAGCGTCCCTGGCGTTACGATGCGCACAACTTTCCGTTCCACCGGCCCTTTACCTGCGCCCACCTCACCCGTCTGCTCACAAATCGCCACACTTTTACCCAGCTTTACCAGTCTGGCCAAATATTGTTCCACTGCATGATAAGGCACCCCGGCCATCTTCACCGGCTCGCCGTTGATCTGCCCGCGGGTAGTTAGCGTAATATCCAGTAAACGAGCTGCTTGCACTGCATCATCAAGAAACAGCTCATAGAAATCGCCCATCCGGTAAAACAACAGCTTGTCCTGATGGTCAGCCTTAATGGCCATATATTGCGTCATCATCGGTGTCAGGGAAGGTTTACTCATGGTGTAGGCAAGATATTTGATTTGGCTAAAAAAGCTATTGTAACAGAGTGTTCAGCCTGAATTGATGCTCTAGCACATATTCACAACAGCTACCACCACCTGTCTACCCTTGTTTAAAAGGGCTAAGGACTGTCATAATAATAAAAATACGGTAAGAATCTGTACCATTCATTACACAAGAACATGTCCAAATGAAACCATCAATAAAATTTAGCTCAATACGTCGTTGGCTATTATGGTTTAGCGTTTTATGTCTTGCTGCCTGTGGCATCACACACAAACCGACAGATAAAATTTTGTCCGGTATCAGTGGTCCAGCTATTGCACCCGGCAAGCCATTGCCACCCAGTTACGTCTTCACACCGGGGAAAGCTGGTGTCAGCTATCGCGTCGTTAATTATCACGATTTGCCCCAATGGTCAGACCAATCATTTGCAGACAGCCTAGAAGCATTCAAAACCAGCTGCGGCAAACTGCAAATGCAGCCTGCATGGCAGCCGGTATGTCAGCAAGCTGCCCGAACAGGCAGACACAATCATCAAGCAAAAGCTTTTTTTGAAAGCTATTTCACGCCATGGCAGGTCAGTCAGAATGGACAACTCGCCGGCACAGTTACTGGTTATTACGAACCCATGCTACAGGGCGATACTAAACAAACAGCTCAGGCACGGTTTCCAATTTACGGCATCCCCAATGACTTTATTGTCGTACCGCTTACAAGCGGCCAGCGTCAGGGGATAGTGCGCATTCGCCTCACCGGACCCAACAGCGGAGTCATCACACCGACCGGTAATTACACTGCCAATCTGGCTGCTTTTCCCCTCAATGAGAAAACACGGGCATTAAAAGGTCGAATCAGCGGCAGCCAGCTGGTACCTTATTACACTCGGGCACAGATTAATGCCGGAGCCCTCAATGGCAAAGCCCCCATTCTGGGTTACGCTAATGATCCAGTAGAATTATTCTTTCTACATGTACAGGGTTCCGGACAATTAAAAACACCAGATGGACAGATGCTGCGTCTCAGCTATGCCGACAAAAATGACTACCCATACGTTTCCATTGGTAAATATATGGCCGGCAAGGGATATTTGCCACTTGCGCAAACTTCAATGCAAGGTATCAAAGCATGGTTACAGCGGCATCCACAGCAACTGGCCGAAGTGCTGGGTCAGAATCCGAGCTACGTTTTTTTCCGGGCCACAGCAGAGCCGGCTAGCGGACCTACCGGTGCATTAGGTGTTCCACTGACTAAGGGCTATTCCGCCGCAGTAGACAGTCATTTTGTCAACCTCGGTGCCCCATTGTTCGTCGCTACCACTCATCCAGCTAATGGTTTCGGCTTAAACCGGCTCTTGATGGCACAGGATACCGGCAGTGCCATCAACGGTGCTGTGAGAGTGGATTATTTCTGGGGTTATGGCGATGAAGCCGGCGCATTGGCTGGTAAAATGAAATATCCTGGTTATGTATGGCAACTGTTACCTAACGGAATGCTGCCCCAGGTCAAATAAAAATCTGGCGAACAAATGCAAGCTAAGGTAAAATAGTTACAGTATTGACAATTGTATGTGAAGCGTTACCGTAAATGAAAAACATGCATTTAACCATGCGCTCATGCTTCTGGCAGATAATCGTAAAAGGGATGTAAATTATGGAATTATATTTACCAATTACCCTTTTAGTCATATTGCTGGTTGCATTGCTTATTCTGAAAAAGCGTCAGAAAGCGGGCGACCATGCTAAAAGTAAAGATACTGCTCGTAAAAAGCAGTCTGCTTCCAAAAGTAAGAAAAAAACTGGAAGTAAAACTGTAGATGCTCAGACGGCACCCGCAGCACAAGAAACAGCAGAAGCACTTGATGGCGACGATTGGGACTGGCAGCCAACTAGGCCTGATAAAGCCACAGTATCTGTTGCCACTGTGGATCACCTGACTGAATATAAAGTTTACAAACAGTTTGGCTATTTCCAGAAAGCAGCAGACTCACTCTCTGCCTATCTGGAACAGAATGCCGACCAGTTAAGCCCGGCAATGGCCAATACATTGGTCAACGAGCTGGCCGGACTGTGTCTGGAAGCCAAAAATACCGACAAACTTGCCGAAGTCATTGATCTGTATCGCAAGTGTTTAAATCGGACTGAGCTAGAAAATCTGATTCGTCAGGGGCTTGCCCTGGATGAAAATCATCTGGGTTTGCGTGTTCTGGCCGAAGACTTGCTGCAGTGGGATGTCAAGGAAACTGAAAAAGAAGTCGGAATCAATCAGGATAAAAAACCTGAAGATATACAGCCGGCGGTTGAATCAGCCAATAATGGGTCAAACACCGACGAACAGCCGCATGAATTGTTAGTCGAAGGCAATGTTGGTAATTTTAAAATTAGAGGGGATGAGCGTGACGTACTGCTAAGCTTCTCTAAACCGGAAAACAGCTACGGACTGTTGAAAGAGCAGTTGCCCTACGATGCTGCTATCCGCTGTCTGAATAAAGCCATCAAAACATCCAAAAAACCGGCGGGTTTGATTATTGATGCTCTGGTGCTGGATTACCGCCACAATAATATTAATGTATTCGCTCAGCATTTATGGCGTTTATATTATACGCTTGGTCAATATGGTAATGTCGTAAAAGAGCGTATGCTTGGATGGGGCTATAGCCTTGGACAACATCCGATGTTTGAGCAGTTAGAAACCAGACCTAGTGAAACCGTACTGCGTGATATTGGGGTAACGCAGGGTTATCTACCCATGAATAGCAGTGCACTGAAGGCCAAGCGTTTATCACTGGTTGATAAGGCTTCTTCAGATAATGATGTGGCTGAAACACCGGCCGAACGCGTATTGCGTGATGTGGAATCATTGCTTACATTCGGTCAATTTGATGAAGCCATGGATTTACTGGAAAAATCAGTTCTGCTTTATCCACAGGAGTCCCAGCTCTACATTACTTTATTTGACTTATACGAACGTGCAGAAGAATGGACACGTCTGGAAAAAATGTTACAGGTTATCCGTGCTGAAATTCAGACCCCGCCTGAGGAAGTTGTACTGGCTATGAGTCAATTATTGAAACGTATTAACCACGGTGGTGTGCAAAATCAATGATGAACAATTCAATACCTAAAGTAAAAACTGCCTATGTTTTGCTCGTCAATGTGGATGATCGCCAGACAGCCATGTTGCGCATGGCATTCAAAATGTACAATAGCGTTAACTATCAGCTGATACAGCCTGAAGATAACCTCAAACCCGAGTTGGTTCTGGTAGATGGTGACACAGCCGATGGTGAAGAAGTATGGCAACAGACCAAAAAGAAATATCCTGAAGCTGTAGTCGTATTTTTCGGACGTAATGCGCCGTCATTTACTGCTCCTTATCTGATGAAACCCATCAGATTCGATACCCTGTTTCAACATCTGCGTAATTTACAGCAGGGCAATGGTGTTTGGCTGGCTGATAAAGCTGCTGCACACAAGGAAACGGCCAGCGAGGAAACCGTAACTGCCGAGAGACTAGAGCAGCACAACGCGTCTGAACATACTCAGCAAGCCGTATCAGTAGTACGTTTTCACACAAAAGGAACATTGCTGGGCATGGTGCAAAAGCTGGCACAGCAATCAGAAGATACTGCAATCCTGTTTGAAAACAAACCTGTGTTGATAGTGTTTCCAAGTGTTGAAAAAGTATTACTGGCTGTTGATAATGATGCTTTACAACAATTGTGTATGCAGACTGATGCAGAATGGCAGACTAAAACTGTCCCAGCTTCCGCACCTACCGCACAGTTGCATGACAAAGCTAAACTTACCTTACAGTCCTGTATATGGCAGCTATCAATTTGGACAGCTCGCGGCCGCCTAATCGATCCGATTACACCAGATACAATCATCAAGCTGAAAGCTTGGCCGAATATGACTCGTCTGGCGTTTTTACCTGAAGCTATGCGTCTATCCGCTTTTCTGGTACGTACGCCCGTAGCACTCAACACTTTATACAAGTTGTTGCCCGTATCTTTGGAAGATGTCCTGAACTACATAGCTGCTACTTATTCAATTGGTTCCCTGATTATTGAGCAGCCGCTGACTCATTCTGCTGCGCAACAGGAAAAAGAAATGGTTCTGACCCGGAAAGCACCACAGAAGGTTTCCAAACCAGATGGTGGTGCACCAACGTCAGAGTATAATGAAAGCGATGACGACAAGCCGAAAGGTTTACTGGCACGTTTGATGGGTCGCTTGCGTGGCAATTAATACCTAAGCAGGGAGTAATCATGGTTGAAAACAAAATTATCTTTACCGGCCCGGTTGGGGTGGGAAAAACAACTGCTATCGCTGCATTATCGGATGATCCTCCGGTACAGACAGATGCCAGTGCGTCGGACATGACTCAGGACAGAAAAGGCTATACTACTGTCGCCATGGACTATGGTGTTATTCGATTGGACGATAATACCAAAGTTCATCTATATGGTACCCCAGGTCAGGAACGCTTCGATTTCATGTGGAGTATTCTGAGTAAGGGCAGTATGGGTTTAATTCTGTTACTGGATAATACTCGCCAGAATCCATTGAAAGATTTGAAATTCTTCCTGACTTCTTTTCACGATTTGCTGGAAGATGCACCAGTTGTTGTGGGTGTGACCAAAATGGATTTAAATCCACAGCCAGGTGTGGATGTTTATCAGCAGTATCTGGCACAACACAATCTAAATGTACCTGTGTTTGAAGTTGATGCACGCAATGAAGATGACGTGAAACAACTGGTTACTGCTATGCTGTATTCCATTGATCCGGGATTGGAAGGATAGTCAGTATGGATTCTACATTACAGTTACATCATGATTTATATCCAAAAGTAATGCCGGCTGGTGCATTTTATGCAGTGTCTAGCCCTAGTCACAGTGCAAGCCGTATGTTACTGGCTAACATTCTGCAGGCAGACATAAACGCCAAATTAACTGAAGAGCGTTTAAAGCAATGGGCTGAGACAGATGATGTTCATACTGCATTGAATTTATTATATCGCTTGCAACGTCTGGAATTTTTATATGGTGAAGCCAAACCAAGCTCACAGCTGGTGAAGGTAACATCAGATGGATTCGAAGATATTCTGGGTCAATTGTCAGACAGCCATAAGGCATTGCTGGTTGATCAGGATGGTTTTTATTTTGCTAATGTCGGTTTTAATCATGAGACTGCCGAAGAAGTGGCCAATCTGGCCAGCGAGGCAACACGGCTGACTGAAAAACACAGCCTACTGATTAAAAATAACCTCAATATATACAACAACGCTATCGGGATATGTGATCCTGCCGGTCAGAGTGAATTAACATTCTTCCCTTTATATATAGGGAATACCAAAAATATTTTGGTCACTGCCGGATTGCCATTACTCAACAGTGAGGCTTTCGTCACTATGGTACGTGGCCTGTATGTATTGGCTGGTGAAGACATTCATGTGGTAAATGAATAACATCAATAGAAAGACATCAAGATGCAAGAACAATTACTGGTTTCGGTATTAAGCGATTTAAACAGCTCCTCGGCTGACATTACCGCATCTGCTGTAATTTCCTCCGATGGTCTGCCGGTAGCAACCTTGTTACCAAATGGTGTTGATCCGGATCGCGTTGGTGCAATGGCGGCAGCTTTGCTTGCTCTGGGTAACCGCACATCACGTGAATTACAGTGTGATGAACTGGAGCAAGTTATGGTAAAGGGTAAACATGGTTATATTCTGCTGATTCAAGCAGGTGATACCAATGTACTGGCTGTGACAGCCAATGAAGGTGCCAAATTAGGTTTGATTTTGTTGGATGCTCGTCGTGCTGCCCGCAGCATTGTGGATATTTTACGATAACAGAAAATTCAGCATACAGCCCTGTTTATAAAGCTTAAACAGGGCGGTAGCCTATTATAGCCATACTTTAAATAAGTTCATGTCTGAAGTAACCCATTTATAACTTCATATCATCTTCTGGCATAATCAATTTGCTAGATATCTTTAACCATAAGTAGATTCATGTTTCCTATCTCAAAGCAGAATCTACTTATGGATTTATTATTTCACTTTAGCGTTTATCACTGAATTCAGATGGATATATTGTTTATGAATTCATAATAGTGATTCAAATTGTCTCAGATTGCATTTAGACTAAAAAATGATTTCTTTTCAGCAATATTAAAAACATACCACGTGATATTACTTCTGTAATTGTTTATAGACTAAGCCTAAGTTGACAACAATTTTTTTGATATCACTGGCAACTTGTTTGAAATCTTCTTATCTTAAAAACATGCAAGCCTATCTTGAATTCATTGATAAAGATTCAGTTCACAGTCTAATCAAAATTGCAGAGTAATGCATTTCCCAGCCGAAATTGCTAAAATATCTGTATTAGGATACAAAAATGATTAAATGAAAGTTGCCAAAAAAAGCCTTTTTTTACAGCATTTAAATGCTGTATTCAGTTTACATTTTGATAATCACAGTGATGCACAAAATATTCCTACACTCAGCCAATGGCGTCAGTGGATATGGCAAACCTGCAAAAATAGTTTTAAACGTGCCAATATTGCTATTCTTTTATGCAATGAAACAGAAGCACGCCAGTTTAATCATGATTATCGGCATAAAGATTATGCGACTAATATATTAAGCTTTGCACTAAATGAGGGCGAAAATATATTTATGCCGGACAAAGGAGAGCTGAATGGGGATCTTATTTTTTGCCCGCAGGTGATTGAGAAAGAAGCTGCTGAACAACAAAAGCCACTGATAGCACATTATGCCCATCTGACAGTCCACGGAGTCTTGCATCTGATGGGTTATGATCATATTGAAGATGAAGAAGCAGAAATTATGGAAGCGCTTGAAATCCGTATCCTGCATCAGTTAGGATATGCAAATCCATATGCACAGGATGAATATTGATTATGGACGAAAGTTCGTCGAAACCCGGTTTTTTTGAGCGACTGGTAAATCGTATCTCTGGAGAGGCTCCAGAGACTGAAGCTGAAGTTTTACAAACGTTACGGGAAGCACATGAACGGCAGGTTTTTGATGCTGATACATTGCAATGTCTGGAAAATGTGCTGGATTTTGCTGATCTGGAAGTGCGTGATGCAATGATAACGCGTAGCCAGATGGATGTAATCAAAATTGAAGATCCGCTGGATAAAATAATTGCCTATATTATTGACACCACTCATTCACGTTTCCCCGTAATCGGAGAAGATAAAGATCAGATTTTGGGTATCCTACATGCTAAGGACTTGCTTAAGTACTGGGGCAGAAGCGAACATTTTCAGTTAGAACAGGTAATACGACCGGCTGTCTTTGTGCCAGAGGGAAAATCCCTGAATACATTACTCAAGGAATTTCGTGAACAACGGAATCATATGGCCATTGTCGTCGATGAATATGGTGGCACTTCTGGATTGGTGACGTTTGAAGATGTGATTGAACCAATCATAGGTGATATTGAGGATGAATTTGATGAAGATGATAGTGCCGACAATATCTTCGCAGTTTCAGCTGAACGTTTTCGCGTCAATGCAGTAACCGAAATAGAAGACATCAACGAATTTTTTGGTACCGATTATTCAGATGACGAAGTTGATACCATAGGAGGTCTGGTGATTCAAGAGTTGGGCCATATGCCGGTACGTGGCGAAAAAATTACTATTGGAAAATTAAATTTTACTGTCGCCCGTGCCGATGCAAGGCGTCTACAGACTTTAATGGTAACGGTAAAAAATAGTACTCATTCATAAACCAGATAAGGTTAAAGCTTAAACTATATTAAATTTTATCTGTGTTGCATATATTTCAAGATTGGAAGGAATAATAAATCCAGTCTGATTGCGTAGATACCCACCATAACAGATTATAGTAAACAGATATTTATTCTTTATTGCTTATAGCTACAATACGAGTTTAAAGTCATTACTGATTATAAAAATCTGTATCTACTAAACCGGTTAAAACGCTGGAGAAGATAGAAGTGACCAAACAAAAGGATAAGTCGGCACAGCCTATTTATGAATTCAAATATGGTGCTGTTTTAGCCAAACCTTGGCTGTACTGGCCACTTCTATTCTTATCTGCTGCTCTGGTGCCTTTTGCTTATGCCCCCTATTATCATTTCTGGCTCTTACCTGTTTTATTGGCCATATTGCTGATTTTACAATCAGTACGGCCACAATGGCGTGTTCGTTCAGCGTATCTTTGGGCATTCACAGCCTATACTGTTTTACTCTACTGGATAGATATTGCATTGCATGATGTAGCTGGTTTACCGCAGATAATGGCCTGGCCATTAACTTTGCTGCTGCCTGCCTATCTAGCTGTTTATCCTGCTCTAGTATTCTGGCTACTCGGAAAATTCAGAATTTCTCGTAGCGTTCGTCATGCACTAGTTTTACCGTTGCTATGGGCGTTGGCAGAATTCGTACGGGAACGGGCACTGACCGGTTTCGGCTGGGGTATATGGGGTTATAGCCAGATAGCTGATTCACCTTTAGCTGGTCTTGCACCTTTAGGCGGAATTTTTCTGGTTACCGTGTTTACTGTTGCCACTGGTTCATGGTTAGCAGAGTTGTTACTGGCTAAATCAATTAAGACTAAAACAGGGTGTGGTATCAGCTTATTGAGCGTGTGGCTACTCGGTGCAATTTTATTGCATTGTCAGTTCACTCAGCCTGACGGTACGCATGCATCAGTGGCTTTAGCACAGGGTAATATTCCCCAATCTTTTAAATGGGATGAACGATCTTTACAGCCAACACTTAGGCGTTATCTTGACCTCATAAACAGTACGCACGCCAATATTGTTATTCTGCCCGAAACAGCCATTCCAGTAATGCGGCAGGATATGTCACCAAAGCAGCTAGCTATATTTACCCAGCTAGCGCGAAACAATGGCTCTGCTTTAGCAGTTGGTATTCCTCAGTATACCGCCGATGGATCAGGTTATCTGAATTCGGTAGTAAATTTTACAGCCCCACTATCCGTCAGTGGATTACCTTACTATGCGAAAAATCACCTAGTGCCATTTGGAGAATATATTCCATTACCTTTTCTACTGGGCGGGTTGTATCGCTGGATGGATATGCCGCTAGCCGGATTTTCTCGCGGTGGTGCTGTTCAAGCACCTTTAAAGCTGGCTAATCAGCGTGTAGCCTTTAATATATGTTATGAAGATGGTTTTGGTGATGAAATCATTAATTCGGCCAGTCAGGCCAGTATGCTGGCCAATGTAAGTAATATGGCTTGGTATGGACACTCCCATGCTATGGAACAGCATATGCAGCAATCTCAGGCTAGGGCATTGGAAACAGGGCGTTATATGGTTCGAGCCACTAATACCGGTATGACAGCCATTATCAATCCCAAAGGTCAGATTGTCGCACATCTGAAACCGGATACAGCAGGTGTGCTGGAAGGTAAAATTTACGGCTACAAGGGCATTACACCCTATATGTGGCTGGGTAGCAGCTGGCCCTTAGCTATTATTAGCTTGATTTTATTATTAATAATCTATGTTTTTAGTCGTTGTCGTTGTTGAATAAATTATCCTGATGTGTATAATCATTAAAATATACAATCGAAATTGATAAAATACATTATTTTACCAATGATGAACAATTCATAAATAGTGATTGAAGTACATTCTTATTTTAATTACAATGATAAATTATTAGTTGGGTTATTGATTGATTTTTAGGTAACAAACAATGTGTTGCAGTTACATTAATAGCAATAACCTAACACGAACAGAAAGGATAGGCATGAATACAGCTTTTGCATTACCCGTGCCGACTGGGCATGGTAGTTTGGAGCAATACATTCATACCGTAAATAATATTCCTATGCTTTCTCCCGAGGAAGAACAGGATTTAGCGGTACGCCAGACCGAAGGAGATTTAGAGGCTGCAAAAAAATTGATTCTGTCACACTTGCGTGTAGTGGTTTCTATTGCACGTGGATATGATGGTTATGGCCTGAATCAGGCTGATTTGATTCAGGAAGGCAATATTGGTTTGATGAAAGCCGTAAAACGTTTTCAGCCTAGCCGGGGCGTACGATTATTTTCGTTTGCGGTACATTGGATCAAAGCAGAAATTCATGAATTTATTTTACGTAACTGGCGCTTAGTACGTGTAGCTACCACCAAACCGCAGCGTAAACTGTTTTTTAATTTACGTAGCATGCGTAAATCAATGGCCGCTTTAAGTAATAAAGAAGCCCAGTCCATTGCAGATGATCTTGGCGTAAAATTGTCAGAAGTGCTGGAAATGGAACAGCGCATGACTGGTAAGGATATGTCTTTACTGGCTGAAAATGATGATGAAGACAATTTTGCACCGATAGACTGGTTAACAGACAGTTCTAACGAACCAACACAGGTACTGGCTCAGCAAGCTCATTACGCTTTACAGACTGATGGTCTGCAAACAGCTCTGGCCAAATTAGATGAACGCAGCCGTCATATTGTGGAAAGTCGCTGGCTTGCGGATGATGGCGGATTAACCTTACATGATCTGGCTGGTGAATATGGTGTTTCTGCCGAACGTATTCGTCAGATTGAAGCTAAAGCAATGCAGAAATTACGTGGTTATTTGGCCGAAGCAGAATGATGAAGTTGAATAAAAAAACCGGATTGAAGAATTTATTCAATCCGGTTTTTTTAATGAAACAATGGTTGATTGAGCTATTTTACTAATTATTATCATTCAATCGTAAAACTGAATTTATGGCATGTTAATATAAAACCATGTTTCAGGTATAAGTGATGCATATTAGTGTTATCAGATGAAACACTTGAATCTGCATGAATACACTTACATTGTTCTTTAAGTCCGATGGCTTTCAATGCATCTAATATTTGGCTGATCTGATGATCCTGAACCGGTAAGTGATGGCTGGCCAAATCATCTATATGTAAATGTCGTCCGGCTGTGAAGTTGGTGACGATACGAAATCCGCAAACAGTTACTGCATTTTGTTTACCTTCTTCAAATATTCCCAGCAATCTATAACCTTCTGCTTGCTGAATAGTTACCAATTCCTGAAACTGTGTGATATCCCGAATATCAGGATGTAACATATGTAATGCAGCAAAGGCAGAGCTTATTTCGGCTGGTTTCAGTTCTCGTAATTGACTGACTGGAATCTGAGAAATTGTTTCGACAGAGGTTGAAGAGTCGATTTGTTTGGTGTGTTTCGCTACGATATTTTCCTGTGCAACAGCATCTGTCAGGCTGATTTGTCTGTGTTCCTGTTCTTCTAATAAAGCTTTGCAATCCAGAATGCGCAGATCGTTATCGTGCGCAAAATCCATCATGAAATTAAAGGCTGTGGCGCTAATCTGTTCTAGCTTGCGATCGACTGCTACGCAGCGGATATTATCAACCAGAATAGGACGAACCCATTGGTGATAAGACAGTCTGTGTCCTTGATCGAAAGAAGACAATACCCCGCATAAACGTTCAGCCCAGTCACTTGGGCGAAAGCGTTTACCATTACTTGTCATGCCTTGAATAACGATTTCGTATGGATTGCAAATTAGCATGCTGGCCTCTTAACAGAAACAAATGTTTCAATGACGTATATGTATTTATTTTGCTATTAGGGTGCAATTATACCTGATTGTATCTGTCAGATGCATGTCACTTGAGTGGGGCTGTTCTAAGAATAGTTATAAATTTCAAAGGGTATATGTAGTTTTATAACATTGAAGTTTGGCTTTAGGAAAAAAGACTGATTGAGGTAAAGAAAATTTCCAAAAGGGAGCCACCAATCATTTGTTGTTTTGAATTAATATTTATGATGATTGTGCTTAAATAATTATATTTTTGATTGTAATTGTTTAGTTTCATGCCTTATATGGGGATTGCTTCATCAAAAGATAGAGATCAAATCAACAGAACACGGCATTTGATACCTCAGTAATTTTGATACATCTTTGCAAATTTAAAAGAAAGATGTATGGTGTGATTAGTCACTTTAGATAACTGTAAACTACGCTACTTAGTTAAGTATACTGGTTTGAATAAATTATGGTTCTGCCTGATTGATGATAGATAGTGAAATTCGATGATGGGGTGTTATATGAAAAAAATCACTGCAATGATTAAACCATTCAAATTGGATGATGTTCGTGAAGCATTGGCTGAGATAGGTGTACAAGGAATGACGGTAAGTGAGGTAAAAGGTTTTGGCCGGCAAAAAGGGCATACTGAAATTTATCGTGGAGCGGAATATGAAGTGGATTTTTTACCCAAAATCAAAATGGAAATTGTTCTGACGGAAGAACTGGTTGAGCGTGCTATTGAAGTGATTGTTACTTGTGCCAGAACAGGTAAGGTGGGTGACGGTAAAGTATTTGTTTCGCATGTCGATGAGGTAGTGCGTATCCGTACCGGAGAATCAGGTGATGCGGCGGTGTAAATACAGACGTATTATTTAATAAGGAAATAAAATGAATCAAATAAATAAATGTTTGTTAGCTGCTCCCTTGCTGATGCCATTGCCGCTGCTAGCAGGCGATTTGTCCGACTGGTGGCGGCCACTGTCGGAAATAAATGCTGGTAATACTGCATGGGTGATGACATCCGCCGTACTTGTTTTGCTGATGACCGTACCAGGACTTGCATTGTTTTATGGCGGTATGGTGCGCAAAAAAAATGTGTTAGGTACCATGATGCACAGTTTTGTTGTGGCAGCATTGGTCAGTGTTTTGTGGATGATAGTAGGATACTCACTGGCTTTTACTCCAGGAAATGCTTTCATTGGCGGGCTAGACAGATTTATGCTTGTTGGCATGGGATTGGATAAAACCAGAGAAATGGCTACCATCGTAAATGGTAGTGGTACTGTTCCCGAGTCCGTATTTATGTTTTTCCAAATGACGTTTGCGATTATTTCTACTGCGATTGTTACCGGTGCTTTTGCTGAGCGTCTTAAATTCTCTGCATTATTGGTTTTTTCTGGATTGTGGGTAACTTTAGTTTACGCTCCGGTTTGTCACTGGGTATGGGGTGGTGGCTTTATGGCTGACTCACATACGCCAGTTCTTGATTTTGCGGGGGGTACTGTCGTTCATATTAATGCCGGTATTGCTGGTCTGGTAGCGGCATTGGTAATTGGTAAACGTCTCGGTTATGGCAAAGATGTTATGGCTCCTCATAATATGGTATTAACATTAACTGGTGCTGCGATGTTATGGGTGGGCTGGTTTGGTTTTAATGCTGGTTCTGCAGGTGCGGCGGATGCTTCAGCGGGCATGGCTATGGCGGTCACTCAGGTAGCGGCGGCTTCAGCTGCATTGACATGGATGCTTTGTGAAAAATTGGCCGGACATAAACCCTCTGCTTTAGGGATGGCTTCCGGAGCCGTATCCGGACTGGTTGGGATTACACCGGCTGCTGGCTTTGTTGGTCCTCAGGCTGCACTGGTAATTGGCATTCTAACGGCGGTAGCAGCATATTTTGCTGCTGTGTTTTTAAAACGCAGATTTGGCTATGATGATTCGCTTGATGCTTTCGGTATTCATGGTTTTGGCGGAATAGTGGGTTCGATCTTAACCGGTATGCTATTCAGTAATGCTATTTTCGGAGGTGAATCCACTGTTGGCAGTCAACTGCTGGCACAAGTTAAAGACGTTGCAATTACCGTTGTTTATAGTGTAGTAATGACATATCTGATTCTTAAAATAGCAGCACTAGCATGCCGTGGTTTGCGTATCGATCATGATGCTGAGCGTGAAGGCATGGATGTCAGCATTCATGGTGAACGTATTGAATAATTAATTTGTTTGTGCAGAAAATAAAACAAGCTGGCCGGTATTGTTTACGGCCAGCTTCTTATTTTTTAGACAGATTTATTTTCTTAGCGGTATAAATAATGACGCAAAAACCGCAGTGCATATTCCACAGCCTGTGCTCGAATGACGTCACGATCTCCCTTGAAAAGGTGTTGTTTGGCCCAAATGCGTTGTTTGGTAGCCAATCCGAACCAGACCGTGCCAACAGGTTTTTCAGTACTGCCGCCAGTTGGTCCGGCAATACCGGAGATAGAAAGGGCATAATCAGCTTTGGCGTCAATCAGTGCTCCTAGAGCCATTTCACGTACACATTCTTCACTTACAGCACCATAATGTCGTAAAGTAACTTCATTAACATTGAGCAAGTGTTGCTTTGCTTGATTGCTGTAAGTTACATAGCCCATATTAAACCAGCCGGAACTTCCTGGAAGTTGAGTTAACTCAGCTGCCAGTAGGCCACCGGTACAAGATTCTGCACAGGTTACAGTGTGTCCGAGTTCTTCTAGTTTTGTGGTGATATCATGCAGGGTTTGTCTCATGGTGATGTTTTCTAAAGTAGTCTATGAGGCCATTGGTAGATGCATCATGGCTAAGCGTATCTGTGTTGCTCAATTCGGGTTCTATGTGTTTCGCCAGAACTTTTCCGTACTCTACGCCCCATTGGTCGAAAGAGTTTATCCCCCATACCACGCCCTGAACGAAGACTTTATGTTCATACATGGCTAGCAACATCCCCAGATTAAAAGGATTGATTTCATCTAGCAGCAAGGTATTAGATGGTTGATTACCAGGAAATACTTTTTGTGGAGCCATGATATCACGACGTTTATTGTCTAAAGTCATGAGTTCTGCATAGGCTTCAGCCAGTGTTTTGCCATGCATTAAGGCCTCAGTCTGAGCAAATGCATTGGCTACAAGTACCTTGTGTTGCGTACTGACACGGTAGAAACTGTTAATCGGAATGATAAAGTCAGAGGATATCAGACGTGGCCCTTGATGAAGGAGCTGAAAAAAAGCATGCTGGCAGTTTACGCCCTCTTCACCCCAGATGATTGGCCCCGTATCAAAATCCAGTCGCTCTCCATAACGGCTTACCTGTTTGCCATTACTTTCCATATCCAGTTGTTGTAAATGTGCTGCGAGACGGCGCAATCCGTGGTCATACGGGATAATTGCATGGCTGGTGGTGGTATAAAATGTGTGATACCACAGGCCAATCAAACCAAGTAAAACGGGAATGTTGTGTCTTAATGGCGCATGAAAGAAATGTTCATCCATTGCCCGACCGCCGGCGAGGAAATTTTGAAAGTTATCTTTACCAATGGCAAAGATAACTGACAGACCAATTGTTGACCAGACAGAGTAGCGACCGCCCACCCACTCAAACATAGCGTATATGTGCTCAGGTTTTATGCCAAAAGCCTGTGCTTTATCAATTGCACTGGTAATAGCAATGAAATGGCGGCCGATATCAGTTTCACGCAAGCCATGCTGTATAAACCAGCTTCGTGCAGTCTGTGCGTTCAGTAAGGTTTCTGGTGTAGTAAAGGATTTGCTGGCAATAATAAAAATTGTTGTAGCAGGGTTTACTTTTTCTAATACCTGCGTCAAATTGGCGCCATCAACATTGGCTACATAATGAATATTCAATCCAGATTGCTGAAACGGTCGTAATGCCAATGTAACCATTTCCGGCCCTAAATGAGAACCACCAATACCGATGTTGATAATATCCGTAATACGGTTTCCCTGAGCTCCTGTGTATTCTCCACAACGAACCGCTTCGGCAAAGCTATAGGCACGTTCAAGTTCATGATGAATATCGGGAACGATATTGTGATCATCGACATAGACTTCAGCCTGAGGGGGAAGCCGGAGCGCTGTGTGCAACACTGCGCGGTTTTCACTGACATTGATTTTTTCGCCGCGCCGCATTTTATCTGTCCAGCCTCGTACATCGGCAATATTGGCCAGCTCTATTAATAATGTCAGAGTATCTTCAGTAATGCGGTTTTTGCTGTAATCCAGTAATAGGCCATTTAATTGCTCATGCATTTGTTCAAAACGATCCGGCTGTTGCCGAAATAGATCACGCATGTGCAAAAAACGGGTACTGCGCTGATGTTGATGTAGCTGTGCCCAGATGGCTGTCTGATTAATAGGACAAGATGGATTCATCATAACCGGAAAATTTTTCAGCAAAGAATAAAGGCGGAGTATACAAAATCAGGCAGATACTGTTAAGAAATGTTTGCGATAATAAGCCATTTCTTCAATACTTTCCTTAATATCATCCAGAGCCTGATGAGCGCCTTTTTTGCTTATACCCTTTGCAACAGGCGGGTTCCAACGTTTAGCCAATTCTTTTAATGTAGATACATCCAAATTGCGATAGTGAAAGTAAGCTTCCAGTTTCGGCATATATCGCACCATAAAGCGACGGTCCTGATGAATCGAATTGCCGCACATTGGTGAAGCTTTTTCGGGTACCCACTCACTGATAAAGGCTAACAATTTTTCTTCCGCTTCCGCTTCAGTCAAGGTAGAAGCCCTTACTTTATCTATCAAGCCTGTACGTGTGTGGGTAGACGTATTCCATTTGTCCATATGATTAATAATACTATCTGGCTGATGAATAACTAGTACTTCAGACTGAGCTAAAATATTAAGATCACTATCGGTTATGATCATGGCGACTTCAATAATCCGGTCAGTATCCGGATTTAAGCCAGTCATTTCCATATCCAGCCAGACAAGATTTTTATCGTTTTGCATATCTTAATCTTGATTGATAACAAAACATCATTTTAGCTGCTTTCTCTAATGGCTGATAGCTTATTTTTTTACGGTAAATTAAAAGATAATTTGAAAATTTATTCTGGTTTAGAAACTAATAAATACAGGCATGAAAATTTATTAAACAGGCTAAAAGCGTGGTAAATTTCTATTTAAAAAAAGGGATTTTCGAATTGCCGCTTTTATCCACCCATAACGTACAAACTCCGCTACAATCATTATTTTTAAGCTATAGTGTGTTTTTATGGCGTTTTATCTTTCTGCCCAAACAGTCTATCTACTATTTCTTTTATTTTTCGTATCTACAACCTGTGGTCAGTTGTATCTGTCTGTACGTCAGAGTAAAGCTGTATTAGCGCATCGAAGCCGCGTACCTGCTGCATTCTTAGCCAACGTATCACTGGATGAGCATCAGAAAGCAGCAGATTACACTTTAGCCAAACAACGTCTGGCTCGTTACGAAATACTGTTTCAGGCATTGTTGCTATTGGTGTTTACACTTGGCGGCGGGTTAGATTTGTTGGCACGTCTAAGTCAAAAGTGGACACACCACGATATAGTACAAGGAATTTTGTTAATTGGTTTGTTTGCACTGGTGAATATGGTATTGGGCTGGCCATTAGCATGGTATCGCAGCTTTTGCCTTGAAGCTAAATTCGGTTTTAACAAAATGACACCAGCTACGTTTATTGCTGATCAATTCAAAGGATGTTTGCTGGCTATTATTGTTGGCTTACCTTTGCTATACATCATACTATTAATCATGCAGATTCTGATTGCAGCAAACTGGTTCGGAGGTGCATGGTGGCTTGTGGTTTGGCTGGTTTGGGTAAGTTTTTCTTTGTTATTGATGTGGGCATTTCCTAAATGGATTGCTCCATTATTTAATAAATTTGAACCATTACAAGATGATGTCATGCGTGCTCGTATCGAAAATCTGCTACAACGTACAGGCTTTCACAGTGATGGAATTTTTGTCATGGATGGATCCAAACGTAGCGGACATGGTAATGCATACTTTACAGGTCTTGGGAAGCACAAGCGCATTGTATTTTTTGATACCCTTCTAAAAGATATGCAAGTAAACGAAGTTGAAGCCGTGCTGGCGCACGAATTAGGACATTTTGCTCACAAGCATGTATTCAAGCAAATGATTGTTACTTTTATACTTGCCTTAATTGTATTTGCGGTTTTAGGTTGGCTATTGCCCCAGGCGGGTTTTTATCTGGGGCTGGGTGTGCATGAACCCAGTCATGCCATGGCCTTATTATTGTTTATGCTGGTGCTACCACTGTTTACTTTCCCATTTTCACCACTGGCAAGTGTTTTGTCTCGTAAAAATGAATTTGAAGCCGACCGGTTTGCAGCTAAATATGCCCATGCTGAGGATTTAATTCAGGCGCTGACCAAACTCTACCGTAGCAATGCTGCCAGTCTCGTCTCAGATATCTGGTATTCTCGCTTTTATGATTCTCATCCTGGTGCACGAGAACGTATTGCGGCACTTCAGACAGCAATAAAGGCACATTAGGACATTAGGAATGGTGCAGCAGACGGATAAGTTATTAACGGCGCAAATTGTTACCAGTTTCGGTCGGCGTTTTCAGGTGCGTACTGCCGCCGGAAAAATGTACGAGGCTACTACCCGAAAAAAAAGAATAGATTTTGCTTGCGGTGATATTGTGTATATCGGGCATATCAACCAACAACAAGCCGTGATTGAAGATTATTTACCCCGTCGCAGCCTGCTATACCGTCAGGATGCAACACGCACTAAGCTTATAGCAGCCAATGTTACTCTGATGCTAATAGTGCTGGCGGCGGTACCTACACCAAGTGAATTGTTGTTGCAGCGGGCATTGCTGGCAGCTGAAGCGGCAGACATAACGCCACTGATTATTTTAAATAAGGCTGACTTACCTCAGAATGCTGAATGGTTGGTAAAACTAACTTATTATCAGAGCCTCGGCTATAAGGTAATCAACATCAGCGCTCTGAATGATATAACTCTGTTGCGTGAACATTTACAGGGTGAATGTGCTATCCTGCTAGGACAGTCCGGCATGGGTAAATCTACTTTAACCAATGCCCTTCTGGGTAAAGAGCAGGCTCGGGTGGGTACGATTTCATCTGCGCTGGATTCCGGACGTCATACCACAACTCATGCGCAGTTATATGATCTCAATACTGAGAGTCAGTTAATCGATTCACCCGGGTTGCAGGCATTTGGGCTGCATTATTTACATACAGGCGATTTGCTGCATTACTTTCCTGATATGCGTTCTTATATCGGTCAATGCCGATTTCATAATTGCACCCACCGTCAGGAGCCGGGCTGCGCTCTCAAGCAAGCATTAGCTGAAGGTAAACTAAAACCAGAGAGGTTGCGTTTTCTGCAAAATATCACAGATGAATTAAGCAAATGACATCTACTAACAAACAAAAAATGCAGCTAAACGATTGATATTTCATGACGATAAAACGTCTAAACCTAATCTAGACTTTATCAGTAAGGCGTAATCGTTGTTTTTACCTAAAAATCCGTGCTTTAGTTACATAAAAAATTGATTCAAGCAGAATAAACATGATATTATCACAATCTTGCCGATTTTACGTCGGCAAGATTCTTTATTTGTGCGAGGCCAATCAATCGTAATTGGTCCCTTTATAAAAGGAAATAACTATGACTTTAGGTCTGGTTGGGCGCAAAGTAGGCATGACGCGCGTGTTCGATGAGAACGGCGCATCCGTTCCAGTAACCGTACTGGATATGTCTGCTAACCGCGTCACTCAACTCAAATCCGAAGCTACCGACGGCTATACTGCCGTACAGGTGACTTTTGGTCAGAAAAAAGCCAATCGCGTAAGCAAGGCACAGGCAGGTCACTTTGCCAAAGCTGGTGTTGAAGCCGGACGCGGTTTGGTTGAATTTGCTGTTTCTGCTGAAAAACTGGCTGAATTGTCTGCAGGTGCTGAAATCAATGTCGGCATGTTTGCAGCAGGTCAGTTGATTGATGTCACTGGTACCAGCAAAGGTAAAGGCTTTTCTGGCACCATCAAACGTCACAATTTTGGTTCTCAGCGTGCTTCTCACGGTAACTCCCGTTCTCATCGCGTACCTGGTTCAACTGGTATGGCGCAGGATCCGGGTCGCGTATTCCCGGGTAAACGTATGGCTGGTCAGTACGGTAACGTTAAATCCACCATTCAGAATCTCGAAATCGTACGCGTAGATACCGAACGTCAGCTGCTGCTGGTGAAAGGTGCGGTGCCCGGTGCGGTTAACAGCAACGTTGTCGTGCGTCCGAGCGTGAAGGTAGGTGCGTAATGGAACTGAAATTAATTGATGCTCAAGGTCAGGTTGCAGGTGCGGTTGCTGCTTCTGACGCGTTGTTTGCACGTGAATACAATAAAGATCTGGTTCACCAGCTTGTAACGGCCTTTTTGGCTAATGCTCGCTCTGGTAACCGTTCACAGCTGACTCGTGCTGAAGTAAAACATTCCACTAAAAAACCATGGCGTCAGAAAGGAACTGGCCGTGCCCGTTCTGGTATGACTTCTTCTCCGCTGTGGCGCAGTGGTGGTCGTGCGTTCCCAAATAAACCAGATGAAAACTTTACCCAGAAAGTAAATCGCAAGATGTACCGTGCGGGTATGGCAGCTATTCTGTCTCAGCTGGTACGTAATGAACGCCTGTTTGTAATTGACGAATTATCTGCTGCTACACCTAAAACCAAAGCCTTTGCCGAACAGGTGAAAAATCTGGGTATGGAACAAGTACTGTTCATCACCAAACAGTTGGATGAAAACGTTTATCTGTCCAGCCGTAACCTGCCAAATGTACTGGTTTTGGAAGCACAGCAAACTGATCCGTACAATCTGTTACGCTTTAAGAAAGTAGTGCTTACCAAAGCAGCAGTTGCACAACTTGAGGAGCAATGGGTATGAATCAACAACGTTTAATGCAAGTGCTCTTGGCTCCTGTTGTTTCTGAAAAAAGCAACATGCTGGCTGAAAAACGCAACCAGATGACGTTTAAAGTATTGCCAAATGCCACCAAGCCTGAAATCAAGGCAGCCGTGGAACTATTATTTAATGTGAAAGTGGACTCAGTAGCCACCACCATCATTAAAGGCAAAAATAAACGTTTTGGCCGTACCATCGGTAAGCGCAGTGATGTCAAAAAAGCTTATGTCAGTCTTGCGGCTGGTCAGGAGCTGGACATTGAATCTGCTGCCGCTTCTGCAGATAAGGAATAAGCACTATGGCTATTGTTAAAATGAAGCCGACTTCTGCTGGCCGTCGCGGCATGGTACGCGTGGTAACAGAAGGCTTGCACAAAGGTGCTCCATATGCACCATTATTGGAAAAACAGTCTTCAACTGCTGGCCGTAACCACGGTGGTCGCATTACCACTCGCCATAAAGGTGGTGGTCACAAGCATCACTACCGTGTTGTAGACTTCAAACGTAACGACAAAGACGGTATCGCTGCTAAAGTTGAACGCATTGAGTATGACCCAAACCGTACCGCCCATATTGCCTTGTTGTGCTTCGCCGATGGTGAGCGCCGTTATATCATTGCTCCACGCAATGTACAGGTTGGTGCTGTGCTGGTTTCCGGTTCCGAAGCTGCAATCAAAGCAGGTAACAACCTGCCTATTCGCAATATTCCGGTTGGTACTACACTGCACTGTATCGAAATGAAGCCGGGTAAAGGCGCACAGATTGCTCGTTCCGCTGGCGCATCTGCCGTACTTCTTGCAAAAGAAGGTGTATATGCTCAGTTGCGTCTGCGTTCTGGTGAAGTGCGAAAAATTCACGTTGACTGCCGTGCCACTATTGGTGAAGTAGGCAACGAAGAGCAAAGCCTGCAAAAACTGGGTAAAGCTGGTGCCAAACGCTGGCGCGGTGTTCGTCCGACCGTTCGCGGTGTAGTAATGAACCCAGTAGATCACCCGCATGGTGGTGGTGAAGGTCGTACAGGTGAAGCCCGCGAACCGGTTAGCCCATGGGGTACACCGACCAAAGGCTATCGTACTCGTCGTAATAAACGCACGAACAACATGATTGTTCGCCGCCGTTACTCAAATAAAGGTTAACTGATATGGCTCGTTCATTGAAAAAAGGCCCATATGTCGACCTGCATTTACTGAAAAAAGTCGATGCGGCTCGTGCTAATAACGACAAGCGCCCGATTAAAACCTGGTCACGTCGTTCCACTATTCTGCCTGATTTTATCGGTTTGACCATCGCTGTACACAACGGCCGTACCCACGTGCCCGTGTTTATTAGCGACAACATGGTAGGCCATAAATTGGGTGAGTTCTCATTGACCCGTACCTTCAAAGGCCATCTGGCTGATAAGAAGGCTAAAAAATAAGGGATAAAACATGAGAGTTAGTGCACAACACAAAAATGCCCGCATTTCTGCGCAAAAAGCCCGTCTTGTTGCTGACTTGGTGCGTGGCAAAGATATTGCCCAAGCGTTGAATATTTTGACATTCAGCCCCAAAAAAGGTGCTGAGCTGATCAAAAAAGTACTGGAGTCTGCTGTGGCCAATGCCGAGCATAACGAAGGTGCTGATATTGACGAATTGAAAGTGGTTACCATTTATGTCGACAAAGGTCCGAGCCTGAAACGTTTTCAGGCACGTGCCAAAGGTCGTGGTAATCGCATCGAAAAACAAACTTGTCACATCAACGTGATTGTGGGCAACTAAGGAAAAGCGATGGGACAAAAAATTAACCCTACAGGCTTTCGCCTGGCAGTGAATAAAGATTGGTCTTCCAAATGGTTTGCCAAAAGCGGCGACTTTTCCAAAGTGCTGAAAGAAGATATTGACGTACGTAATTTTCTGCGCAAACGACTGGCTAATGCTTCTGTTGGTCGCGTAGTTATTGAGCGTCCGGCTAAATCTGCACGTATTACCATTTATAGTGCCCGTCCGGGAATTGTGATTGGTAAAAAAGGTGAAGACATCGAAGTATTAAAACGTGATTTGCAGAAAATCATGGGTGTGCCGGTACATGTCAACATCGAAGAAATCCGTAAACCGGAAATTGATGCACAAATTATTGCTGATAATATTGCAGCCCAGTTGGAAAAACGTGTAATGTTTCGCCGTGCCATGAAACGCGCTATGCAAAATGCCATGCGTGTTGGTGCCAAAGGTATCAAAATCATGTCTTCCGGACGATTAAACGGTATTGAAATTGCTCGTACCGAATGGTATCGCGAAGGTCGTGTGCCTCTGCATACCCTGCGTGCTAATGTGGACTACGCAACCAGCGAAGCCAAAACCACATACGGCATCATCGGTATAAAAGTTTGGGTTTACAAAGGTGAACTGACACCAGGTGAAATTCAGGCCAAGCCGGAACAGGAAAAGAAACACAGCAGAAAGGCAGGTGGTCGAAATGCTGCAGCCAACTAGAATGAAATACCGCAAACAGCAGAAAGGCCGCAATACCGGTATTGCTACTCGTGGCAATAAAGTTAGCTTTGGTGATTTTGGTCTGAAAGCTGTGGGTCGTGGTCGTCTGACTGCACGCCAAATTGAAGCAGCACGTCGAGCAATGACACGTCATATCAAACGTGGCGGTCGCATCTGGATTCGTGTATTCCCGGATAAACCCATTACCGAGAAACCGATTCAGGTTCGTATGGGTGGCGGTAAAGGTAATGTTGAATATTACATCGCCGAAATTCAGCCGGGCAAAATGCTCTACGAAATGGACGGTGTAGATGAAACTTTGGCTCGTCAGGCTTTCGAGCTGGCTGCTGCCAAATTGCCGATTCAGACCGTATTTGTTAAACGCCAGGTAGGTCAATAATGAAAACCAGTGAATTGAAAGACAAATCTGTTGAGCAGTTAAACGAAGAACTGGTTGGCCTGCTGAAAGCGCAATTCGGATTGCGTATGCAGCATGCCACCGGCCAGCTGGGTAAAAACAGTGAGCTGAAAAAAGTGCGTCGTAATATTGCTCGTGTAAAAACCATTTTGCATCAGAAGGATGGTGAATAATGACTGAAGCTAAAAACGTACGTACTTTGCAGGGCAAAGTCGTGAGCGACAAAATGGATAAAACCGTAACCGTACTGGTTGAACGCAAAGTAAAGCACCCGTTGTATGGTAAGGTGATTCGTCGTTCGACTAAAATCCATGCCCACGATGAGCAAAACCAATACGGTATTGGTGACGTTGTTGTCATTTCCGAAGGTCGCCCAATGTCAAAAACCAAAAGCTGGGTTGTAACTGAGCTGATTGAAAAAGCACGCAATGTGTAATTAACACAACAAAGTGCTGCAATTAGGGAACGAAGTATTGCGACAATCCAATATTGTCTGTAAACTTCGTTCCTTAACTTTCAGTTTCCTGAAAGTTTCCGGCGCTCGCCGGAACTCTCCCTTCGGGACCCAAGACTGGTTTACTAGAACCGTTAAAGGTTTCAAACAGCCATAAAGAGGTAACAGGCTGTTTGAAAGCGGTAAATTAAGTTGGATTTTAAAAGGTAATAACATGATTCAAATGCAGACCATCTTAGATGTGGCTGACAACTCTGGTGCACGCCGTGTAATGTGCATCAAAGTATTAGGTGGATCTAAGCGTCGCTACGCATCTGTAGGCGACATCATCAAAGTGGCCGTTAAAGACGCAGCTCCTCGTGGTCGCGTAAAAAAGGGCGATGTATATAATGCTGTAGTTGTTCGCACAGCAAAAGGTGTACGTCGTAACGACGGTGCACTGATTAAGTTTGATAACAATGCAGCCGTGCTGTTGAATACTAAATTGGAACCAATTGGTACCCGTATTTTTGGCCCGGTAACCCGTGAGCTACGTACTGAGCGATTCATGAAAATCGTTTCATTGGCTCCTGAAGTACTGTAAGTGAGGTTGCAATGAAAAAGATTAAAACTGGTGATCAGGTGATCATCATTGCCGGTAAAGATAAGGGCAAACAGGGTAAAGTCGTATGTGTTCTCGGTGAGAAGGTGATTGTTGATGGTGTGAACCGCGTAAAACGTCACCAAAAACCAAATCCCATGCGTGGAATTGAAGGTGGTGTAATTACCAAAGATGCGCCATTGGCTATCTCCAATGTAGCGATTTTCAATCCGGAAACCCAAAAAGCTGACCGCGTAGGCATTAAAGTAGAAACTGTAGACGGTAAAGTAGTACGTACACGTGTATACAAATCTACCGGTGCTGTCGTGGGAGCTTAAGGAGTAATCAATGGCTCGTTTAAAAGACTTTTATAACACCACTGTTGTTCCTGAGTTGACCAAACAGTTCGGTTACAAATCTATTATGGAAGTACCGCGTATTGAAAAAATCACTCTGAATATGGGTGTGGGCGAAGCGGTTGCCGATAAGAAAGTAATGGAACATGCAGTTGGTGACTTAGAGAAAATTGCTGGTCAGAAACCGGTAGTAACCGTAGCACGTAAATCAATTGCGGGTTTCAAAATCCGTGATAACTATCCAATCGGTTGTAAAGTAACTTTACGCCGTGACCGTATGTATGAGTTTCTGGATCGATTAATTGCCATTGCCCTACCACGTGTGCGTGACTTCCGTGGCGTAAACGGTAAATCATTTGACGGTCGTGGTAACTACAACATGGGCGTGCGTGAACAAATTATTTTCCCGGAAATTGAATACGACAA
Source organism: Snodgrassella sp. B3837 (assembly GCF_026535955.1). NCBI lineage: Bacteria > Pseudomonadati > Pseudomonadota > Betaproteobacteria > Neisseriales > Neisseriaceae > Snodgrassella > Snodgrassella sp. B3837. Next base: position 125,238 of record NZ_JAFNPI010000011.1, read on the forward strand.
AATTGATGCTTTGCGTGGTCTGAATATTACCATCACCACGACTGCCAAAACTGATGCAGAAGCCAAAGCACTGTTGTCTCTGTTCAAATTTCCGTTTAAGGGTTAATTATGGCTAAGAAAGCACTTATTAATCGTGAGCTGAAGCGCGAAGCTTTGGCAAAAAAATATGCTGCCAAACGCGAAGCCATTTTCGCTATCATCAATGATGCCAATGCGACTGATGAAGAGCATTTTCAGGCTCGATTGAAACTGCAGGCTATTCCGCGTAATGCTGCTCCGATTCGTCAACGTCGTCGCTGCGCTTTGACAGGTCGTCCGCGTGGTAATTTCCGTAAATTCGGCTTGGCCCGTACTAAAATCCGTGAAATCGCCATGCGTGGTGAAATTCCGGGCGTAATCAAAGCCAGCTGGTAATAGGAGTATAAAATATGAGTATGCATGATCCTATTTCCGATATGTTGACCCGTATTCGTAATGCTCAGCGTGCTAACAAAGCATCTGTAAGCATGCCGTCTTCCAAACTGAAAGTGGCTATTGCCAAAGTTTTGAAAGAAGAAGGTTACGTAGAAGACTTTGCCGTATCTACCGAAACCAAGGCGACATTGGAAATACAATTAAAATACTACGCTGGTCAGCCTGTGATTGAACGCATTCAACGCGTTTCACGTCCTGGTCTGCGTGTGTATAAAGGTTCCAACGACATTCCTTCAGTAATGAATGGTTTGGGCGTTGTGATTGTGAGCACTTCTAAAGGTGTAATGACTGACCGCAAAGCCCGTGCCAATGGTATCGGCGGTGAGTTGTTATGCGTGGTTGCCTAAGGGGAAAACATGTCTCGAATTGCTAAACATCCGGTAGTCGTTCCGGCTGGCGTTGACGTTAAGTTCTCTCCAGAAGCTATCATTGTTAAAGGTAAAAACGGCGAACTGTCCCTGCATCAGCATGCTGAAGTAAATGTAGCATTAAATGATGGACAATTAGTTATTACTGCCAACGACAGCAGTACAAAAGCGAATGCTTTATCTGGTACCGTGCGTGCGTTACTGCACAACATGGTTGTTGGTGTAAGCAATGGTTTTGAGAAAAAACTGCAATTGATTGGTGTAGGCTATCGCGCTCAAGCTCAAGGAAAGGTATTGAATCTTTCTTTGGGCTACTCTCATCCGATTAATTACGAATTGCCAGAAGGCATTACAGCTACTACACCTTCAGCTACCGAAATTATCATTGCTGGTGCTGACAAACAGGTAGTAGGGCAAGTTGCTGCTGAAATTCGTGGATTCCGTCCGCCTGAACCTTATAAAGGTAAAGGTGTACGATATGCTGATGAGCGTGTCGTTATTAAAGAAACCAAGAAAAAATAATTGAGGCTCACTGATGGATAAAAATGTAGCAAGACTGCGTCGTGCACGTAAAACCCGTGCCAAAATTGCAGCCCTGAACAAAGTGAGATTGTGCGTTTTTCGTACCAATAATCACATTTATGCCCAGGTTATTAGCGCTGAAGGTGATCGAGTATTGGCTCAGGCTTCTACTCTTGAGGCTGATGTGCGTGCCAGCATCAAATACGGCAGCAATGTAGACGCTGCGGTAGTGGTTGGCAAACGCATTGCTGAAAAAGCTAAAGCAGCCGGCATTGAAGCAGTGGCATTTGACCGTTCAGGTTTTCAATACCATGGTCGCGTTAAAGCCTTGGCTGAGGCAGCCCGTGAAAACGGCTTAAGCTTCTAATAAACTGGAGACCAGAAATATGGCAAAACACGAAACTGAAGAACGCGGTGACGGCCTGATCGAAAAGATGGTTGCCGTAAACCGTGTGACCAAAGTGGTTAAAGGTGGCCGCATTATGGCTTTTTCAGCTTTAACCGTAGTAGGTGATGGCGATGGTCGCATCGGTATGGGCAAAGGTAAATCTAAAGAGGTTCCTGTTGCTGTACAGAAAGCCATGGATCATGCACGTCGTAACATGATTAAAGTGCCATTAAATGGCCGTACAATTCATCATGAAGTAATCGGTCGTCATGGCGCTACTCGCGTATTCATGCAGCCTGCCAAAGAAGGTAATGGTGTGAAAGCAGGTGGTCCGATGCGTTTGGTTTTTGATGCAATGGGCATTCATAATATCTCTGCTAAAGTGCATGGTTCAACTAATCCTTACAATATTGTTCGTGCAACATTGGATGGTTTGTCTAAACTGTACACGCCAGCTGAAATTGCTGCCAAACGTGGCCTGACCGTAGAAGAAATTTTAGGAGCAGATCATGAGTGAGCAGAAAACCGTACGCATTACACTGGTTAAAAGCTTGATTGGCACTATTGCCGCTCATCGTGCCTGCGCACGTGGCTTAGGTTTGCGTCATCGTGAGCATACTGTTGAAGTGCTTGATACCCCCGAAAATCGTGGCATGATCAACAAAATCAGCTACCTTTTGAAAGTGGAGAAGTAACATGCTTTTGAATACCATTCAGCCTGCTGAAGGTGCTAAACATGCGGCTCGCCGCGTGGGTCGTGGCATCGGCAGTGGTTTAGGCAAAACCTGTGGCCGTGGGCACAAAGGTCAGAAAAGCCGTAAAGGTGGTTATCATAAAGTTGGTTTCGAAGGCGGACAAATGCCTTTGCAGCGTCGCTTGCCGAAACGTGGCTTTAAATCTATGACAGCTCATCTAAATGCTGAAGTGCGTCTGGATGAACTGGCAAGAGTTGCAGTAAACGAAATTGATGTTCTGGTATTGAAACAGGCCGGATTGGTACCTGCAACTGCTTTGAATGTCAAAATTATTGCATCTGGCAACATTGATAAGGCGGTAACTTTAAATGGTATTAAAGCCACCAAAGGTGCGCAACAGGCCATTGAAGCTGCCGGTGGTAAAGTAGCAGAATAAGGCAAGGAAACAAGTGGCTAATCCGCAATCCGCAACAGGACTTTCAAAGTTTGGTGATTTAAAAAATCGTCTGTTATTTTTGCTTGGTGCGTTGGTTGTATTCCGCATCGGATCGCATATTCCAGTGCCCGGTGTGGATGGTGCTGCTTTGACCAAACTGTATGAAAGTGCCGGCGGAGGCATATTGAGCATGCTCAATATGTTTTCCGGCGGTTCACTGCAACGGTTCAGTATCTTTGCAATTGGTGTTATGCCATATATTTCAGCTTCAATTATTGTACAGCTGGCTTCTGAAATTATCCCTTCCCTGAAAGCACTCAAAAAGGAAGGTGAAGCTGGACGTCGGACTTTGACGAAATATACGCGTTATGGCACTGTATTGTTGGCTACTCTACAAAGTTTCGGTGCCGCAGCATTTGTTTATCAACAAAATGTAGTGGTATCTGGCCAGTTTGAATTTTATTTGACTACCATGGTGTGTCTGGTTACCGGAACCATGTTTCTTATGTGGCTTGGTGAGCAGATTACAGAACGTGGTATTGGTAATGGTATTTCGCTGATTATTACTGCCGGTATCGCAGCCAGTCTGCCTGCCGGTATTGGTCGCTTACTAACACTGACTAGTCAGGGTTCAATCAGTTATTTGATGGCTGTTGCACTGATTGTTGGGGCATTAGCTTTGATTTATGCTGTTGTATACATCGAAAGTGCACAACGTAAAGTACCGGTGCAATATGCTAAGCGGCAAGTAGGTAATCGCATTATGCAGGCTCAGAATTCACATTTGCCATTTAAATTGAATATGGCCGGCGTGATACCGCCAATTTTTGCGTCTAGTATTATTCTGTTTCCCTCTACTCTATTAAGCTGGTTTGGTTCAGCTAATCAAGATGGATGGTTGCAGAAACTGGCCACACTCTTGCAGCATGGTCAGCCTGTTTATATTTTGCTATTTGCAGCTACTATTATCTTCTTTTGTTATTTCTATACGGCGTTGGTATTCAGTCCAAGAGAAATGGCAGAAAATCTGAAGAAAAGTGGTGCTTTCGTGCCGGGTATTCGCCCTGGTGAACAAACCAGTCGTTATCTGGAGAAAGTTGTATTGCGTTTAACCTTCTGGGGCGCAATTTATATAGCTATCGTGTGCCTGATTCCGGAAGTACTAACTTCTGCGATGAATGTACCTTTCTACCTAGGTGGCACCTCACTACTTATTCTGGTGGTGGTGACCATGGATTTTAAAACGCAAATTGCTTCTTATGTGATGAGTAGTCAGTATGAACATCTAATGAAGCGTTCTGCGATGAAATCATTATCATCACGTCGTTAAGTATTATGGCTAAAGAAGATACCATACAAATGCAGGGTGAAATCCTTGAAACCCTGCCCAACGCAACTTTTAAAGTTAAACTAGAAAACGATCATGTCGTTTTAGGTCATATTTCTGGAAAAATGCGTATGCATTACATACGTATTTCTCCTGGAGATAAGGTGACTGTGGAATTGACTCCGTACGATTTGACTCGTGCTCGCATCGTTTTCCGCGCCCGCTAAGAGTAGAAAGGAAATAATATGCGCGTTCAGCCGTCGGTAAAGAAAATTTGCCGCAATTGTAAAATCATCCGTCGCAACCGCGTTGTACGTGTGATTTGTACCGACCCTCGTCACAAACAACGTCAAGGCTAATTGGATAACCCTAAGTCTTTATGTTATAGTGACAGACTTTTTGCCCTAAGGAAAAAATATGGCTCGTATTGCAGGGGTGAATATCCCTAACAATGCCCATATCGTAATTGGCCTTCAGGCTATTTATGGTATTGGTTCGTCTCGCGCTAAACTGGTTTGCGAAGCTGCCGGCGTTGTGCCGAGCACTAAAGTTAAAGATTTGGACGAGGCTCAACTTGATGCTTTACGTGAACAAATTGCCAAATACCATGTAGAAGGTGATTTGCGTCGTGAAGTAACCATGAACATCAAACGATTGATGGATATGGGCTGCTATCGTGGTCTGCGTCATCGTCGTGGTTTGCCTTGCCGTGGTCAGCGTACCCGTACCAATGCGCGTACTCGTAAAGGTCCGCGTAAAGCGATTGCAGGCAAGAAATAATTGATAAGGAACAATAATGGCTAAAGCAAACACAGCTCGTGTGCGCAAGAAAGTACGTAAATCCGTAAGTGAAGGTATTGTGCATGTACATGCATCTTTCAATAATACCATCATTACTATCACTGACCGTCAGGGCAATGCATTATCTTGGGCTACCTCTGGCGGTGCTGGTTTTAAAGGTTCACGTAAAAGCACACCATTTGCCGCTCAGGTTGCGGCTGAAGCAGCTGGCAAAGTTGCCCAAGAGTATGGCGTAAAAAATCTGGAAGTTCGTATTAAAGGGCCGGGTCCTGGTCGCGAATCTTCTGTACGTGCGCTCAACGCTCTTGGTTTCAAGATTACCAGTATTACAGACGTTACTCCATTGCCACACAATGGTTGTCGGCCACCTAAAAAACGTCGTATCTAACAGGAGTATTCGAGTATGGCACGTTATACCGGCCCGAAATGTAAATTAGCCCGTCGTGAGGGTACTGATCTTTTTCTGAAGAGTGCTCGTCGCTCTCTGGATTCTAAATGTAAGCTGGATTCTGCTCCAGGTCAGCACGGTGCGAAAAAACCTCGCCTGTCTGGCTATGGATTGCAATTGCGTGAAAAACAAAAAATTCGTCGTATTTACGGCGTTTTGGAACGTCAGTTCCGCCGTTATTTTGCTGAAGCAGCCCGTCGTAAAGGTTCGACTGGTGAATTGCTGCTTCAGTTGTTGGAATCTCGTTTAGACAACGTGGTATACCGCATGGGTTTTGGTTCTACACGTGCTGAAGCCCGTCAGTTGGTATCTCACAAAGCCATTACCGTGAACGGCCAAGTTGTCAATATCCCTTCTTTTCAAGTAAAAGCTGGTGATGTAGTTGCTGTTCGCGAAAAAGCCAAAAAACAGGTGCGTATTCAAGAAGCTTTCAGTCTGGCCAGTCAGATCGGCTTACCAAGCTGGGTTTCTGTTGAAGAAGGCAAACTGGAAGGTGTTTTCAAAAACATGCCAGATCGCACTGAATTGAGTGGCGATATTAATGAACAGCTGGTGGTAGAGTTTTACTCTAAATAAAGCTGGTTAAGTGAGGACAGTTAAATGCAAAACACATCCGAATTCTTGAAACCGCGTCAAATTGACGTTGACACCTTGTCTGCTACTCGAGCCAAAGTGTCTATGGAGCCGTTTGAACGTGGTTTCGGCCATACGTTGGGTAATGCTTTGCGTCGTATCTTACTGTCATCAATGAATGGTTATGCGTCGACAGAAGTAACGATTGAAGGCGTATTGCATGAATACTCTACGCTTGACAGTGTTCAGGAAGATGTTGTTGATATTCTTCTGAATCTGAAGGGCGTAGTATTTAAAGTGCATGGCCGCACAGAGGTAACTCTAAGTCTGAAAAAGTCTGGAGCAGGAGTTGTTACTGCTGCTGATATCGAGTTACCACATGACGTCGAAATTGTTAATCCTGATCATGTTATCTGCCATCTGTCAGAAGGTGGAAGTATTAATATGGAAATCAAGGTTGAGCAAGGACGTGGTTATGAAGCTGTGTCTGGTCGTCGAAATAAAGACGATCACAAACGTATCGGCGCTATTCAACTGGATGCAAGCTTTTCGCCTATCAGTCGTGTCAGCTTTGAAGTGGAACCGGCTCGTGTGGAGCAACGTACTGATTTAGACCGCTTAGTTTTGGATATTGAAACCAATGGTGCAATTGATCCGGAAGAAGCGGTACGCAGTGCGGCCTGTATTTTGATTGATCAGATGTCAATCTTTGCTGATTTACAGGGTACGCCGGTAGCAGTAGTGGAAGAAAAAGAACCACCTATTGATCCTATTCTACTTCGTCCTGTGGATGATCTGGAGTTGACCGTTCGTTCAGCAAACTGTTTGAAAGCTGAAGATATTTACTATATTGGCGATTTGATTCAACGTACAGAGACTGAACTGTTGAAAACTCCGAATCTGGGTAGAAAATCTCTGAATGAAATCAAGGAAGTCCTGGCTTCCAAAGGTTTGACGTTGGGTTCAAAACTGGAAGCCTGGCCGCCGGCCAGTCTGGAAAAGCCACAAGTTTGATGATTAAAGGATAATGACATGCGTCATCGTAATGGTAACCGCAAATTAAACCGCACCAGCAGTCATCGTGCTGCTATGTTGCGTAATATGGCTAATTCATTGTTGACTCACGAAGCGATTGTAACTACTTTGCCGAAAGCTAAAGAGTTACGCCGTGTAGCTGAACCGTTGATTACTTTAGGTAAAAAGCCTTCACTGGCCAATCATCGTTTAGCGTTTAATCGTACACGTGATCGTGAAGTTGTTGTAAAGTTATTTAATGAATTGGGCCCGCGCTTCGCTAATCGAAATGGTGGCTATCTGCGCATTTTGAAATATGGTTTCCGTAAAGGTGATAATGCTCCATTGGCTCTGGTTGAGTTAGTAGAGAAAGCACCTGAAACAGAAGCTGTTGCTGAGTAATCAGACTTCAAATACAAGCCAGCCGTTAGGCTGGCTTGTTTCATTTTGTTTATTTGCTCGTTAATACAATTATGATTGTGTAGAAATTTTACTTGTGAAATTATTTTAAATGCTTGATGGGTATCGACAAGTTTTATTAAAAGAAGATTTGGTCGCTTTGTCACTAAGTAAAAAATGAGGATTCACGCAATAATTAATGGGTATAGCTAGCAATAATTATAAGTATAAGATATATGGTATGACTTGAATTGTTTGCTAGGTGAATTTGTTAACACTGATTATTTAGTAGAGCAATTAAATTCTTAATTCTTAGCTAAATCTTTGTATATGATGATATTTCATCCATTTATTTATCTTTAGTTAAAGCACGATATGATGTAATTAAATGTTTAAACGCAGATTAATAATTTCATTATTTTATTTATCAGTTCTCATTTGATTGCTTTGCTGGAATGGCTGCTGATAAATCGTCTTCTGCGTATAATTGTTTCCCGTAAATTAACCATTGTTATTCAAGGAGAAACTATGAAGTACTTGCGATTGGCGTTATGTGGTTTGATTTTGTTGACTGCTTCATTTGCATGGGCAGGCCGTATTTTACCTCGCGATGTTCAGATTGTAGTGCTGAAAAATGCTGAGGGGCAACAGGTTGTATTGGGAACTGCGAAAAAGGCCTGGTTACGTACCCTGAGTCTGGGCTTAATCAATGGTAATAAAACATTTCAATTGAGTCGTGCCGTAAGAGTGCATGATGCCAATAACCGTTTTATTACTTATAATAATTTGTCTAGATTCAAGAACTCTCCGATAGCGGTACGCTTTGACAGGATGAATCAGATTCTAGAAATCTGGGTGTTGACGGATGAGGAACAGAATGAGTTGATCCGCCCGAATAATCCTCAGGTTGAATAATATTGTTAGGTGTTATGAAAAAAGTATTTATACGAACCTTTGGTTGTCAAATGAATGAGTATGATAGCGAAAAAATGCTGTCTGTACTTGCGGAAGGACAATCTTTAGAGCGTACTGACAGAGCTGAAGATGCGGACATTATTCTGTTTAATACTTGCTCAGTACGGGAAAAAGCTCAGGAAAAAGTATTTTCAGATTTGGGACGTATTCGGCCGTTAAAGACTAAAAATCCGAATTTAATCATCGGCGTGGGCGGCTGTGTGGCCTCTCAGGAAGGTGAGGCAATCATTCAGCGGGCGCCTTATGTAGATGTTGTTTTTGGACCGCAGACTTTGCACCGTTTGCCGCAAATGATTTTGGATAAGGAGACGAGTGGTCTTTCTCAGGTAGATATTTCTTTTCCTGAAATAGAAAAATTTGACCATTTGCCACCGGCTCGTGTAGAGGGAGGAGCGGCTTTTGTTTCCATTATGGAAGGCTGTTCCAAATATTGTAGTTTCTGTGTTGTCCCTTACACGCGTGGTGAAGAGTTTTCTCGTCCATTGGAGGATGTGTTAACTGAAATTGCCGGACTGGCTCAACAAGGTGTTAAGGAAATTAACCTGCTAGGGCAGAATGTGAATGCTTATCGGGGCGATATGGGCAATGGTGAAATATGTGATTTTGCTACTTTGCTGCGTATTGTCCATGAAATACCTGGTATTGAGCGCATGCGTTTCACAACGAGCCATCCTCGTGAATTTTCTGACGCTATTATTGAGTGCTATCGGGACTTGCCAAAATTGGTATCGCATCTGCATTTGCCAGTACAGTCTGGTTCTGATCGTGTGCTAGCAGCAATGAAACGTGGCTATACTGCATTGGAATATAAACATATTATTCGTAAATTACGTGCTATACGTCCGGATTTATGTTTGAGCTCAGATTTTATTGTAGGATTTCCAGGTGAAACGGAACGAGAATTTGAGCAGACGTTGAAGCTGGTACAGGATCTGGCTTTTGATTTAAGTTTCGTCTTTATTTATAGTCCGCGGCCAGGTACGCCAGCGGCTAATTTGCCAGATGATACGCCACATACTGAAAAGGTACGTCGGCTGGAGGCTTTAAATGAAGTGATAGAGACTGAAACAGCTCGTATTAATCAATCAATGCTTGGAAGTGTTCAGCGCTGTCTGGTGGAAGGTGTCTCCAAAAAGGATCCAGATCAGTTGCAGGCTCGAACAGCTAATAACAGAGTGGTAAATTTTACCGGCCATCCACGTCTGATAAATCAAATGGTTGAGTTGGAAATTACTGAGGCACATACATTCTCGTTACGCGGAAAAATTGTTTTGGCCGAATGAATAATTCATTAGGAAAGCAGAGGAAAGCAAAGCGCTAATGAGGCTTGTAAATGCAGATCAATATGCATATAAATACAAACAAGAAGGCTGTATTGGTTATTCGATTAGCTGCAATATGGTAGTGTTTTTGTCCGGTTACCTATCTGTATAATTGTGTTAGCCGGTTTTGTGTGGCCTTTTTTCGGTATTAAAAGGAATTGGCATGAGCCCAGTGGGTATTTCTTTTTTGGATCGTTTTTTTAAAATTAAAGAAAGTGGCAGTAGTGTGCGCACTGAGGTGCTAGCAGGCCTGACTACTTTTTTGGCAATGAGTTATATTTTGGTAGTCAACCCATCCATTCTGAAGGATGCAGGAATGGATTTTGGTGCCGTTTTTGTGGCTACCTGTATTTCTTCGGCATTTGCTTGCATGATGATGGGACTAATAGCAAATTATCCGATTGCTCTGGCACCGGGTATGGGACTGAATGCCTATTTTACCTATGCAGTAGTGAAAGGTATGGGTATTTCATGGCAAGTGGCGTTGGGCGCGGTTTTTGTTTCAGGTATTATTTTTATTATCCTGAGCTTATTTAAGGTACGCGAGGCAATAGTGAATTCTTTACCGAATTCGCTTAAGTTTTCCATTGGTGGGGGTATAGGGCTGTTTCTTGCTCTAGTAGCATTAAAAAGTGCCGGTGTTGTGGTTTCTAATCCGGCGACTTTGGTTAGTTTGGGCGATATTCATTCACCTCAGGTATTGATGACAATTGTTGGGTTCTGCTTTATCGTCACATTGGAGCATTTTCGGGTACGCGGCGGGATAATTATTGGTATTTTAACCATTACGGCTGTAGCTTCGTTGATGGGTATCAATCAGTTTCAGGGCGTGTTTGCACCAGTGCCTTCATTAGCTCCTACTTTCTTACAGCTGGATTTTCATGATTTATTTACCATGAGTCTGGTAAGTGTTATTTTTGTTTTTTTCTTTGTTGATTTATTCGACAGTACAGGGGTACTGATTGGTGTGGCTGGTCGCGCAGGGTTGCTAGTAGACGGCAAGTTGCCACGGGTAAAAAAGGCATTGTTGGCTGATTCTACGGCCATTGTGGTGGGAGCTGGACTAGGTACTTCTTCTACTACGGCTTATGTGGAATCAGCAGCGGGTGCGGCTGCTGGCGGGCGCACAGGTTTAACGGCGGTTGTTGTAGGTATTTTGATGCTGGCAAGTTTATGGTTTTCTAAACTGGCTGCGAGTGTTCCTCCCTATGCGACTGCACCTGCATTGATGTATGTTGGCGTGCTGATGATGCGCAGTATGACTGAGATTGACTGGAAAGATGTTTCTGAAGCAGCGCCAGCATTTTTTACTCTGATTTTTATGCCTTTCGCTTATTCTATTGCGGATGGTATTGCCATGGGCTTTATCAGTTATGCACTGATTAAATTGTTCTGTGGTAGGGTTAAAGATGTATCTTACATGGTATGGATAATTGCGGTTTTATGGGCATTTAAACTGCTATGGCTTGGAGCATAATGTAGTTTGGTTGATAACAGGCAGCCGCTATGGCTGCCTGAATATTTTTAGCCGCAGGCTTGAATGCTGATTGTACCCGATATGATTCGTAATCACTGATTTATATAAATGATAATGGAGAAATGATGTCTTTAATTGATGAGATTATGGACTTTAATCAGAAGTTTGTGGATGCTGAAGAATACGAGCAGTTTTTTACTGACAAATATCCTGAAAAAAATCTGGCCATTGTGTCTTGTATGGACGCAAGAATTCTGGATTTGCTGCCTCGGGCGCTAGGATTGAAAAATGGGGATGCCAAAGTGATTCGCAATGCCGGTGCTTTGGTTACTCATCCGTGGGGTTCAGTGATGCGCTCGTTGCTGGTGGCAGTCTTTGAAATGAACGTACACGAAATCATGGTAATTGGGCATTATGACTGTGGTATGCAGGAATTACATGTACCAGATATGTTGGATCGTATGCGGGCACGTGGTATCAGTGATGAACGTTTGGAGATACTGGAGAATGCTGGTGTGGATTTTCATAAGTGGTTGACAGATTTTGATAGTGTGGAAGACGCGATTATGCATTCTGTTAATATGATACGTAAGCATCCGTTGATGCCGAGTGAAATAAAGGTACATGGTCTGGTGATCCATCCCATTACGGGAAAACTGAATATTGTGGTGAATGGAAATAAAGTATGAAACGAGTTGGTTTGTTTGGTGGTACGTTCGATCCACCACACAATGGCCATATTCATATTGCGCAGGCTTTTGCAGATGAATTAAAGCTGGATAATGTGATATTTATTCCGGCTGGTGATCCATATCATAAACTGAGACAGTCTAATTCAACCGCAGAACAACGGTTGTGCATGGTAGAGCAGGTAATTGCTATGGATAAACGTTTCAGTGTTTCTGATTGTGATGTGCGGCGTAAAGGGCCTACCTATACGATTGATACGGTTTCTTTATTTCGACAGGTGTTTACACAGACACAGTTATGGTGGTTGCTGGGTATGGATTCATTATTACAATTGCCTAAATGGTATCGTTATCAGGCTTTATTGCAAAGTGTGAATCTAGCTATTGCTCAGCGTGGCGAACAAGGTTTAACTGAGTTGCCGAATGATTTACAGGGTTGGCTACCAGAAGCTTTGGCTAAAAATTTGATTGCACCAGACGGTGCGGATGGCGGTCGGGCTAAATTATTACAGGCATCATTTTTACCGGTAAGTTCCCATGAAATTCGTGCAGAATGGTCAAAAGGGAAGCATGATGATGTACCGGCTGCGGTAGCCCAATATATCGACCAAGAAAACCTTTATCGGGCATAATTTGCCTGTTTTAATGCATTTTCGAGCAGGAAATGCTTTTTACACATTAGGAAATAAACAGTATGGATGAAAATCTTATCGCTCAATGGGACAATATGGTTGCCATTTGCGTGGATGCACTTGAAGATATTAAAGGTAAAGATATTACTGTGTTGGATACTTCAGCACAAACTTCGCTGTTTTCGCGAATGATTATTGCCAGTGGTGACAGTACGCGTCAGGTAAAAGCGCTGGCTAACAATGTGGCTGTAGAATTAAAAGAAGCTGGTTATGAAATAATCAGTACTGAGGGGCTGGATAGTGGTGAATGGGCTCTGGTTGATGCAGGTGATCTTGTCGTACATGTAATGCAGCCAGCGGTGCGTGATTATTATGATATAGAAGCATTATGGGGTGGTGAAAAGCCTTCTTTTCATGCTGGCGCAGCTAAACCATGGCAGGCTGCTGATTGACGGATTCTGATGTTTTTTGTGATTGAATGAATATTACCGTATTGGCTGTAGGAACGAAGATGCCGCAATGGGTGGATCATGCGGTGCGTGATTACAGCAAAAGATTTGGCCGAGAAATTCAGTTTCAGCTTAAAGAAATCAAACCTGAAAAACGAGGTGCCGGTGTTAATGCCGCGCAGGCTATGGCAGCTGAAGAACAGCGCATTGTTGCAGCCATACCCGCACATAGTTATCTGATTGTATTGGATGAGCGTGGTAAGGCACCCACTTCAATGGAACTGGCCGATAGTTTAAAGAAATGGCAACAGCAGGGCGACAATCTGTGTTTTATTATTGGTGGAGCTGATGGCATGACGACCAATTTGAAGCAGCGGGCAAATATGTTGATGCGATTGTCGAGCCTGACTTTACCACACGGAATGGTAAGGGTGTTGCTGACTGAGCAGCTATATCGTGCTCAGTCTATTCTGCATAATCATCCCTACCATCGTGAATAATTTCTTAAGGTAGTTACTGCCTCTGGTCGCAGAACTTGTGTGACTGGAGGTGCTAATTATTTATAATTAATCTAGATAGAAATAATGTCCTGACATAGAATGAATAGCCCCGAACAGGGGGTAGGCTAGTATATAATTGCGCTGCAATCAGATTGGTAGTGCTAATAGCCTATATTGTCTGAATTTATTCATAATAAGTAAAGTCTGATCATGAATCCTACCCCTCTCCTTGATACAATTGATCTACCACAGGATTTGCGTCGTTTGCAAAAAAGCCAGTTACCCCAACTGGCAGATGAATTGCGTGCGTATTTGCTGGAATCAGTAAGCAAGACAGGGGGGCACTTTGCGAGTAATTTGGGTGCAGTTGAGTTAACTGTAGCCCTACACTATGTGTACCAGACGCCACAGGATCATTTGGTATGGGATGTGGGTCATCAGAGTTATCCGCATAAAATTTTGACCGGACGTAAAGGAAAAATGGCTACGATGCGCCAGTTTGGCGGTCTGGCTGGATTTCCGAAACGCAGTGAATCTGAATACGACGTATTTGGTGTAGGCCATTCTTCTACCTCTATCGGTGCGGCATTGGGTATGGCGGTGGCCGATAAATTGCAGCACAGAAACAATCGAAGTGTGGCGATTATTGGTGATGGTGCTATGACAGCAGGGCAGGCGTTTGAAGCGTTGAATAATGCTGGTGATATGGACGTGGATTTACTTGTTATTTTAAATGACAATGAGATGTCTATTTCTCCTAATGTTGGTGCTCTTCCGAAATATCTGGCCAGAAATCCTTTGCATGATGTTAAAGGACTGGTGAAATCAATCAAGCAAAAATCAGAAAAGGTTTTGGGTATGGTACCCGGGGCTCTGGATGTAGCGCAGCGGGTAGAAAACAAAATCAAAGGCCTAATTGAAGAAAGTACCACTTCGGAAACGCTGTCCTTATTCGATAATTTTGGCTTTACTTATTCTGGACCAGTTGATGGACATGATGTTATTCAGCTTGTAGATGTGCTTCAGGATATGCGCAACCGGAAAGGACCGCAATTATTGCATATCATTACCAAAAAAGGCCAAGGTTATAAACTGGCAGAAAATGATCCTGTAACTTTTCACGCTGTCAGTGCTTTTGATCCGGCTCAGGGTCTGTATTCATCTGGTGCAATTGCTTCCAAACCGACTTATACCCAGATTTTCAGCCAATGGATAATTGATCAGGCAGCGGCAGATAAAAAACTGCTGGCTATTACCCCTGCTATGCGAGAAGGCAGTGGACTGGTGGAGTTTGCTCGTCGTTATCCCGAACGTTATTTTGATGTCGGAATTGCGGAGCAGCATGCAGTCACGTTTGCGGCAGGTCTGGCCTGTGAGCAAATGAAGCCGGTAGTAGCTATTTATTCCACTTTTCTGCAACGAGCGTATGATCAGCTCATTCACGATGTTGCTTTGCAGAATTTACCAGTTTTGTTTGCTATTGACCGTGGCGGAATTGTAGGTGCTGATGGTCCGACACATGCAGGTGTTTATGATTTAAGCTATCTTCGTTGTGTGCCTAATTTGGTTATTGCCGTACCAAGCGATGAACATGAATGTCGTTTACTGCTATCTAGCTGTTACCAGCTCAATCAGCCAGCTGCTGTACGCTATCCTAGAGGGGCAGGTACAGGTGTACCAGCTGGTACGAATTTGGCAACTGTAGCAATTGGTAAGGGGGTAGTACGTCGTCAGGGGCAAAGGATTGGTTTAATTGCATTTGGAAGTATGGTATCAGCTGCTATGTGTGTAGCGGATGCTATCGACGCTACAGTGGCTGATATGCGGTTTGTTAAACCACTGGATACCGAACTTTTACTTCATCTGGCTGCTGAACATGATTATTTGGTGACCATTGAAGAAAATAGTAGGATTGGTGGAGCTGGTAGTGCAGTGCTTGAAGTGCTGGCACAGCATAATTTAGTCAAACCGGTTCTCACACTGGGCATACCTGATATTGTAACTGAGCATGGTGATTCAGCACAGCTATTAGATCAGATGGGACTGAGTGCTGCCAAAATTCAGCAACACATTCTTGATTGGGTTGTTTAGTTTTTAGCTAAATTTCTGGTTTAGGCTTGGTTTCAATGTTCTAAATCTTCTAAGCATATTTGACATAAATTCTTATGGTTGCAGTTGCAAATTAAATAGCAGCTAATCTAACAGCCAGAAAAAATCAGGTGCTATGCTTTTTTTCAACATTATATTGATTCAATTGTTAATATATGATGATATGGTTTAAAAACCTATTTTCGTTGGACGTTTTCTTATAGTGATTTTAGTCAGTTTTCAGTAGCTAATTTTAGTTATATGCGAATCAATTCAATAATTAAATCTGTTATTCGTCAGTTTTAATATTTCTTCATTAGCTGCTTTTTGGTTATTACTGATGTCTTTAGTTGGTTGAAAATTTAATTTAATATCTTACACAAAAACTTTGCTGTAATGGCTTCTGCTTAAAACGAATTTCCATTTTACAAGTAGTAGAAAGGATGCAGCATCACTTCTCTTTGGTTAAATATTGGTATTTATATTTGGAGTGATTGCCTAAAAAATGTACAATAATTCACCTCTGAATATTGTTTTCCCATAATTAGTTTACTGAATATGCAAATAGGTTGTTATCAGCTGACAGCCCCTGTTGCGTTGGCTCCCATGGCTGGTATAACTGATAAACCCTTTCGCCAGCTGTGTCGTGAGTTCGGAGCCGGCTGGGCAGTCAGTGAAATGATTACCAGTGATCCAAGCCTGCAATATACTCGTAAAACTTTGCAGCGAGCAGATTATAAGGGTGAAAGCGGTATCAAGGTAGTTCAGATAGCTGGAAGTGAACCGCAGCAACTGGCAGAAGCTGCACGCTATAATGTTGCCCGTGGTGCAGACGTCATTGATATCAATATGGGTTGTCCAGCCAAAAAGGTTTGTAATGTACTGTCAGGCAGTGCTTTATTACAGAATGAATCATTGGTTGAAGCAATTTTAAAGGCTGTAGTTAATGCAGTAGATGTGCCAGTAACTTTGAAAACAAGGCTTGGGTGGGATGATGAGCATCGCAATATACTAACCATTGCCCATCTGGCGCAGGAGGCAGGAATTGCCGCTCTGGCTGTACATGGTCGTACACGTACACAAATGTATCGTGGTGAAGCGAGCTATGATCTGATTGCTCAGGTACGTCAGCAAATAAACCTGCCATTGTGGGTCAATGGAGATATAACCAGTCCACAAAAAGCCTTAAAAGTATGGCAGCAGACTGAGGCTGATGGCGTGATGGTGGGGCGCGCAGCTCAGGGGCAACCGTGGCTGTTTCGAGATCTTGTGCATTATCATCAGTATGGATGTTTGCCCCCCTCTTTGACGGTAGCGGAGCATGCACAGGTTATAATAGGACATATTGTGGCTATGCATCAATTCTATGGTGATATAACGGGTGTCCGTATTGCCCGTAAGCATATTGGCTGGTACGTCGCTGCCTTACCTCAGGGTGAGCATTTTCGCAAGCAGGTCAATAGCGTGAACGATGCGAAGATTCAGTTACAGCTGATTAATGATTTTTTAGACAGGCAGGTAGCACAACTATCGGTATGGCCTTGCTCCTATCGGCAGCAGTAACTGTTTGCCTTGTCATACGAGGATAATATAAATGAGTGAAGCACCCAAAGTAAGTATCGCTCAATGTATAGAGGTCAATGTAAGGCAATATTTTGCAGATCTGGATGGAGAAACACCTTGTGCTGTTTATGATATGGTGTTGCAGCAGATGGAATTACCATTGTTGCGTTGTGTGATGGATGTTTGTGAACACAATCAGACTCGCGCTGCACAAATTCTGGGTCTCAATCGCAATACTCTGCGAAAAAAATTAATGCAGTATCATTTGCTGGACTAAGGCAGTTTCAACTGAATACTAAGGGAGATGTCATGGTGGGAATCAAACGGGCACTGATCAGCGTGTCTGATAAAACTGGCGTGGTTGATTTTGCGCGTCAGTTAGCACAACTGGGCTTTGAATTACTGTCAACCGGAGGAACTGCCAGTCTATTGGCCAAAGAAAATATAGCTGTGACTGAAGTAGCAGACCATACTGGATTTCCGGAAATGCTGGATGGGCGAGTAAAGACACTACACCCTAAAATCCATGGTGGTATTCTGGCACGGCGTGATAATGCTAAACACATGAATCAGCTTGCAGCACAAGCTATCGGAACCATAGATCTTGTATGTGTAAACCTGTACCCTTTTGCTGCAACTGTTGCGAAACAGGATTGTACATTGGAAGACGCTATCGAAAATATCGATATCGGTGGTCCTGCAATGGTTCGCTCTGCCGCCAAAAACTGGCGTGATGTGGCTATTGTAACTGATAGTAATGATTATACTGCCATAATCGATGAAATCAGAAAGCAAAGTGGCCTGTCTGAGCAAACCCGATTTAATCTAGCACGCAAAGCTTTTGCTCATACAGCTCAATATGATGGCATGATTGCCAATTATCTGACACGCATTGACGATAAGAATTTATCTGGAATACCAGATTTACAAACCTTTTCCCAGCAATATAACCAAAGCTGGCTGAAAATTCAGGATTTACGCTATGGCGAAAATCCACATCAGCAGGCTGCCTTTTACCGGGATTTGCAGCCTGCTGAAGGCAGTCTCGCTAAATATCAGCAACTGCAGGGAAAAGAAATATCTTACAACAATATTGCGGATGCCGATGCAGCATGGGAAGCAGTCAAATCTTTTACTCAGCCGGCCTGTGTTATTGTCAAACATGCTAATCCTTGTGGTGTTGCCATAGCCAGTGACACTCTAACTGCTTACCAATTAGCGCTGGCGACCGATACAACCAGTGCATTTGGAGGAATTATTGCCTTCAATCGTGAAGTAGATGCGGCCACTGTAGAAGCCGTAACCGGTCAGTTCCTCGAAGTTTTATTGGCTCCTGCTTTCACAGACGAAGCCAAGGTCATCATAGCGGCCAAAAAGAATGTCCGAGTACTGGAAATTCCTTTGTCTGCCGGAGCAAATCAGTTTGAATTAAAACGTGTTGGTGGTGGTCTGCTGGTGCAGACACCAGACAGGCACTATATCGATGCAGGTGATTTAAAGGTCGTAACAGCAAGAGTACCCAGCGAACAGGAAATTAAAGACTTACTATTTGTATGGAATGTAGCTAAGTATGTGAAATCTAATGCTATTGTATTTGGTAAAAACGGGCAGACGTATGGTATAGGAGCAGGACAAATGAGCCGTGTCGATTCCACGCGAATTGCTGCGCGAAAAGCACAGGATGCTGGCTTCGAATTAAACGGTGCCTGTGCCGCTTCAGATGCTTTTTTTCCATTTAGAGACGGTGTGGATGTGATTGCTGCACAAGGTATCAAAGCCATTATCCAGCCCGGTGGTTCTGTTCGGGATGAAGAAGTAATAGCTGCTGCCAATGAACATGGAATTGCTATGGTGGTCACAGGCGTGCGCCACTTCCGCCATTAATTTTTTCCATGGCTTTGATACAAAAGCTACTATTTTTGTTTATCTTCTGACCAAAAATTGTAATTAAGCTAATTTTATGGAACTGCTTACTTATTTTTTAATAGGTGCTGTAGCAGGCTTCGCTGCTGGACTGTTTGGCGTTGGTGGTGGTTTGATTGTTGTACCTATTCTGTATATCGTCTTTATGCATGCAGGTTATGGTGAAGCGGTCACGATGCATTTGGCGCTGGGTACCTCTTTAGCAACTATCATGGTTACTTCCATTAGTTCCATGCTGGCGCATAACAAAAATCACGCAGTAATCTGGCCAGTTGTTGGGCGTTTAACACCTGGTCTTATATTGGGTTCGTTTGGCGGTGCAGCCATCGCAGATGCATTATCAGGAGAAAAACTTCAACTGGTTATTGGTATTTTTACCCTTATAGTTGGTATCAATATGTTTCGCACCGCCTGCAGTCAACAAAATTTACAGCAAACTCAGTTGGTTAATTCTCGCTGGTACTGGTTGGCTGGTGTAATCATCGGTATTGCGTCAGCTTTGTTTGGTATTGGCGGGGGCAGTCTAACTGTACCTTATCTAAATCGAAGTGGACTAGCTATGCAGCAAGCTGTAGGTACTTCTGCCGCATGTGGTCTGCCAATTGCGCTTGCTGGTGCCATAGGCTTTATGTTTTTTGGTGCCCATGAACAAATTCATATTGAACATACCATAGGATATGTTCATATTTATGCGTTTATTGGTATCAGTTTCATGAGTTTTATCACAGCCAGACAGGGTGCTAAAGTGGCGCATTATCTTTCACCTAGAAAGCTGAAAAAATGTTTTGCTTGTCTGCTGCTCTTCATGAGCATGTATTTTTTAAGCAAAGCTGTATTGTTATAACTGATAAACGAGGTAAAAAATGGCTTTAAACGTGCAGATCTTACCCGTAACACCATTTCAACAGAATGCTGCATTATTATGGGATGATGTTAGCAAAGAAGCCGTATTAACAGATGTAGGTGGTGAAGCTGAACGCTTACTGGAGGCAGTAGAAACACATCAGCTGAACTTAAAAGCTATTTGGTTAACACATGGGCACCTTGACCATGCAAGCGGCGTAGAAGAATTAACTACCTTGCAGCCGGTACCCGTTTTGGGCCCGCATCAAGCTGACAATTACTGGTTGCAGGCGTTGCCAGAAGTGACTGCCAGTTATGGTTTTCCCATTAGTCAACCATTTATACCAACACGCTGGTTAAATGAAGGAGAAGCATTAAAAGTAGGTGAGCATACTTTTATCGTTTTTCATATACCGGGCCACACTCCGGGCCATGTTGTATTTTACAGTCAGGCTAATAAATTGCTGATAGCAGGTGATGTGTTATTCCGAGAATCTATCGGCCGTACAGATTTCCCTGGTAGTAATCATTCTGATCTAATCCGCGGTATTCAGGAAAAATTATTATCTTTGCCAGATGATACCCGCGTATTACCAGGCCATGGCCCCATGACTACCATAGGTCACGAAAAGCAGCATAATCCATTTTTGCATTAATCTAACCAGCAGCCGTATTTTTTAATGAACTAATAATATAGACAAAGTTTTTCGCGAATAATATATAGAAGTTCAGGTGAAAAAGCATATCTATATGATATTAAATTGCTGCCGAATGAACTTTTTATCAGAATAAATCTTAGTTATGCTTAAACGCCTGTTACTTTTTTATTCCATGGTGCGACCTTCAACAACAGCAACATTCCCGGAATAGCCAGAAAAAAGCATAACCAGAAAAAGTTCACATAACCTAGCCAGTTAATCAAATATCCAGTAGTAGCATTAATCAATGTTCTAGGCACAGCTGCCAGACTAGTAAACAGTGCTAGTTGAGTAGCAGTATAAGCAGGATTAGTTTCTTTGGCCATGTAGGCCACAAATGCTGCCGTACCCAAACCAACACCAATAGCTTCAAATCCTATAACCAAAGCCAAAGTAAAAAGCTCTTTAGAACCAATATGGATAAAAGGCCCCTGACTGGCCAGCCAGGCAAATCCTAGGATAGAAAAAACCTGAACTAGACCGAATAACCATAGTGCCCGATTTATACCCAGCTTAATCATCCATATACCGCCAAGAATTCCGGCGATAATTGTTGGCCATAAGCCAGCATTTTTGGCTATCAGACCAATATCCATCTTACTAAAACCCATATCCATATAAAATGGTGTGGCCAGAGCGGTAGCCATACTGTCGCCAAGCTTGTACAAAAAGATAAAAAACAGTACCAGTAAAGCACTTTTAACACCCTTTCGTGCAAAAAATTCTTTAAAAGGCTCAACTACAGTTTCTTTAAAAGTTTTGGGTACAGTTATGGGTAAAGTGGGTTCGTGAGCTAAAAATAAAGTCATAAATATACCCGGCAACATAAATAACGCAGTAATAGCAAATACTGTCGGCCAAGGATAGATATCGGCCAGAATAAGAGATACAGAGCCGGGTACAAGAGCCGCAATACGATAAGCATTTACATGGATTGCATTGCCCAGTCCTAGTTCACTATCAGGTAATATTTCTCGCCGGAATGCATCCAATACAATATCCTGACTGGCCGCAAAAAAAGCCACAAACAGAGATAAAATTTTAATGAGATTCATATTTTGCTGAGGACTGAGCAGCATATAACCGAGAATAGACAACAATAAAGCTGACTGTGTGACAAACATCCATCCACGCCGTCTTCCTAACCATGGAAATTGCATAGCATCCATTAGAGGGGACCATAAAAATTTCCATGTGAATGGCAGACCAATAATAGAAAACAATCCTATAGTCTTTAAATCCACACCTTCATTACGCAGCCAGGCAGGAACAAGATTTATCAGAAAGTACAGTGGCAAACCTGAACTGAAACCTGTAAACACACAAATCAGCATATGCTGACTAAAAATTCGCTGCCAGATAGATGGAGGCGATTGATGAGCGTTCTGAGTCATACAGCAATAATCCAACAGCAAATTACATATGTCTAAGAGAATGCATAAATCCGAATTATTTATGCAGAAGTATAAGTTTACCTAGCCAGCAAGCTGACAATTAAACGCTATTGTACGCCAGATTTAAACAAGACAAAGGTTGCAGTAAAAGCTTAATTTAGCTGTAAGCCAACATTATTCATGTATAAAAAAATTCATGAAATTAGGCAACACAAGATCATTCAGAGGGAGAGTCTGAAGTAGCAAGAAGTAGCTCATCTTCATCTTCCTCTCCTTTTTGATAATATTCAGGCAAATTTTTACTGCTTTGTATCCCCAGCTGACGCAGCTTTTGCGCTCTGTTCACTAGGTTACCACGCCCGTTAACCAATTGCCCCATGGCTTTCTGAAATTGTCCTTGAGCCTGATCCAGATTTTTTCCAACACCTTCGAGAGTGTTCACAAAGCCAACAAATTTGTCATACAACTTACCGCCTTCTTTTGCAATAGTCAGCGCATTCTGATTTTGCTGTTCACTACGCCAGATATGAGCAATAGTACGTAATGTTGCCAGTAAAGTGCTGGGCCCAACCAGCATAATCCGCTTTTGGAAACAATCATCGAATAATTGATTATCCTGTTGTAGCGCGAGTAGATATGCCGGCTCAACCGGAATAAACATAAACACAAAATCGAGTGTATTTAGCCCATCAATTTCATCATAACATTTAGACGAGAGTTCCTTAATATGATGGCGCACAGACTGAATATGTGCAGCTAGCGCTTTCTCCGCACTGGCTGCATCTGTTGCCTGAGTATAACGGACGTAAGCTGTCAGTGAAGTTTTAGCATCAATAACAATCTGTTTATTCTCAGGTAAATTTACCAACACATCCGGCTGCAAACGACGCTGACGACCAAACTCATCAATAATCGTATTAGACGCCTGTAGAACGTACTCACGTCCTTTTTGAAGACCAGAATTTTCTAATACCTTTTCCAGAATCATCTCGCCCCAGTTACCCTGATTTTTATTCTGAGTACCAGCTAAGGCATCGGTAAGCGCTTTAGCATCACAATGCAATTGAGCATTGAGCTGCTGCAGATGTTTTAGTTCATTTTCCAGCGTTGTACGTTCTTTTGCCTCTTTTTCATAAGTATGCTGAACCAGTTGACTAAATCCCTGCATACGCTCATGTAAAGGATTCAGCAACTGACTAAGACTAGCCTGATTCTGCTCACTAAAACGTTTACTTTTTTCTTCCAGAATATCATTAGCTAATGACTTAAATTGAATGCTGAGACTATTACGCGCTTCGTTTAATAAAGCCAGCTTCTCCTCAAAGGCTTCGCGTTCAAGCTTAAGTTGCGTGTTAAGACGACTGTTTTCAATTTGTATATGATTTAATTTTTCCGCAGCATTTATATACTTTTGTTCACGAATATGCCAGTCCTCAGAACGCAGTTGCCAGTCCTGTAACTGCTGTTCTGCTGCAGCCAGATCGATGGTGGCAGACCGCAGTTGTTCACATTCTGATTGAAATGCTTCCTGAGCAGTAGTTAACTGGACATTTACTGCTTCTGCAGCACTCAAGCGTTTGTATACAACTTGTAATTCTTGACGACACCGAATCAATTCTTCATCATTGATCTGTTTATTTTGCTTAAGATAATTAACTTCTGTCTGTACACGAATCAACTCATTCAAGGCTTCTGATAACTGCTTCTTTACGGACTGATGTTCTTGTAATGATTTGTGTCGATATGTTAAATATATAATTATTGCAACAATGAGGATGGAAACAATCCAAATAAAAGTAAAAACAGTCTTCATAATAAAATAAACCGTGAAATCGATTTAACGAAGGTAACAGAATGGGATCATGGCAGTAACTATACAAGAATTAATAAATAGAATTATATTTAAAAAATATAAATTAAATTGATTTATAAATTATCTTTTTAAGATTTTAGCTATAACAATTTTTAAGATGGGCAAAATCATGAGCCTGAGCATCTTTATGTGAACAACTGACTACCATATCAGAACTGATAGGCCATGAAATGGCTAGTTCAGGATCATTCCAGCGAAGATTACGCTCACATTCTTTAAAATAAAAATCAGTTGTTTTATAAAGAAACTGAGTATCATCCTCAAGAGCTAAAAATCCATGTGCAAAACCTGCAGGAATCCAAAACTGTCGATGGTTGACAGCCGATAGTTCTACTCCATACCACTGCCCAAATGTTATAGAATCTGGTCGAATGTCAACAGCTACATCCCAAGCCCTGCCTTGGACTACACGAACTAATTTTCCTTGTTCGTGTGGTGAAATTTGATAATGTAGACCCCTAATAATACCTTTATGGGACAAAGAATGATTGTCTTGAACAAATTCAGGACTATGTAGATGACGTTTATTTAAAGCTTCTTCAAACAGTTGTTGATTAAAGCTTTCCATAAACCAGCCTCGTTCGTCCTCGAAAACGTGAGGCTCAATTATTAATAAATCTTTGATAGGAGTGTCAATTATATTCATAATCAATTATTTATGATATTCGTTGTATAATTTTAATAAGTATTGTCCATAGCTGGTTTTATTTAAAAATTTCCCACGCTCATATAGTTGTTCAATTGTTATCCATTTGTTATTGAATGAAATTTCTTCTAAACATGCAATTTTTAAACCCTGCCGTTTTTCAATAGTCTGTACAAATTGGCTGGCATCTATCAAAGAATCATGTGTACCTGTATCTAACCATGCAAAACCTCTTCCTAACAATTGAACATTTAATTGTTGTTGACTTAAATAAAGATTATTTATATCTGTAATCTCAAATTCGGATCTTGCTGAAGGACGTATAGTTTTAGCCATTTCAACAACCTGATTATCGTAAAAATATAATCCGGTAACAGCATAATTGGATTTAGGATGGGAAGGCTTTTCTTCGATTGAAAGTACTTTGCCATTTGCCCCAAATTCTACAACACCAAATCTCTCAGGATCGTTAACATAATAACCAAATATAGTAGCGCCTATAGTCTGATTACAAGCAATTTGTAATTGTTGTCCAAAGCTTTGCCCGTAAAATATATTATCTCCTAATACTAAAGCTACGTTTTCTTCTCCGATGAATTCTTCTCCCAAAATAAATGCTTGGGCTAAACCATCTGGAGATGGCTGTATTTTATATTCAATTTTAATCCCAATAGAGCTACCATCATGAAAAAGTTTCTGAAAATTTGGTAAATCCTCTGGAGTAGAAATAATAAGTATTTCATTAATTCCAGCCATCATCAAAATAGATAACGGATAGTAAATCATAGGTTTATCGTAAATCGGTAATAGCTGTTTTGAAGTTCCTAATGTAATAGGATACAGCCGCGTACCAGATCCTCCAGCAAGAATAATACCTTTCCGTTTCATGATTTTCTTTCTGGCAAGTCTTAAGCTAATGTAAAAGGGGAATATTATAACCTAAATGTAAATTTTTCAGATTGATTTTAACTAAGTATATTAATTTCGCATGTGCATTAAAAATTGTTTTATAGCGAATTATTTTGTCAAATTAATAAAAAGCAAACCTTATTAAAATTATTTAGGTTGTTAACTAAATTTCAACTTAAAAGTAGTATATAGTCAATAAATACTGTTTTATATATATACTTCAAATATTATTATATTGTTTTTTTATCCAATTTTTATATTCGCCAGTCTGTATGTTTTTTACCCATACTGGATTTTCAATATACCATTTAACAGTTTTGGTTAAACCTGAGGTAAAACTTTCTTTTGGTACCCAGCCTAGTTCATTCTTAATCTTACTAGCATCTATTGCATAACGAATGTCATGTCCAGGCCTGTCTTGAACATATGTAATGAGATCTCTATATTTATTAATTCCAATGGGTTTTTTTGGAGCTAATTTTTCAAGTAGATCACATATTTGGTTAACAACATCGATGTTTTTTTGTTCGTTGTGCCCACCAATATTGTAGCTCTCACCGGTTTTACCTTTTGTCAAAACGGTATAAAGTGCTCTTACATGATCATCAACATACAACCAATCTCTTATCTGCTCACCATTACCGTATATTGGTAATAATTTGCCGGATAAAGCATTCAAGATACTAAGCGGTATAAGTTTTTCTGGAAAATGATAAGGACCATAATTATTAGAGCAATTTGTAAGTATAATGGGCAGACCATACGTGCGGTACCATGCTCGAACAAGGTGGTCTGAACTGGCTTTACTGGCTGAATATGGTGAGCTAGGTGCATAAGGTGTCATTTCTGTAAAAAAAAGACTACTATCTTTGAGATCTCCGAATACTTCGTCAGTAGATATATGATGAAAACGAAAAGATAGCCGTTTTTCTTTACTTAATTTTTGCCAATATATACGAGAAGATTCTAGTAAATGGAATGTTCCTATTATATTGGTCTGAATAAAATTTGAAGCCCCATTAATTGATCTATCGACATGTGTTTCTGCCGCCAGATTCATTACTGCATCAGGTTGAAAATTATCAAAAATTTTGGCTAGGGCATAGGAGTCAATAATATCTGCTTGATAAAAATGATATCTTGGATTTCGTGCTATTGACGATAAAGATTCTAAATTTCCAGCATAGGTTAATTTATCTAAGTTCAAAACCTGATGATTTGTATGTTCGATCAAAAATCTGATTAGGGCGGAACCTATAAAACCAGCTCCGCCTGTAACTAATATATTCATTTCATTCCTACAACATTTATTTCAGAAAATCAAAAATAATTAATTATTTTGAAATGGATCTCGTAAAAGGGATAACGTTTTATATATACGTATTATAAAATTTTGCACATGAGAATGCACTCTATAAATGATGTGTGTTATAGAGATCTTAAATTTTGGGTATATTTTCACCATCAATTTGGTTAAAGTATAATTAAAAGGAAGTATTAAAGTTTTTGAGGCTACTGGATGGTTAAAAAGCGGATTATTCTTGCTATGCCAAAGCATAATGATATTTTTGCTGAAATAATAAAAAATTTGGAATATTATCAATTTGATGTTACATTTGTAGATAGCAACCCTAAATATATTAAAAATTTTAGATATAAAAATGTTTTAGATAGAATATTTCATTTAGTACGTAAAATCTTTTTTAGGGATTATTCATATAAACATTTGCTTAAAGAAAAATTGTTAGTCGATAATACAAAAATGTATTTATCGTCTAAACAATATGATTATGCTTTAATCATAAGACCTGATACTTATCCTTTAAAATTGTTGCAACTCATTAAAACAAGGGTTACTAAATCAATGATAGGATATCAGTGGGATGGTTTAACCCGGTTTCCAGCAGTTTTGGCAACTATTGATTTATTTGATAGTTTTTATGTATTTGATTCTAACGATATCCAAAACAATGATTTTAAGAAATTCCATTTGAGTGGAATAACAAATTTTTATTTTGATGTTAACAAACCTGCACCTATTAGTCATACCGGAAAAATTGCTTATTTTGTTGGGTCACATATAGATGAACGGATAAGTGCAATTGATAGTTGTGCATTTGAATTAAATAAAAATAATATTCAATTAAAATTCATAATTCCAACAGACGATCCTTGGAAAATTTCTAAATATAAACAAAAAAATCTTATTACTTTTGGAGCTAAAAATAAATTAAGCTTTCATGAAAATATATCTAATATTAATTATTCAGATATTTTAGTTGATATAGTTAATCCCATACATCATGGTTTATCATTCAGGGTTTTTGAAGCAATATATTATCAAAAAAAATTGATTACAACTAATCCATTCGTTCAATATTATGATTTTTTTCATCCAAATAATATAATGATTTGGGAAAAACAAAATTACAATTTTTTATCAGAATTTCTTGCTAAACCGATGGTTGTAATTGATTCTGACATCATACAAAAATATAGTTTTGGCAATTGGATAAAGAATATTTTAAACCTAGATTCATATCAAAAAATTACCTTACCACAATAAAACTAAATATTATTAAAATAGAGTATATTAAAAAAATTAACATACTCTATTTATACTAATGATATAACAAATTTATTCAGATACTCTTAATGGAGATGATTAATATCTATAAAACAAGTATGAGGATACTGTTCTAATAACGAATTTTCATAAACAGCTTTATTTTTAAAATAATTATTTGCAAATAATTTTACTTTTTTCTTTAATATAGAACCTAGTATTCCAATATGAAGACGATCTGTTTCAATGGTCTCAAAATTCGACAAATAGCCAGCTAAACTTAACGAAACATGTTTAGCTAGATGTTTATTAGACCATAGACTTCCATTCCAAGATAAAGAAATATCCATATTGTTTCTTGGTAAATCGAATAGATTTGCTGATTCTCCATCAGTTCTAAAGCAGTATGCGGTGCCTATTCCTTTTTGTTCAAAATTTGAAAAATAGTATTTCGGGAAATAAAAAGCCATATCATCAGATAAATATACATTATCCATATTAGCTTGGCTAGAAATACAGTTATTAAAGGAATAATTTTCTCTACAAAGAATCTTTAAATTTCCAAAAGTTTCATTCAATAAATTAGGATACCCTAAAACTGTATGTGGAAGAACAATACAGGAATTATTCTTGACAGATTTTAAAATCTCTTTATACATTTCATCGTATTTTCCTTCAACTAAATTACCACCACCAGCAAATAATATGGTTTGATTTTTGAGTAGTGATGTATCATTTATTATTTCATAATTAAGATTTAAAGAATCAAATAATAAATAAGTAGAATGAGCTATCAATGCATCACCAGAATTGCCAGGATTACTCCAATAATAAAATTTTTTATCTAAAAACAACGTCAATAAATTAATTATATTAATTTTTTTTATTTTTTCTTCCATTTTCTTATTGTATCCCTAATTTTTGCTGCAATTGTTTTCAGAGGAAATGATTTTCTTCTTAAATACCACACATTGCCTTGAATATCATTTATTTTATGATTTAATTCATTAATTTTATTTGTTAATTCAGTATTTTTTTTATCCATTTCGTTTAAAAGTAAATGTAAAATACCATAATTTGCTGAATTATCAGATAAAGCCTTTCTAACAATTGAGTTTCTATATTCTATCTGATATTTATGATGCAGGTTTGCCCCCGCGCAGACTGAATTACCATATATATTATTAGAAGAAGCCCTTAAATGATAAAAAGCCAATTGTTCATTTATAGAATGTATTTCACCTATTCTAAATAATCTTAGATTGTAATCCCAGTCCCCTAGCACTGGAAGCTGATCATTGAATTTTCCGATTTGCTTTGCCGCATTCATGCGAATTAACAGACAAATTGGTGGTGTAATATTTTGTCTTAACAAGTACCCTATATCTATAGTTTGTCGCCAATGAGACCAATCTTCTGTACGTAACTGTTTAACGGTGTCTACATTTATTTCTTCATATATAACTAAACATTTTGTTACAACAGCGACTGCATTTTGGTTGGAATTTAAATGATTTACTGTTTCTTGTAAAAAATTATAATGCCAAGAATCATCATCATCATGTACGACCATGAATTCTTCAGTGGCAATATCAAAACCGCAATTTGATGCAGCTTCCATTCCTAAAGAAGTAGAATTATGAATTACTGTTATTTTGTCTTTTAAATAAGGTAAATTAATCTCCACCAACTCATTTACTTCTTTAGCATCACCACCATCATTGATTAAATATAAATGCCAATTAGAATACGATTGTTGAATTACACTTTCAAGAGCCCTAGTTAACAATAAGGGCCTATTTTTGGTCCTCATTATAATAGCAACTGAACCATCCCTTTTCAGATTGTCAACAGTATTGTTTTCAAAATAGTTTATTGGATATAATTGTTGATTTGCTGATTTTAACATAATTAGTTTTCAATAAAATTTTTAATTAACTTAGGATATTCATTAAAATATTGGAGGGCAAATTGATATACTTGCGGTTTAATTTTTTTACGATTTTCTTTCCAATACTGAATTGTACCACATTGCCATCCTCCCGGTCCCCCAAATGAAAATCGGACTTGTTTTAGATTCTGAGGTAATTGTTGGTTTATTAAACATTGCATTATTTGATGATCAAAAAGTGCAGAATGTTTAATTCTTCCCAAATATGTTTGTTCATATCTAAGAGGAGAAATACAAACTTGAAAAATTGCTGCTTTTGCAACTTCGGTATTGATATAATTTTTTTGCAAACCATAAACGGATTTATTTTTTTTCCATTTTTCAATTGTACTTAACACACCTTTCTGAAAAATAGAAATTTTTTTGAGATATTGTTCAATATAAATACTTTTTTTATCATCCTTTAAACAAGGATAAATATCTTTCTCATCTTTCTTATAACCTATGGTAGTTTCATGATCTGCTGAATGCAAGTTTTCTAAAATATTTACACAATTTTGATATAATTTTTTTTCGGATATAGAAGAAAAAATATTAAAAAAAGCAGCTTTCATTGGACCATTTTTATAAAGTCTTCCTGAAGCAGTTTGTCCAAATAACCCATAATAGAATCCATATATTTTACTTTCGATACCCATATGTGAACGAAATTTACTCAATGCCAATTGAATTGAGCCACTCCAACCTAAATCTATTATCGCTATTTTTTTATTTACTTCAAATAACCCTTCTTGTTTGAAATATTCTATTGATTCTGTATATTCTTCTTCAAATTTTTTTAACAAAATAGAAGTTAATTCTTTTTGTATAAATATTTTTAATTTGTCAATTTTTTTAAAATCAAAAGCATTTTTGATTGAACCAAATTTCTGAACAAAATTAGTATTTAAGATATCTTGCGCATCGATTCCTAAACGATTAAAATATGTTATATAAGTATCGGTATGTTGTAAAGATTCATTCACTATTGAAGTCAAAGAGTCACTTGAAAGTTTTCCATTTTGTTTAAGTTCTATATAATATGTAGGAAAGCGTAAGACTTTTCTTGAAAGATAGAGATAACTGGAAGTTGTATTACATTCTTTATCTAAATCTAGTAATTGCCATACTTTCTGAATTAATTGTGCATCTCTTGCACAAAAATAAATGTGGTTGATTTCATTTTTTTTAATATGTTTTTTTAACCATGAAGTATAACTATATAAAATTAAAGCTCCAAGTGTTTCCCCTAAACCATTCCAGAATGAATCTTCATTAAACTCTTTCAAAGAGTAGATACCATTAGTTAAATGATACACCTTATTCATTAATGAAAAAGGGACTACTTCTTGACAAAGCTGTGCACCTAATCTTCTTTGTCCTAAAAATCGCTTATAATGATAAGTATTTATATGAAATTTTCTAGGTTGTATAACATCTGCAACTTTATTATCGCCTATATGCAATATTTTATAGCCTGTATTGTTTTCTAAAACATATTTCCAAATTCTTCCACTATGTTTTGATGATAATAAGTCAGATGAGACATATAATTCGTCATATAAGTTTAAATGATTCTTTTCAAGAAGAGTTTCAATAAATTGTTTAGATAAATAAATATCAGAAACAAATATAATTTTTTTACCAAGCTTTTTTAATTCTAAAATTAGTTTTTTATTATCTTCTATACTGATATTGCTATCTATTTCGGCTATTAGCTCTAGTTTTTTTGCTTTATTTAGTAAATTTTTATCATATTTATTTGTATCAAAAAGATAGTCATAAATCTCATCTAATGTCACTTCGTCTCTATTTTTCTGCCGATGTAAAATATCTCGTATTTGTGCTTCTGCTAGGAGTCTATTTCTAGCAAAATCTTTTAAATTACTATTATTCACTTGGAGCTGATTTTCTACGTAAGCGAATAAGTCAATAGGACATTCAAATAATCGAGTTAAAAGCGTATCAAAAATATCAAAAGATATTACTTCAAAGTCATTAGATTTTTCTAAAACATTATTAATATATGTTTGATCAATGTTTTGTAAGTTCTGCGCATAGTATTGTTGCGCAGAGGTAAGAATAGATTGAAAGTCGGTTGAATTCATAATGCGTCGCACCAAAAACCTAATAATCATGATAACAATATTTCACAATTTTTGCTTACTTATTACTTTGCGTCAGAAAAATTGCTGGTTGTAAAATTTATTTAAATCAATTTTTTAGTATAACTTTTTACGAGCAAATTGTACATAAAAAATCATATAAAACAAAAAATTTATAGGTATTTGTTATATTTTAATAGTTTACCTTATTAAGTTTATGAGTAAAGGATTTGTTCAATCCAGTTTTTGAAACTATATTTCTGGAATATTTCAGCTTTTATTGGTTTAAAAGGTTCTTTTAGAAAATCTTTTATATCATTATGTGTTTTATTTTCCCATATAAATATATTTTCTGGGCGATAGAAATCATAATTTCTTACATATATATTTGTTGTAATTAATTTTTTTTGATAATAAAGAGCTTCAAAATGACGAAAAGAAAGACCATGATGTCCTCCAACAACAAAGTCGACCAGTATATCTGATGCATTCACATTTTTTAAATTTTCAAAATAATTAATACGGTTTTCTTTGCCAAAAATGATATGCTTAGATTGATAGCAATTAATATCTTTTCTTTTACTTGTAGGGATAATAAATTTTGTTTTAATTCCATTGGCGGTAAGATTTGTTATGCATTGCTCAATTGCTTGTACGCGACAAGTTTGATGATCTCCAATATAATAAGCCTGCATCACATCATTTTTTATATTTTGGGGCGTAAGCATATCAAAATAAAAATTTGTAGTCTTATGTAGATGGTATTTTTTATATTCTTTATTCATTATATCTGTATGATCGAATATATAGAACTTATCAAATAAATGTATAAGATTTATTACCGGAAATCTTTTAAGTCCATCCCATTGATATCCTATAAATTTAATTTTGGTTTGCTGTTTTAACATTTCTAAAACACTTTTAGGGTATAAATCTGGTCGGATAACAATAGTGTAATCATATTGTTTGTTTCCAATTAGTAATTCTGCTTTATTTAAACATTGTTTCGCTTTTAATTTTTCTTTGTAATTATTGTTACGTAAGGCATGCTTAATAAAAAAATTGGATATTCGGTCTTTGATGCTTGTATATTCAAAATCTAATATGCTATCCACACGAAATACTTCATACCCATGAAATTGCAAATTTTTTGCAATTAAGTCTACGATACCATTACTTGGTGGCATGGCTAATAAAATAGTTTTATTTCTCATGAAACAAATTCAAACTAGAGTTTTTGGCAATTTGAAACTAATTATTTTAAGTGTTGTGTTTTTTTTAATCAATCTTGCGAGATTATTTGGTATTAAATTTTATTTAGAAAGTTTTAATTGATTACTAGACATTGTTTATTTTCTACGAATAAATATGTTTGTTTGTAATTAAATTTATTATTATCTAATATAGATGTTCTCATAATTTTAATATTAACTAATCAATATTTTTATTATCAATAAATATGAATCTTTTTAAACTTTCCATGCAAGATTTTCTTGTTTTGGTAGAATATACTTAGTTATGATTGATGTGATGATTTAGGCTAGATAGGATAATTAGCTTGGATAATTGCTTGCGGTGTTTAATATTTTAAAAGTTTTTGTATTTGAAAGATTTTGATTAATACAATGTATTAATGATCTATATTAAACTTATATAACATTTATGTTTTGATTGTTCTAGGTAACGAATGAAAAAAAGTAAAGAAACCAATGCCTATTCACCGAAGAATCTGTATAAGAGGTTGTTCCCCTATATGCGGGGACTTGTAAAGTATTTCTTTATCTCTGTGCTGGCTATGGTTGTGGTAGGGGTAACAGGGCCTCTGTTTGCTTATTTGTTGAAACCAATCATCGATAATGGATTCGTCGAAAAAAACATGGAAGCCATGAAATGGGTTCCATTTGAAATTGTCGGTTTATTTATTTTTCGTGGTATTGCTAATTATATTAATGAATACACTAGTGCATATATTTCGAATCAGATGGTTCAGGTAATTCAGCGGGATTTGTTTGCCAAAATGATGATGCTTCCAATCGGCTACTATCAGGAAAATAGCCGTGGGCGTATGATGTCACGGATTACGAATGACGCCAAAGGGATTACTGCAGCCGGTTTTGATGTGATTACTGTGTTTGCTAAAGACGGTGTTACCGTTCTTGGTTTATTAATCTGGTTGTTTTATCTTGATTGGCAACTTACGTTAATTACTTTTGTGACCATTCCTTTGATTGCATGGTGTGTAAGGATTATTAATAAACGCATCCGTCGATTGGTTACACGAAGTCAGAATGATCTTGGTCAGGTGATGCAGATTTTGTCTGAATCCATTGATGGTACTCGAGTGGTACGTATCTATGGCGGTCAAAATTATGAACAGAATCGTTTGGAAAAGACTAATAAAGCATTACGAAGCCTTGCAGTAAGACGCCAGTCTTATACTTCTATAGGCAGTGCTGTGACGCAATTATTAATTGCAACTTCTTTATCGATTATTTTGTATGTTGCTGCTAAAAGAGCCAGTCATGCAGGATTTACTGCCGGTGATTTTATGTCTTTTCTATCAGCTATGCTGATGATGTTTGATCCATTGAAGCGAATTACTAATATGTCTAGTGTGTTGCAGACAGGTTTGATGGCTGCAGATAGTGTTTTCCATTTTCTGGACGAGCCTGAAGAAAAAAATCTTGGGGTAAAACAGCTTGTTTCACCGATAGGTGATATAACTTTTAATAATGTAACGTTACGTTACGGTGAAGCAAATAAAAATGCGATTGACCATTTGAGTTTGACGATTAAACAGGGCAGTGTTGTTGCGTTAGTAGGAGAGTCAGGCTGCGGTAAAACCTCTACAGTTAATCTGATTCCAAGGTTTTATGATGTGACTAGTGGGCACTTAAGTATTGGTGGAATTGATGTAAAAGATTTTGAATTAAAAAGTCTCCGCTCTCAGATGGCGCTAGTTAGTCAGGATGTTGTTTTGTTTAATGATACTATAGCCAATAATATTACTTATGGCTGCCCTGAGGCTACAGAGGCTGATATTATTCAGGCTGCAAAGGCCGCTAATGCTTGGTCTTTTATTAGTAATATGCCTGAAGGTTTACAAACTCAAGTAGGTGATCAAGGGATGAAACTTTCTGGTGGTCAGAGACAGAGACTGGCCATTGCGCGTGCACTGTTGAAAGATGCGCCTATTTTAATTCTGGATGAGGCCACTAGTGCACTGGATACAGAATCTGAAAGGTTGGTTCAATCAGCTCTGGAAACTCTGATGAAAAATCGGACTACAATTGTTATTGCTCATAGGCTTTCAACTATTGAAACTGCTGACAATATTGTGGTGATGCATCAGGGTAGAATTGTTGAGCAAGGTAAACATAAGGATTTGTTAGCCAGAAACGGTCGTTATGCAGTGCTACACCGTATGCAGTTTGGTGAAAACAGAAGTTCAGCTGATGTTAACATTTAGCTATTGTAAATAATTGATTTTCATGTTTTATTTTGATAATGCTTATTTTTTCAAATGTTGTTTATTGAATTTTTAATGATAAAACTGTACTGATTTTTTGATAATAGTTCGTATATACAAAATACAAGATACGGTTTTTAAAAGATTTACGTATCTGTATTTTGTATCTCAATCCTTTCATTTTCAATTAAGCATGTAAGGTTTTAGCCTAGCTATATTGGGCAGTAGCTTCAATGTTATATAACTGATATTTCTTTGTAAGGTGAATCGTCCAGAATATTTTTTATCCAATTGGCAAAACTGTATTTCGATATGATATCAGGATGAATGCTGATTAATGGTCTGACTAAAAAATCACTTAATTGCTGCAAGTCTTTTTCTTCTGTCCAGATAAAAATGTTATCAGGATGGTAAAAATCATAATTCTTTATATATGAATTATTAGTAATTAATTTTTTCCTATAGTACAAGGCTTCAAATACTCTAAATGATAAGCCATTGTGTATCGGGTTAACAATATCTATAAGTATGTCAGCCTTATTAACGTGCTTTAAATTGTCTTCAAAAGAAATATTTTGAGCAATTAAACATATGTTTTGTTCTGTATATTGGACTGCTTTGCTTGCTTCGGACGGGCGCAATTTGATATTGAAATCTAAATTCACGCCATTTTCTATTAGTGCTTTTGCACAGGTTTGGAGGGCTTTTGTTCTGTTGTCAACATGTAAGCCTACGAAGTAAGCAATGAGCCCTTTATGGGGTACTGGTTGTGGATGGTACATGTCAAAATAAAAATTACTCATCCCTTTCAAATGAAATTGGCTATATTCCGGATTATTTACATCTAAAGGATCAAATACAAAAAAACGATCGAACAAATTTATTGTTGGAATGGTTTTGGGAAAGCGTTTGATACCATTCCACTGATAGCCAATAAATTTCTTTTTTGTATGGCTTTTCAGAAGCTCTAATGTTGCGATGGAAAACAGATCCGGACGTATAACCAGTGTATAGTCATAATTATGATTTCCTAGTGTATTCTGGATTTTGTCATATAGCTCCTGGTGATAAATTTGTTCTTTCAGTACAGCTTTATAGGTGAAGTCGAACAAAAATATTTTTCGGATAGTATTAATGATATGCGTTTTCAGACTGGGATAATGAAAATTAGCTTCAATCTTTTTTTTCAGTGTTTCTGAAGTACTGTCAATAAAGATAACTTTGTAATTATGATATTCTAGATGAGTTTTGATGGCAGAGGCGAAGTCGCTATAGCTCGACATAGCTAGAATAATAGTTTGTTGCGGCATTGTTAAATTACTTTTGGAGAGTTGTGGTTTTAAATTGTTGTGAATCTGATAGGGGTTATTGGTTAAGTTAGATTCGTATTTTAGCAGTATATGTTGGTTTCAGTGGTTTTAAGAGAAACAATATCTGTGAATTGTTTTGTGGTTTTTGGTTATAATTTATGAATAAATTATGATTTAGTTGGTATGGTGTTGAATAAATGCTCAAAACCTTTTTAATAAATCTGGATAGACGTTCAGATAGGTTAATTTTCGTTAAACGGCAATTGGGGAATTTGGGGATTGATTTCGAACGAATCAGTGCTGTTGATGGTAATTGTTTAACGGATGAGCAGAAAGTATTTTTAAATCAGCCGAGATTTGCCTTAGAGTGTAAACGTAAGGCTGTTAACGGAGAGTTTGGCTGTGCTTTATCTCATCGAGCCGTCTGGCAGCGGATGGTAGATGAGAGTATTCCTTTTGCTTTAGTGCTGGAAGATGATGTTCAGTTGAGCTCTGAGCTGGTTTCTTTAATTGCTGAAGAAAAAAATTATCATTCATTTGATTTTTTGAATCTGACTTTGAAGCGCCCATATTATGATATTGATGCTGTGGAAATTAAAAAATCACTTTCCCAAAAACAACTTATTCGTCCAGCATTTTGGCAAGTGATAAAGCGTAAAGCTTGGCGGATGATGGAGGTCAAGGCAATTGTTAAGTGGAAAATTTATCGTTTACATGCTTTGCATAATGGGATGATTGCCTGTGAATGTGATTTTGCTCCCTCTCTAGCTTGTTGTTATATTGTCTCTTTGCAAGGGGCAAAACAAATGCTTTTGGCCAGTGATAATCTTTTTTATCCGATCGATAAAGTTTGGCATTATTGTGGTGGTTTGTTAAAAGAGGGATTTCTGGCTGAACCATTGGCATTTCAGTCACTGGATTCTGATATTCCTCATCGAGTGCGCTTTAAATTGACATTTTGGCAAAAATTTATAAGATTTTTTGTGAAGGGGCGACATTGGCGACGCAGACTGGATGTAATACGCATGTATGGTTGGTCGCGGTTATAATTAATATCGTTCATGTTTGAGAATATTAATAATGGTTAAACTGGGTAGGGAGTATGCTTGGCGTGCGAAGAATCGTCGGGTTGTGGTACCGCTAGCTGAAGTGGTAACGGAGGAAATGAAAGCTTCTGCTGCTGATGGGGTGACAGTGGTGGCTTATCATACGGATGATGAGTTTTATACGCATGAAGCGAAACGGATGTGTGCTTCTGCTGAGCGTTTAAATATAAAAGTTAAAACTACAACGATTCCCAGTAAGGGGGGATGGGAAGCTAATACCTCTTTTAAGTCGAACTATTTGATGCATGAGCGCGATTTGGTGAGTGGTCCGATGTTGTATGTCGATGTGGATGCGGTTTTCCATGTTTCACCGTTGAAATATTTGGCTGGTCTGGATTGTGATATAGCTGTTTATTATGATTTGGGTGATGGTCATTTAGTTTCGGCTACTTTATTTTTTCAGGATACAGCTGCTGTCAGACATTTATTGGCTGAATGGAACCGTCAGTGTATTGCTCAGCCGACAATATGGGATCAAGAGGTATTACAATCTGTAATTGCGGCAGACCAAGCTTCTGCCCATCCTCGCTATAAAGTTGCTCATTTGCCAGTGGGCTTTTGCTGGATTTTTGATCGTGAGGATAATTTACTCGCCCCCAAACAACGGGTTTATATAGAGCAGTTGCAGGCCGCGCGGGTGGTTCATGAAAATCTGCGAACCAATGGAAAATTGTTTTCTATTCGAAAAAGTAAGGTACAGCGCCGGATGGATAGGATTCTTGAAATTGAGAATATTTTGTTCCCAAACCGACTTGATGGTTCATTGTAATAAATATCTGTAATGAAAGTAACAGATGATTTCTGCTTTAGTAATTAATCTGGAACATTCTGCCGAGCGACTGAGATTCCAGCGTCAGCAGCTGACTCATTTACAGATTCCCATGCGGCGTCTGGATGCGGTGAGTACGAAAGATATATTATCTGATCAGTATGAGCATCAGGCAAATGGTTGGGAGCGTAAATTACGTCCGGCAGAATTAGCCTGTTTTTTGAGCCATAAAGCAGCCTGGCAATTTGTTTTGGAAACTGGTCAGCCTTGGTTAATTCTTGAAGATGATGCGTTGCTTTCACATAAAACGGCTGAACTTTTGACAACTATATCTTCTCTGACTTGTGAGTTAGATTATGTGAATCTGGAAACTAGGCACCGGAGAAAGTGGCTGGATCGAAAAAGCTTGGCTTTGATTGCGGGTTATGAATTGCGACGTTTATATCAGGATCGAACAGGTGCTGCTGCTTATGTTTTATTTCCATCAGGAGCACGTAAGCTGTTAAACAGAGCGCAGTTTACGGCTCCGGCATTGGCTGACGCTTTTTTATGCCGGTCCTATGACTTAAATGGCTGGCAGGTTTATCCGGCTGCTGCCATTCAACTGGATCAATGTGCTAATTATGGTTTGAACCCTCCTGTTTCTTTTGTTTCAACGATAACACCTGAAAATAATGTTAAACCACAGGCTAACCATTTTTATCATTATTTATGTTTTAAATACCGTCGGCTGGCGGCGCAGTTACGTATGGGCTGTCGTCAGCTGTCTGTATCAAGATGTGCGCAACGACTAATGGTACCTATTATACAAAGTGATTTTGAAGAATAAGTTTGTGGGAGATGAAGGATATTTTCGCTGATATGGGCAAAATAGAGTTAAGTATTCTGATTCCGGTATTCAATGTAGGAGTTTATCTACCTGAATTGCTGGAATCTTTATTGCCAAATTTGCCGGCTAATGTTGAAGTGATTTTTTATGATGATTGTTCGCAGGACGACTCGCTGGCTATTATCCGAAAATATCAGCAAATTTACCCAGATGCGTTTATTCGCGTGTTGTGTGGACAGGAAAATAAAGGTATTACGCAGGTACGCCAATGTCTCTTACATTCAACTCAAGCTGAGTATATTTGGTTTATTGATTCGGATGATAAGGTTGAATCGCTAGCTGTCCAACAGATT
Source organism: Snodgrassella sp. B3837 (assembly GCF_026535955.1). NCBI lineage: Bacteria > Pseudomonadati > Pseudomonadota > Betaproteobacteria > Neisseriales > Neisseriaceae > Snodgrassella > Snodgrassella sp. B3837. Next base: position 165,101 of record NZ_JAFNPI010000011.1, read on the forward strand.
ATGGGTATTTTGAAACAATACCGTCCAGATGTACTTCTATTTGATTATGATGTATTTTTTGATAATACTGGTAAGTTAAAATCGAAGGAGCATTTATCGATTGCTCCGACCAATACTTTACTGCATCAGAAAAATGGAAACTTGTTCCATCTTGCTATTATGGATGGGAAACATTATTTCTGGAATAAAGTTTTCCGACGCCAGTTGGCGACAAAAGTTTGCCGTTTTACTATTCCTGCCTACGAAGATATTGCGAATACACCTAGTCTGCTGCATGAATGCCAAACTTATTTTTATTATCCGCAGGTTTTAGTGCATTATCGTATATGGCCAAATTCTATTGTGCAGAAAATGAGTCCAAAGCAGGTTTATGGTATCGAAGCTTATCTCACTCAAGCATTTTATGCTGAAACTATTGTAGGTGATGAGAAATGTTGTGCTTATTTGCTGTATAAGGCTCATTTGTACTATTTTCGTTTATGCCGGAAGCTTGCAAAAACAGCTATGCCAGAAAAAGAAAAAAAAGCAATTTTGCACAAGGCGGCTGAGCTTTTTGTCGTGAAACGTTTGTCAATTCGTACAACAATTTTGTTGTTGCTGCGTACTCATTTGTGGGATAAAGCGGCTAAATTGTTGTTGAAATCAGCTTTATTTGCCTTGACGCATAAATGAAGTTTTTTAAATAGCAATTATTCTCCCTGTTTTTACCCAGGTATGGATTAGTTGTTTTTCGTCGTCCCAGTTATGTCCGGTCCAGCCTTCACTAGTAAAGTTGTGAATATATACGGTATTTTTTGGGTACTGCTGGCAAATATAATCAATGGCAAGAAGTCCTGTACTAGGTTGACGGAAACCCAGTGAGTCGGCACAGTGGCGGTAAATGTTGCTTGGTATGGTGTTGATGAAATATTGATCCAATTGCGATTTTTTTATCCATTTGGGAAAACGCCATAGGTATTTTATGCGTTTATGCATAGGGATGTTCTGGTAGCGACTATAGAAAATATCTTTTTTACTATAGCGGAAAAATATTTGAGTTTCGGGTTTTAAAAATTGATGTTCGATTACCAGATGTCTAATCTGGGTGTAACCATTGGCAATGAATATCCAATCTGCTTTAAGTGTGCAGTTTGGATTGGGGTTGTTAAAGCGGACTACGATGTCATCATGCTGAATCAGGTGTGCTATGGAGTTTTGTTCGTCAGCATTACCAATAATGAAGAATTTACTGTGAGTCTGAACTGTTTTCATAGTGGTTTGTTATTATTGCCAATAATTTTTTAGCCAAGGAGCCGGTAAAATTTTACGGTACCATTTACCTCCGCCACCTTTGATGGCATCTGGAGGATTAACTTCGCCATGAAAAACGATGATTTTACCAAAATCAGGTTTTTCCGGTGCTTGCCATATTGCATAAGGCATTTTTTTTAATACATTGTACTTATAGCTCAGGCACCAGTTTTCTGGCCAATAGCTAAGTTGATGATGTTCACGCACATACCATGATAAAAAAGCCTGTTCATGGCGGAATTGTTGCCGAATTTGTTGAAAATGATTGCGAAAATAATCCATTAAATCTGGTATTGCACCAATTTGAAATCTATAAACAGAACTGTTGCCAACTTTGCGCCAAGGTTTTTTCCAGTCACGGATAATCCAGACTTCATCGGGACGGCTGGATGGCTGGGTGAAGAAGCAATCGATGTTATCGATGATAACGATATCTATATCTAAAAATAGGGCTGTGCCTTGTAAACCGAACAGGTTGGCACTAAAAGTGGTCAGTTTGTTCCAGCCGCGTTCTGGTAAGCCTGCAGGCAAGTTTAATGGTATCAGTGGATGGCATTGAATTGCAGGATGGATGCCGCTCGCGTCATCTGTCAGGCAAATCATGGTAAATGGCAGGGTCAGATTACGTTTTACCATGTGATATAGTCGGTTGACATATTCCGCGCCATATTTCTGCCCCCATTTCATACATAATATGTAATTTTGTGAAGCTTTGTTCATTGATTGCTGTATCAGGCGATTTTGAGGTTTGCAGTATAGCATTTTAGTATTTTGGGCTGCTTGATCTATTTGAGTTGAGTTAATTAAGAGCTGCTGTTTTTTAACTCTTTTGGTTGTTATATGTTTATTCGTAGGTTCAGGCTATTTTAATGCTAAACTTGTTATCCAGCTGCTAAGTTGTAATGGTTTTCTGTTAAGTTTAGGCTGTTGTGGAGGTGGATGGAAATGGATTCAAAAACTTGATTTGATGCAATGAATTTTTATGCATGGCTGGATGGTTTTTAATCTGTTTTACATATGTTTTATCCGGCTGTAACTAAGGATTGTAAATGAAGAAACTTTTATGGATATTGTTTAAGAGTAATCTGATTGTACGCATGTTAGTGTGTATGATTATTGGCGCGTTTATCGCGGCTTTTTTACCGCAATACGGGGTTAAACTGGAATTTCTTGGCAGGGTATTCATTCAGGCTTTGCGTGCTGCTGCACCTATTCTGGTTTTCGTACTGGTGATATCTTCGATTGTCAATAATAAGTTTGATAATGTTTCCAGTATTAAGTCGGTGGCTTGGCTGTATGCTATAACGGTGCTGATTTCTGCAATACTGGCTTCAACGGTGAGTTATTTGTATCCACTGCATTTGGTGATGGATGTGCCGCCGGCTTCCGAGAAACCGCCCGAAGGTGTAGCTGAGATTCTGATGAATATTATCCTTAAGTTTGTGGATAATCCGATCGATGCATTGGCTACTGGCAATTTCCTCAGTATCTTAGCATGGTCGACGGCATTGGGTATTGCTTTACGTCACAGTAGTGAAGCAACTAAATCGGTAATTAAAAACTGGTCTGATGCAACTATCTGGGTGGTACGGCTGGTGGTGGCCATTGCTCCTTACGGAGTTCTGGGTTTGGTGGCTTCGCATTTTACTAGTGATGGTCTGGCTAAATTAAAAAATTATCTTGAGTTGATTGGAGTATTACTTGGTTTGATGGTATTTGTGGCCTTGGTAATCAATCCACTGATTGTGTTTTTGAATTTCCGTAAAAATCCTTATCCACTGGTATTTACATGCCTGCGTTATAGTGGCATTACGGCGTTTTTTACTCGTAGTTCGGCCGCCAATATTCCAGTAAATATTCGTCTGGCTCAGCGTATGCAGTTGCCCGAAGAAATATACTCACTTTCTATTCCTTTGGGTGTAACGATGAGTATGAATGGTGCAGCAATTACAATTACGACGATGACGATGGCTACTGTGCATACTTTGGGTATGGATGTAAGCTTTATTCAAACATTATTGCTGAGTATTTTGGCTACAGTATGTGCACTTGGCGCTTCCGGTGTACCGGGAGGTTCATTACTGCTGATTCCAGTAGCGTGTAGTATGTTCGGAATTGATCCAGCCATTGCAGCTCAGGTTGTGGCCATTGGCTTTGTTATCAGCGAGATTCAGGATTCTGCCGAAACTGTTCTGAATTCTTCCAGTGATATGCTGTTTACTTCAGTGGTATCGTTGAAGCAGCAAGGTCGGGACCCTAGTAAAATTGAACTATTGCCAGAATAATTTGTTATCAGTTTTTTTTAAACCGCTGCATGTTTCCTGCAGTGGTTTTTTTGTATTTGAATTGAATATATTTGTAATTTGGTGAAGAACGGAATAACTTAGTCTCTGTTGTGTATTTTAAAGACGGGAAGTTTTATGGCGATACCTGTTTCAATTTTGAATCTGGTGCCGCGTCGAGACAATGGTACGGCAGCTTCGGCAATACGGAATATGTTGCGTCTGGCACAGGTAGCCGAACAGCTGGGGTTTGTACGCTACTGGATTGCTGAACATCATAATATGCCGATGGTGGTCAGTTCGGCGACACAGATATTGATCGGCCATACGCTGAGCCATACGCATCATATTCGTGTAGGCAGTGGCGGTGTGATGTTGCCTAACCATAGTCCGTTGCTGGTGGCTGAACAATATGGCACTCTAGCTACAATTTATCCGCACCGAGTTGATCTAGGGCTGGGGCGAGCGCCTGGAACAGACAGAGTAACCGCAGCTGCTCTGAGGCGCCAGTTGAACGATGTTTCGCTTAAATTTGCGGATGATGTGGTGCAGTTGCAACGTTATCTAGGTGATGAGCAACAGCAGGGGTTAGTAAAGGCTTATCCGGGTATGGGCACTCATATTCCCTTATATATATTGGGTTCTAGCACCGACAGTGCATATCTTGCAGCCAGTCTGGGTTTGCCTTATGTCTTTGCGGCGCATTTTGCTCCGCGTTTTCTGGATGAAGCAGCTGCTATTTACCGTGAGCGATTCCAGCCGTCTGCTCAACTGGCTGCACCTTTTTTTATGCTCTGTCTAAATCTGGTGGCGGCTGCTACTGATGATGAGGCTCTTTATTTACAAACGACGCAGTTGCAGTCTGTGCTGGGGCTGATTCGGAATAATCGGAAAGCGCTGCATCAGCCAGTACCGTCTATGGATGGTTTGTGGACAGCTGAAGAAGAAGCATACGTACGAAATTTTACCGCTTGTACTTTATTGGGCGCACCAGAAACAGTTAGGCAGCAGTTAGAAGGATATGTCTTGCGTTTGCAACCGGATGAAGTGATGGCAGTCAGCTATATTTATGATATGGATAAGTTGCTTGAGTCTTATAATATTTTTAAGACAGTGGCTGATAATGTTGGTTAAGTATGGTTTTGGGTAGGCTGAAAGATAGTATTTCGTAGCGAGTTATGATTCAGATGTGGCAAATTTTAGTCTAGTGTTGTGGCATTATTTGCCCCAAATCAAGTGTTATTTGATTATTTTTATCATTTGCCTTGGTATTTTTTGCTGTAATATTACAATTATTCTTAAAATGTAAGCGAAATCGGGAGTCTATGCATGAGCAACGATGTTATTAAGGTTTTTGTGGGTTGTGACCCGAATAACTGTGATCTGGAGCAGATGATGGTGGTGGATTACAGTATCCATAAACACACATCGCGGCCGGTAGAAATCGTCTGGATGCAATTAAGTCATGATCCGAACAGTCCGTGGTATTCTGATCCACAAACGGGTGCAGGCTGGCATACAGAAAAGTGGGCAACGCCATTTTCCGGTTTTCGCTGGGGGATCCCAGCCGCCTGTAATTATGAGGGACGCGCCATTTATATGGATGCGGATATGATTGTATTGGCTGATATAGCGGAATTGTGGGCACATCCGATTGAAGGCGAAGCGATTGTTGCGGCTAAAGAAGTACATGATCATGCTAAGGGTAAACGATTTACTCGATTGTGTACTTGTGTCTGGGATTGCGCCAAAGCTAAATCGATTTTGCCTGAGCTGGCTAGTTTGCGTGCTGACCCTGATTCGCATAAGAAAATGATGGCAAAGTTTAAGCAACATCCGGAATGGGTACAGGCTTATAAGGCGGCTTGGAATTGTGTCGATGGAGAAGGGATGCCGATTGAACAGATGAAAATTCTGCATTATTCAGATATGGGTACTCAGTTCAGTCATAAATACTCCATACCGCGTCTAGCCGCTGCTGGTCAGAAACATTGGTTTGACAGTGATATTTTGCCTCATCCGCGTAAGGATCTGGTTGAATTGTTTGATCAGTATTATCAGGAGGCGCTGGATGCTGGTTATAAACTGGAAAATTATGCTGTTAAGCCATTTGGTGCATTTCCGAAAGAGTCACAAGTTGGTTATGATGGTAATGAAGTGACGCGTCAGAAAAAACAGAAATCTTGGCTTTCGCGCGCATGGCACGGTCTGACCGGTCGCGCTTAAACAAATTATTTGAATAAATCTGGTCGTTTGCTGTCCCAGCTAGCGACCGTTTTTTTTGATAATTATATTTGTAAATTATGAGTAACTGTGAAAATTAGAATGACTGTTTAGTTGTTCCGATACTTGAAACGCATGTCTGGTATGGAATAGCCTTAAGCAAACTCTCAGGAAAAAATATATATGGAGTATAGCTACATTTCCAGTGGGTCGACATCTATTAGCCAACGTGTATGAGGGTTGCTTTTTTCCAGATGCAGGAGCCAATTTTGCCATAATGAAATGCTGCGGTGTAGGTCGCGCCGGTTTTTACTTTCTAGAAATACTTGTGCGCGTTCGTACCCAGCCAGTCGAGCCATCAGCATCGGTACTGGACCGAAGACATTGACATTGGCAGGTAAGGCATGCTGCTGCTCGATTCCTTGTTGTGCTTGCCGTAAAAGCTGTTGCGCCTCGTGCATGGTGTGAGCGTCTGCGCGGATGGCGGCCATATAACTAAATGGCGGCATGCCCAGCTCTTGTCTTTCTGCCAGTTCTGCCGTGGCGAAAGTTACATAATTCTGTGCCGCCAAAGCTTGGTACACTTTGTGTTCCGGCTGACGCGTTTGTACCCATACTTCACCAGTGCAGTCGGCTCTGCCGGCTCTGCCACTTACCTGCATTAATTCGGCAAATAAACGTTCAGGAGCACGGAAATCGGCGCTATAGAGACTGTTGTCTGCATTTAAAACCACCACTAGATTGAGATGGGGAAAGTCATGGCCTTTGGCCAGCATCTGGGTGCCGACCAATACATCTACTTCTTTACGCATAATGGTGTGATAGATTTCCGACCAGTCTTGTCGGTGAGCAGTGCTATCACGGTCTACCCGAAGAATGCGTGCACTAGGGAGTAGATGCTGCAGGTATTCTTCAATGCGCTGAGTGCCTTGTCCAACGGCGGTCAAGTCCTGATTGCCACATTCAGGGCAGGATGGGGGTATGGGCTGGTGAAAATCACAATGATGGCAGCGTAGCAGACCTGCATGCTGATGTAAAACCAGGTTGGCGGAGCAATTCGGGCAGCCGAAAGTATGACCGCAAGCATCGCAGAATAAAGCTGGGGCAAAACCCCTTCGGTTTAGGTAAACCATGCTTAAACCACCGCGAGCGACATTGGTTTGCAGTTTTTGCTTGATGATATCGCTGATACCATTATCCAGTGGTAAGCGGCGGATATCGAGTAAATGTATTTGTGGCAATTGGGCGTTGGAGTGTGCCCGCTCGCTCAGTTGCAGTAATTGGTAATCTCCGTGCCGCGTTTTATACCAGCTTTCTAATGACGGAGTGGCACTACCCAGTACCACTGGGCAAGCTGCCTGCCGCGCCCGCCAGACAGCCAGGTCACGTGCCTGATAGCGTAATTCACTTTCTTGTTTAAATGAATAATCGTGCTCTTCATCGACAACAATCAGGCCTAGATTAGGCATGGGGGTAAATATGGCCAGACGTGTACCGATGACCAGAGCTGCCTGCCCCAGAGCTGCCTGAAGATAGTTGGTGGTACGTTGTCCGGCTGCGGTCTGGCTGTGTAATACAGTAGTAACTGTATGTGGAAAACGCTGGCGTACCCGTTGCATAAGCTGCGGTGTGAGGTTGATTTCGGGCAGCAAAAACAGTACCTGTTTACCTTGCTGCATTATATTGGACATGATGTCGAAATAGACTTCGGTTTTACCACTGCCAGTAATGCCATACAATAGAAATGGGGCAAATTGTCCACATCTGGTTTGTACTTCTGCACTGGCTAGTTGCTGTTGCTGATTGAGCTGATGCCGGCTGGTCGGTATAGGTCCACAAGCCGGTATGTGACTGGCTTCTATCCAGTTTTGTTGTTGCCACTGTTTAAGATATTGTGATGCCTGAGTATGTATGGTTTTAAGCTGGTGCAGAGTGGCTGGAGCGGCTAATAGTCTCTGCCATAATGCATTTTGTTTATGATAACGAGCCGGAGGTGCTGGCTGGATGCGTCCAAGGGCATTGAGGCTGTAAATGTGTTCTTGTTTCGGTAATGGCACGGCTTGAGGCTGACGCAGACCTTTGGGTAGGGCCGCCATCACAGCTTGTCCAAGAGGATAATGATAATAGCGCGCAGTAAAGCTAAGTAGTGCACGCCAGTCTGCGGGCAATTGCCAGCCATCCGATAAAATGTTCTCAATGGGTCGTATTTTGCTAAGGTCTATTTCCGGCTGTATATCACTTTCCCATACTATGGCTGCTACCAATCGGTTGCGAAAGCGTACGGCTACCCTTGTTCCTGCCGGCAAGGTGGTTGGATGGGCGTATGTTAACAGTGGGTAGAGGGGCACATTCAGTGCCAGTTGATGGTAAATCAATGTAATCAGGAGTAAATGGGCAATGATTTGTTTATTGTAACTCAAAGTGGCTGGCTTTTACCGTGGGAGTGTTTATGAGATAATTCACTTAGTTAATATGGAGTAACTGAAAAATGACAATATTTGCAGCCAGCTTATTGTTGTGTCTGAAGCAGTTGTTGCTTTTGAACAGTTAATGACCATATGTATACCCGTTTCCAAGCGGGTTTTTTTATGCCTGTTGTTAAATGCTGAAAGTTAAATTATGGCTAATCCGCTTTTTCGCCAACATTTTATTTCGATAAATGATTTATCCACAGAGCAACTGGAGTTCTTACTGACGCTTGCGTTGCAGTTAAAGCGGCAGCCGCAGACTGAGTTGTTGAAGGGACGATTAATTGGTTCGTGTTTTTTTGAGCCTTCTACGCGAACACGGTTGTCGTTTGAGACGGCGATTCAACGGCTGGGAGGAAAAGTTATCGGTTTTGCTGATGGTGCCAATACCAGTGCCAAAAAGGGCGAAACTTTGGCTGATACGGCACGAATTATCAGTAATTATGCTGATGCAATCGTTATGCGCCATCCTAAAGACGGTGCAGCACGTGTTGTTAGTGAATTTGCTCATGTTCCCGTGATTAATGCTGGTGATGGTACTAATCAGCATCCGTCTCAAACTTTACTGGATTTAGTGACGATATACGAAACACAGGGAACCTTGCAGAATTTGAAGATTGCCATGATTGGTGATTTGAAATATGGGCGCACAGTACACTCACTGGCTCAGGCTCTGAGCCGCTGGGGCTGTGAGTTTATTTTTGTATCTCCTCCCACTCTGGCCATGCCAAATTATATCTGTGAGCAGCTGGACGAGGACGGGGTTGTCTGTCGCACATCAGATAATCTTGAGGAAGCGCTGGCTTGGGCTGATATTGTGTATATGACACGCATACAGCGGGAGCGGTTTGATGAGCAAGAATTTGCACGAATTAATGGTCATTTTAGTCTTTGTGCGGCTATGTTGAAGCAGGCAAAACCGAATATGCGAATTCTGCATCCTTTACCACGGGTAGATGAAATTCATGCGGATGTCGATGAGAGTATTCATGCTTATTATTTTCAGCAAGCGAATAATGGTATGTATGCGCGTCAGGCGATTTTGGCAGCAATTTTGAATGAAGAAACTGATGCGGACAGTGCACGAGGTTAAAGCAATGATGAATCAGACCAGATTAAGTATTGAGGCGATTAAAGACGGTACGGTAATTGATCACATTCCGGTAGGGCAGGGGCTGAATATTCTGCGCCAGTTCAAGTTGCTGCATTCCGGTAATGCGGTTACAGTGGGTTTTAATCTGAGTAGCCAGTCCAATGGCAGCAAAGATATCATTAAAATAGCTGGTCATTTTCTGGATGATGCAGCGGCTAACCGACTGGCTTTGTTTGCACCTCGAGCAACTGTCAATGATATTGAAAATTTTAAAGTGGTGCGTAAACGCATGCTCACGCTGCCAGAAGCCATTACTGAGGTTTTTTGCTGTCCGAACAGCAATTGTGCCAGCCATGGTGAACCGGTACAAAGCCGTTTTACAGTGCAGTTGAGCCATGGCGAAACCCGTTTACGCTGTCATTATTGTGAGAAAACCTTTGCGCGTGAATCTGTGATTGAAGCCTGATGACCTATAGTCCGAATGCTTCAGCATGAAAGCTGATATGGCTTTCGATAAATGTACTGACAAAATAATAACTGTGATCGTAATGTTCACGTAGGTGATAACGGATATCAGTTCCTTTGCTTTTAGCTGCTACTATGAAATCCTGAGGATGTAATTGTTCAGGGTAAAATTCATCTACACTACCTTGATCAATCAGAATGGGTAAGGATGGTGGGTATAGCTGAATAAGCTCAGTACTGTCGTAAGCTGCCCATTCAGCCTGATTATTGCCCAGATAAGTGCTAAATGCTTCTTTTCCCCATGCACTGTTCATGGGATGGGCAATGGGAGCAAATGCTGATGCAGCAAGATAGCGTTGTGGATTTTTCAGTGCAATCATTAATGCACCATGGCCGCCCATGCTGTGCCCACACAGGCTGCGCTGACTAGTAACAGGAAAATGCTTTTCGATAAGTACGGGTAGTTCTGTGACTACATAATCGTACATTTGATAATGCTGTGCCCAAGGTTGTTGAGTGGCATTGAGGTAGAAACCGGCACCCTGTCCCAGACTGTAACTATCGGTGTTGGCAACTTCTGCTCCGCGTGGGCTAGTATCGGGCATTACCAGAACGATGCCCCACTCTGCAGCAAAACGCTGGGCACCACTTTTGATGGAAAAATTTTCATCAGTGCAGGTAAGGCCAGCAAGACAATAGATTACGGGCAGCGCGTACCCTTGTAATGCACGTGATGGCAAATATATAGAAAAAGTCATGTTGCAGTGGTTGAAGTGGCTGTAATGTTGGTAGCGCCGTTGTTCGCCATTAAAAAGTTTATGTTTGTTCAGCAGTGTGATTTCAGTCATGGTAGCTTATCCGTTCTGCTCGTTGGATGAATATGATTTACCGCAGTATTATGATTAAAATTGAAACCATAGCAAGGTGTGGATTCAATAGTAAATCACGGTGCGGATAGATTCTCCGCTGTGCATTAGCTCAAACGCCTGATTGATGTCGGCTAGTGGCAAGGTATGGGTAATGAAAGGTGATAGCTCAATTTTGCCTTGCATGGCTTCTTCCACCATACGCGGAAGTTGTGATCGTCCTTTCACGCCGCCAAATGCAGAACCTTTCCAAATACGTCCGGTAACCAGCTGAAAAGGGCGCGTGGCGATTTCCTGTCCGGCACCAGCTACACCGATGATAATACTTTGCCCCCAGCCACGATGAGCACATTCTAGTGCTGCTCGCATTACGTCCACATTGCCGATGCATTCAAAGCTATGGTCCACACCCCATTCGGTGAGACGGATAATAACCTGCTGGATGGGCTCTTCATAATCATCAGGATTGATGCATTCGGTAGCGCCGAAATGTCTGGCTAGCGTGAATTTGGCCGGATTGGTATCAATGGCGATAATTCGTCCAGCACCAGCCTGCCGTGCCCCTTGAACCACAGCCAACCCAATACCACCCAGCCCGAATACGGCCACACTATCGCCTGCTTGTACTTTAGCCGTGTTGTGTACCGCACCAATGCCGGTGGTGACGCCGCAGCCGAGCAGACACACTTCTTCCGGTCTGGCGGCTGGATTGATTTTGGCCAATGAAACTTCCGCGACAACGGTATATTCACTAAATGTAGAACAGCCCATATAATGATAAATGGGTTGACCCTGATAGGTAAAACGTGTGGTGCCATCAGGCATCAGTCCTTTACCCTGAGTAGAGCGCACTGCGGTGCATAAATTGGTTTTGCCTGAGCGGCAAAATAAGCATTTACTACATTCAGCGGTATAGAGAGGAATCACATGGTCACCTGGTTTGACCGAAGTTACCCCTGCACCTACTTCTACCACAATACCAGCGCCTTCATGGCCTAGAATCGTCGGAAATACACCCTCTGGATCGGCACCCGACAAAGTAAAAGCATCGGTATGACAGACACCGGTATGGGTAATTCTGACGAGAACTTCTCCCGCTCTGGGCGGTGCAACATCTACTTCTACAATTTTTAATGCTTTACCCGGTGCGAAGGCCACGGCGGCACGAGATTTCATTCTTTATCCTCAGGGTTGATTATATTGAGAGTTTAGCTGAACCAGCCAAATGCTCTCAGTATAACAGCTATCTTATTTGTGATTGCTGCTATGGATGGTGAAATATAATCAGAAAAATGATGCAAGTATCCGTTAGAAATGTAGCTTTATTATGTTTGAGGTAATGCGTTGATGATGGTCAGGGTGTCCATCGGTATAATTTATTTGCTTTATTGAATGATGCGCTGTTTTTATGCATACAAATATTTGAATTGTATTGACATCGAATAAAAAGCGGGAAGACGGTTTAACAATTTTGCATTATTGTTTGTGTGCCTCTGGGCAGGCAGCAAACCGAGTGTATTTTGCAGCAATAACACAATGCTTGATAAACTTTGTTTGCACTAAGTAAACCGTCAATATGCATTTGGTGATCTAGGCCTATAAGATTTACTTGTCTGAATTAAATCGCATATGCCGTTAATCTGTCAGATGATGCCAGACTGGTACGCAGATAGGTGGTAATTCGGGGCAGCAGCCTAGTAAGCCACCGCCGAAATCACCATCTCGATGAAAATCACTGCCACAGCTGGCCAAAAATCCGAATTGTTGTGCCATTAAGGCATAGTTTAGACGGTCGTTGAGTCCGGAACGGCCACTGTGTACTTCTATAGCTACTCCACCACAAGCTTTGAATTCACTGAACAGATTACGTCGTGCCGTGGCCGAAAGTTCATAACGCATGGGGTGAGCTATCACTGCAATGCCTCCTGCATGGCGAATGGCAGCAACAACCTCGGTCAGTTCTGCCCATTGGTGACGGACACTGCACGATTTACCATCGGCCAAATATTTGCGGAAAGCGTCTGCTTTTTTGTTTACATGGCCGCTATTAACCAGAAAATCAGCTATATGGGTGCGTGTTACCATGTCAATATTAGTGGCCTGTGCCAGTGTGCCTTCATAGGCACCCCTGATACCTTTTTTTTCCAGTTTACTGGCAATGGCCTGTAATCGTTGTAGCCGGCCGCTGCGTAGGCCCAGCAGCAAGGTTTGCAACAGCTCATCTTCGGGTGCAATATTCAGGCCGACGATGTGTATAGTTCGCCCGCGCCAGCTTACGGAAATTTCTACGCCATTGATTAATTGGATGCCACATAATTCTGCCTGTTTACGAGCTGCCGCCAGCCCGCCGGTGTGGTCGTGGTCAGTCAGCGCCAGCATCGTGCAACCGTTGGCATGTGCACGTTGAACGACTTCTTCTGGAGTCAGCACCCCATCGGAAATGGTTGAATGGCAATGTAAATCAATACTCATGAATAAATATTATTGGTCGCAAGAAGATGAGGTGAGTTGAGCCAGATGTGCCTCATAGTTGGCTTTTTCACGATAATAAATCTGCCAGACGCAGGCCTCGCCACAATCGCTGTTGCAGCACTCCCAGTCTTCCGGTGGTACTGGTGGTGTTAATGATGATAGCGTATTCATACCTGAGTGTTAATCACGTAGATTTCAGTGTTACCCACGCCGATACAGTCTCCGACGATAATTTTGGCCGTTTTACGTGTCTCTGGCTGCTGATTACGTTGAACCAAGCCTTCAGCAATCATTTGTTTGGCTCGGCCTCCACTTTCTGCCAGTCCGGTCAGTTTAAGTAAATCACATAAAGCTACATATGGATGTCCTGTTAAATCAAAATGCTGTTTCATGTGTGGTGCCTTTCAGTAAATGTATATTGTAGCGATTATCAGCATCAAGCAGTGTATTGTTTGATGTCAATGCTAAGTTAAAAGCATAAAATAGGGGCTTATTAAGCCGGAAATTTTTTGGAGATTTATTTGTGGATACCCTTTCCTGGTTATGTCAGCTTATTTCATTTGATACCACCAGTCGTCAGAGTAATTTAGCCTTGATTAATTATGTAGCAGATTATTTGGAAAGCCGGAAATTGTCGCCCTGGCTGGCACAAAATGTTGCTGGTGATAAAGCTAATCTGTTTGTAACGATCCCTGCCACAGATGGTCGTATTTCCGGTGGATTGATATTTTCAGGCCATACTGATGTGGTACCGGTAGATGGACAGAACTGGCTGTCAGACCCGTTTGTGGCCGATGTGCGGGATGGCTGTGTTTATGGCAGAGGCAGCAGTGACATGAAAGGTTTTATTGCCAGTGTGCTTGCTGCGGTGCCTGCCATGCAGACAGCGAGACTGAAAGCACCCTTGCATATTGCTTTGTCTTTTGATGAGGAGGTGGGATGTTTGGGTGCACCGGTGATGCTGGCAGAATTGGAGAGAAGGGGGCTACAGCCTGAGTCGTGTATTGTTGGCGAACCTACATCGATGCAGATGGTGGTGGCACATAAAGGAATTCATACATTCTGCTGCGAGGTACAGGGTAAAAACGCACATTCTTCACTGACTCCGGATGGAGTAAACGCAATTGAGTATGCCGCTCGTTTAATTGTCTTTATTAATCAGCTGGCTCAGCAATTGCAGCAACGTGCTGATTTGGATCATGCATTTGATGTTCCGTTTGCTACTGTTTCTACTGGCCTAATTCGTGGTGGTACAGCTATTAATATTGTACCTGATTACTGTGCTTTTGAATTTGATTACCGTAATCTTCCACATATGACAGTCGACGAACTAATTGAGCCTATCCGGCAATATATTTCGACCCAACTTTTGCCGGCTATGCGCAAAGTGGCGCCGGAAGCTGCTATCAAACTAAACCATGTCGTAAATGTTCCTCCTTTAAATGATGCAAATAATCATTACCTGCATAAGCTGATTGCTGGTCTTGTGGATGTTGAACAACAGGCTAAAGTAGCTTACGCTACTGAGGGGGGGCAGTTTCAAAATAGTGGTATCAATACCGTAGTGTGTGGTCCTGGCAGTATTACGGTGGCACACAAGGCTAACGAATATATTGAATTAGAGCAGCTTAGTCGCTGTGATGTTTTTCTACGCAAACTGATTCAGATACAAAGTATGTAAGCGCTATTAAAAGAGATATCTTAGGCCGATTCTGTATCAAGATGAGCACTTGTTAAAATAATTTGTCAGGAGATGTACGCTTTCCTGATTCACCACAGTGGATAAAGCTGCTCTGTTGTTCCGCGTATGTAGCTGCATATGCAATGCTACCAATGATTGTAATAATGGGAAAATCAAATGAAGACAAAAGATTTCGTGTCAGTAGGAATATTGTGTCTATCGCTGACCGTATCCAGTGTAACTGTACAGGCGAATGAAGTGAATATGTATATGGGGGCGATTACCATGAGCTATGCACGATTCAATTCTGCTCAGACCGTTGCAGATGCACGTAAGGCTTTAGCTAATATGCGTACGGCGGCCGTGGCTGCACGGGCACAAAAACCATCCGCTCTGGCCAAGGCGCCGACTAATAATCCGAAACTGAAAGTTTATCAGTCTGAAATAGATAGGTTGATTGCTGAAATTGATAAAACTGGTAAGTTGGTGAATGCCGGCAAACTGGCTGAAGCCAAAACCGAGGGCAGAAAAATTCTGCAGTTGCGAGATGAGGGGCATGCAGCCATGAAGCACTGAAATGACTGTGGATTATGCAGATGATATGTTAAAATTATAACGTTGTACCAAAATGCAAAAAGCCTGGTTCCGCCCCTTAAAAGCTAAAGAACCAGGAAACATAGACAAATAAACATTAATCGGTAGATGATGCTCAGTATTTTATTGCTATGCTGGCATCATCCGAAATTCGATAGGTAAGCTTTTTTCTGAAGCATTTTTTCAACCCCTTTTTACAATCGGATAAAATTGTAGTAATGAAAAAAATATACTTTATACAATAAATTTAGTGTTATTAAAATTTAACTACTTCATTATTGATTATAATACTCAATTTGCTACGTTGTCAGGTTTCATTAGGTAAATAATCGGTTTTCTGGGGTATTTTAGGCTAATGCTGAAAATTGCCGGTTCATCTTACCCAAAGGTGTTGTTTTTACGCCAATTGATATGGCAAATCCCAATAGAACCTGTATTCCGCCGATTATAAATTTCGCTGGCGGAAACAGGCGTAACATATACGCCTCCAGATGGCGGTTTACTGCCAAAAAAATAGTCATTAACACTGCCTTTCCTGATTATTCTACCAACACCGCTTTGCGCTTCCAGACGCATGTGGCGGCAGAAGAATGGCAAGGCTGGAAGACCGTTAATCAGAACCGGCAGGCATAATGCCTCCCTGCCATTGTCTACCATGGAAAAGGTATGTCAATGACTTGGTATACAGATTTAAAAAACCATTTATTGCAAAAATTCAATGGTTTATCTGTCTGATAAAACAGCCTTCCAGAGCTGGCCGTACTATTGAATACGGCTCGGCCATCATACTGTCGGATATTTATATTTGTCAAGAATGTGTTAAATAAATATTATGATTTACTAATTAATGTAATTATAGATTGAGCAGACTGACTAATGTAAAAAAATAATATGAATAATATAAATATTTATATTATTTGATTATTATGTATTGCTGTTTGCATAATAGTGAATGTTATTATATAAATATAGCTGAAATATGCTAAAAATTTAAAATTAAAATTTTTATCTAAATCTGCATAAAAAAATTCACTTTATGAGCAATTTTATATTGGCTTTATGATCCATACTGGTTTTTTATTTTGATACTCCTTGTGTAAATGCTGATTGGATATATTAATAATTAAAATGAATCTTCTATACGCTTAGATTTAAGCGATAGTTTGCAGAATTTTTTTATTAGCTCAAGTTTTTGCATGTAATTGATTTACAGTTGATTAGCATGCTGCTACGGTAGAATTAATTTTAGCGCTTAGGATAAAGATTGCTGCTGATTTTATATTTTATATCTGGCCAGATTTTACATATTATAAGCAGCTTATCAGGCATAGACCTGATAAGCTAATTGAATATAGTAGCTTGAATTTACGGGTATTAGTTGAGGGAAAGATTAGAATGATGATTTTAAAATTTGAGTTGGTGGCTGTTAGTACTTAATATTTTATTATCATATTTTTAGCCAAAATATTTTATTTTCCAATTCTAATATCCAGATAGTGGCAAATTATAACGAAAAGTTTTTGTTTGCTACAAAGTTACTAATCTTCTGCCAGCGCGTAAATTTCATCTAGATTGCGCCATTTTCCTTCAGCATCCATGCCATAGCCAAAGACGTAACGGTTGGGGACATCCAGTCCGACAAAATCAGCAGTAATCGGCTTGTCTTTATCAATCAGTTTATTGGCAAATACAGCGGTGGCGCAGCTGGCTGCACCCATTTCCAGTATCTGTTTTTTAACGGCTGCTAGTGTATGCCCTTCATCAAGAATATCATCCAGTACCAGTATATGGCGTCCAACTACGGCGTTTTGTGGTGCTCTCAGCCACTGATAGTTACCACCATGCAGTTTATCGCCATAACGTGAAATATGAATATAGTCAAAATCCAATGGAAAACGCAGTAATGGCAATAATTTCCCAGTAAATACTACTGCGCCACCCATTACCGGTAATACCAGTGGATATTTGTCACTGAGTGCAGCTGTGATGTCCGCAGCCATCTGTTCCAGTTTCGTTTCACAGGTGTTGCGGTCAAACAGCAGCTCTGCTGTATCTAGCATGGCCTGTGTTTCAGCGCGTTTGGCGGTTAAATCAATTATGCTCATCGGTGGTGTCCGTGTCTGTGCGTAAAAAACCGTTTGGGTTCTGTTGCTGGTCGGTTGTCGGTTATAGACACAGCATAGAAGCAGACGGTGTAGGCTAAGGTTTATTTGGGTAAATTTGTGCTGTATCAATTGAGGGAAATAGCACTATGGTAGAGTTAAATTCGCGATTGTAAGCAAAATGAAGCGTAAATTATCCCAAAAATTTATTCAGCGAAGGCAAATTTTATGCCAATTTCCGCTACATTTGGCAGGGAGGAACTGGTATTGCAGGCTAAGTTGATGGTTTATTAATAGAATTTATTTGTAGTGTTTGTTTAAAAGCATCGTTGAGATGCGCTGAATAATGCGCATCTCAACGATGCTGAATTAAGAATCACGCTGGGCGCAGATAATGAATCTGCTGGTTGCTACTTCCACGCCAAATTAATGCTGGATCTCGCAGTTCCTTTATGAATTTACCATCAACCAAGGTGTTTATTTCTGCTACCACCTGTTGTTGCGCTACTGATAGTTCTGCCAGTGTGTAGCCGGTCCAAAGCCAGATGTCTTTATGCTCTGTTTCCTGCCGCACTCGCTTCACCAGATGCAAAATAGCGCTAAGGTTATGTGGATGCAGTGGGTCGCCACCGCTGAGTGACAGTCCCTGCCGGATAATACGTGTGTCGTTAAGATCGCTGATGATGCGGTCTTCCAACTGCTGGTCAAATGGCTTGCCAGAGTCGGTTCGCCATGTGGTTGCGTTATAGCAGCCGCGGCATTTATGTTCGCAGCCAGCAACAAATAAGGTGCAGCGCGTACCAGGACCGTTGACGACATCTACCGGATAGTACTGATGGTAATTCATGTTTACAGAGCACCACACTGCTGGCCGAGATGTTTGACTCGTCTTTTCACTTCTTCCTGTTTGCCGGTGTTAAACGGTCTGGCGTCGGGGCTACCGAGATAGCCGCAGACACGTCGGGTGACGGATACGCGTGCCGGATCATGGTTGCTGCATTTGGGGCAGACAAAGCCTTTGCTGGTACAGGAAAATTCACCACTAAAACCGCATTCATAACATTCGTCGATGGGCGTATTGGTGCCGTAATAAGGTACATGACGGTAGCTGTAATCCCATACGTCCTCTAATGCTTTGAGATTGTGTTGCAGATTAGGGTATTCGCCGTAACAAATGAAGCCACCACTGGCCATTTTTGGGTAAGGTGCTTCGAAATCGATTTTGTCGTATGGATTAACTTTTTTTTCTACATCTAGATGAAAGCTGTTGGTGTAGTAGCCTTTGTCGGTTACACCGTCAATTACGCCGAATTCAGCGGTATCAAGACGACAGAAGCGGTCACACAAGTTTTCGCTCGGAGTGCTGTAAAGGCTGAAGCCATAGCCGGTCTCAGTTTTCCACTGGTCGGCAGCACGGCGCAGTTTCTCGACAATAGCTATGGCTTTCTGACGCAGGTTGTCACTGTCAAACACATGGATGTCGCTGCCGTACAGGGCATAAATGGTTTCATGCAGGCCGATATAGCCCAGAGAAATGGAGGCACGGCCATTTTTGAATATATTTGCTACGGGTTCGTCGGCTTGCAGACGCACGCCGCAGGCTCCTTCCATATACAGAATTGGTGCCACTCGTGCTTTGACGTTTTCAAAACGGGCAATGCGGGTCATCAAGGCTTTGCGGCAAAGTTGCAGGCGCTCTTCCAGCAGTTGCCAGAACCGTGCTTCATCGTGTTTGGCTTCGATGGCAATACGTGGCAGATTCAGGCTGATTACGCCTAGATTATTCCGTCCTTCATGAATTTCCTGACCGTTTTCTTCATAACGACTGAGGAAGCTGCGGCAGCCCATCGGCGTTTTGAAGGAACCAGTCACAGCTACAACCTGCTCGTAGTTCAGGATATCCGGATACATACGTTTGGAGGCGCATTCGAGAGCCAGTTGCTTGATGTCGTAGTTAATGTCTGACGCTTTGTGGTTCACGCCGTCTTTAATACTGAAAACCAGTTTTGGAAAGACAGCCGTTTTGCCATTTTTGCCCAATCCAGCTAATCGATTGCGCAGAATAGCGGTTTGAATTAGCCGGCTTTCCCAGCTGGTGCCCAGACCAAAGCCGAAAGTGACAAAAGGAGTCTGACCATTAGCAGTATGCAAGGTGTTGACTTCGTATTCCAGTGACTGAAAAGCGTCGTAGCATTCTTTTTCGGTGCGAGTACGGGCGTAGTCTTCAGCATTGGCAATCTGCCATTCCTGAGCTACGGCAAAGTGTTTGTCGTAGCTGGTACGGACAAAAGGTGCCAGCACTTCATCAATCCGGTTTATGGTGCTGCCACCGTAAATGTGGCTAGCCACCTGCGCGATAATCTGTGCGGTAACAGCGGTAGCTGTGGCAATAGATTTAGGAGGTTCGATTTCAGCATTGCCCATTTTAAATCCGTTGGTCAGCATGCCTTTTAGATCTATCAACATGCAGTTGAACATTGGAAAAAACGGTGCGTAGTCTAAATCGTGATAATGAATTTCTCCCCGCTCATGTGCTAATACCACATCGCGTGGTAACAGGTGTTGCTGAGCATAATGTCTGGCCACAATGCCAGCCAGTAGGTCGCGCTGGGTGGGAATTACCTTGCTGTCTTTGTTCGCATTTTCGTTAAGCAGACTGAAATTGGTTTGTTCTACCAAACCCTGAATTTCGCGATTGAGATGTCCGCGAGATTCGCGCGCAACATCGCGCGAATGACGGTATTCAATGTAGGCTCGTGCCAGTTCTTTATACTGACCGGCCATTAACTGGTCTTCTACTGCCTGCTGAATATCATGAATATCCACACATTCACGACTGGACATGCTGCTGCTGACGTGAGCAGCTACCTGTGCACAGTAGGTATTGTCAATAATGTTTGACGCACTGGCCGCGTGCTGTACAGCTTCTTCAATACGCGTTGCATCAAAGGGAACGCGGCAACCATCTCTCTTAATTACAATGGGTTTCATGTTGATAGTCCTTCTGCTGCTGCCGCTAACATCTGGTAGCAGTTACTGCATGTCTTTCAGGTATAACAATTGGCCTTGCAAGGGGTATATAGAAATAATAGATACTATATTTAGTAGCAAAGTACCCCTGTTGCTCTTTTTTTTACTATATATGGGATTGCTGTTTTGAATAAAGCAGCATTTTTTGCTTTTATTTGATATAGCGCATCAAATCGAGTTGACAATGATATTTAATTTATAAAAATCAATAATTTAGAAAAATGAAAGTGCAGTGTAAAAAATGGTCATTTCTTGCTTGTTGGCGGCGAAGCTAATGATTCGTGCCATCGCTAATAACTTATATAGTTCAATTGATAAAATGAGTTATTGGTGATCGCCTTGCAACAAGTTTTCAGTGCGGTTTTTACTGTACATTGTATAAAGTGAAACCAACGATGTACTGAGAAAAAATGACGTAATAATAGTAACAATAAAATGACCACTGCGCAGACAATCAGGATTAAAACTAATACGAATGCCCGCTATCAGCAAAGCAAATACTGCAATCAGTAGCCAATAACGGTAATCAATGCGCATAACGGCTAAATCAGACCGCGGCATCAACAGGATGAAGGCAGCAATACCCAACAAACCACCGATGGAACTGCCGTGCTGCAACAATTTGTACACAGGCAATGGCTGTAAAAAAGGCAAGGCAATTGACTGTTTTAGCACAAGGCTATGGCTGACAAACCAGCCAGATGGGTGAGTAAATGCATCCCATAATACATGCGATAAACTACCTAGAAACAGCGAAAAGATAACTACCAAGTAGTGGCGGCAAAAATACTCCGTCCAGTTAAATCTGAGATAAACATTTAAACGTTGCTGCAAACAAGCGGGCAAATGCAGAATGAAAGGATTGCGGATAATTAGATGAAAAATAAAAGCTATTGCTAATCCACATAAGATATTAAGTAGAAAAATACCGATATTGGCGTGACCATAGATACCGAACATTTTCATGCGAATAAAATATTCAAAATCTGGTGACATGCTGCCAATAATCAATCCGGTCATAGAAAACCATTTGTTGAAACGGTATAAAGGTAAAATAATGGCAGGGTGTGAGAAAGTGAAGGGCATAAGCGAAAGCTGTTTACAAGTCAAGAATCGGGAAGTTGTTTAAGCAGCCTAATCGTTAAACCATTATTGTGCCCATTCGCGACACAAAGCCAGAATATCGGCACCAAAATGCTTTATTTTGCTTTCACCCAGTCCATAGATATGATTTAAATCTGCCAGCTTGGATGGGGGATGTTGGACCAGATCCTGTAAGGTACGGTCTGCAAAAATGGTATAAGCAGGCACATTATTCTGACTGGCGCGCTCTTTGCGCCAACGGCGCAAGGTTTGCCATAAGCGTTCTTCGCGCTCGGTGCGCAGCCAAATATCATTATTACGGCTACTGCGGGTTTTGTCATGTTTCAGCGGGCGCAGCCAGACTTGCTGCTGATTTTTTAATACTGCGCGTGCCTGCTCAGTTAATTGCAAAGCCTGATTGGCTATATCAACATTAAGATAACCGGCAGCAACACATTGCCGTACCACCGTACGCCATTCCTTAACAGTCAGTTTATTGCCGATTCCAAAAGTGGATAACTGCTGATGGCCATAGCGCAACACCCACTCCGACTTGCGCCCACGTAACACATCAATCACATGGCCAGTGGCAAAACGCTGCCCCACTCGATACACACAGGACAGCAGCTTTTGCGCCAATACAGTACCGTCAAAACGAGTTGGTGGGTCAGTACAGTTGTCACAATGGCCGCATGGCTGGCTGTCTTCGCCAAAATAGCGCAATAACAGCTGGCGTCGGCAATCGGCCGTTTCACAGAAAGCCAGCATCGCATCCAATTTTTGCAAATCAATGAGTTTTTGCGCTTCATCACGCTCAGCCAGCTGAATCCGCTCACGCAGCAATACCCAGTCATTCAGGCCATAACACAGCCAGCTGGTAGCAGGCAGGCCATCACGGCCAGCGCGGCCCGATTCCTGATAGAAATGTTCAATACTGGCTGGCATATCCAAATGGGCGACAAAACGCACATCAGGTTTATCGATACCCATTCCAAAAGCCACTGTCGCTACCACAATAATGCCATCTTCCTGTGTAAAACGGCGTTGGTTTTGGCTGCGGGTCTCCCAGTCCAGTCCAGCATGATAGGGCAGAGCGGTCAGACCGTTTTCCGTTAGAAAAGCGGCAATATCTTCCACTCGCTTGCGCGAGAGACAGTAAACAATGCCATTTTCACCCGGCATCTGGCTGCGAATAAACTGTAATAGCTGTTTTTTGCCATTGTTTTTTTCCACAACCTGATAATCAATGTTGGGACGATTAAAGCTGGAAACAAAAAGGCGAGCATCATTTAAAGCCAGATAATGCTGAATATCAGCACGTGTGGCGCTGTCTGCGGTAGCCGTTAGCGCAATCCGTGGTACAGAGGCAAACTCATCTGCTAGTATTGCCAGCTGCTGATACTCGGGGCGGAAATCATGTCCCCACTGACTTACACAATGTGCCTCATCAATAGCAAACAGACTGATAGGCGTTTGGTGTAGAAACTGTAAAAAGCGTGGCATAACCAGCCGTTCCGGTGCTACATACAATAATTTCAGGTGTTCAGAAGCAATATCATCGGCAATACGCCGTATCTCTTCGCCACTAGTACCACCGTGAACACAAGCAGCTGCAATTCCATTTACATTCAAAGCTGTGACTTGATCCTGCATGAGTGCAATCAGCGGTGACACAACGATGGCCACACCATCGCGCATTAAGGCTGGAATTTGATAACATAAAGACTTACCTGCGCCGGTAGGCATTAATACCAGTGCATGATGGCCACTTGCCACCGTGTCGATGATTTCAGCCTGTTGCCCGCGAAATTCGGGATAGCCGAAAACATCGTGTAGAATTTGCACGGCATGAGTCACAAAACACCTGTTACACTGAATCTGAAACGGGTATTGTACTGCAACTTACCTCTATTTCCGACAGCTAACCAATTGCTGTTATAAGGAATCAGCATGAAAATCATTAGTATCCGTCACCTAACAGCCAGTTTGGCTATATCTTCTATTTTGGCTGCCTGTACCACCACCAACGTGCCCAAAGCCAGCGGCAGCTGGATTGAGCTGGGTGTATCAGCCAGCGGTAATATTCAATATGCACTGGATAGCGGCAGCATTAAACGTCAGGGTAATATGGTAACCTTTCGTGACCGTAAAACCGTTATCGACCCGAAACAGCAGTATTACAGCAACACACCAGCCTATAAAACTGCATTGAGCACTACTCAGATAGACTGCAGCCGCAAATTGTTCCGCGTGCTTGATGTCGAATTGCTGGATGCGCATGGTGAGCTGATTCGTCAGGATCATTTTGGCGAAACCGATCTGCGTCCGATGGGTATCACCAGTGGTTCTGCTGCCGAGCAGCAATATCAGCACGTATGTAGCCATTAATTTTGCTAATAGAAAGTAATCAGGCATGAAAGCAAAATACAGCTTATGGATAATTTTAGGTTTGGCCGTATCGGCATGGGCAGAATCTCCAGCAGATGTAGAATTGCTCAGCGCACAGAAAGCCTATCAGGCCGCATTGTCTGGGCAAAGTGCCAGCCAGAGCCGTGCCTTACAGCTGCAAACCCAGTTGCAGTCAGCACAGCTACAGTTGAAGAATGCACAGGATAATGTTACCCGCTTGCAAAGTGATTTTAATCAGGCCGATGTGCAGCGGCAGCAAGCCGATGCAGCATTGCAGGCCGCCGGTGCCAGACTGGATGCGGCTTGGCAGGCTGTGCACAGCCGTTAAATCAATGCACCGTTCAGGCAACTACTGGAAGTAAAATCCGTTTATCAATTTATCGGCCTGACAAACAGCTGCAGCTCGCGTAAAATAATACACTTTTGCTTAAGCGTTGTTCCGTGAAAAAACAACGTTATGGAATCAACTGTTGTCAAAATGAACTATCCGATTGAATACGATGTGATTGTGGTTGGTGGCGGCCATGCGGGTACAGAAGCCGCTCTGGCTGCTGCGCGCATGGGTGCAAGCACATTATTACTGACTCACAATATCGAAACGCTGGGACAAATGTCTTGTAATCCGTCTATCGGCGGCATAGGCAAAGGCCATCTAGTGCGTGAGCTGGATGCACTGGGTGGCGCAATGGCATTGGCAGCAGATAAGAGCGGAATTCAGTTCAGACGTCTGAATGCATCAAAAGGGCCGGCAGTACGTGCAACACGGGCGCAGGCTGATCGCATTCTATATAAAGCGGCCATCCGTTCCATGCTGGAAAACCAGCCTAACCTGCAATTATTTCAGCAGCAAGTAGAAGATATTATTGTTGAAAACGGCCGAGCAGTTGGCGTTATGACATCTATGGGAGTTTCCTTTCGCAGCCGCGCTATTGTGCTGACTGCGGGTACATTTTTGGCCGGAAAAATTCACATCGGATTAGAAAATTATGCTGGTGGCCGTGCCGGAGACCCCGCAGCACAACATTTATCTGGATGTCTCAGAGATTTGAATTTACCGCAGGGACGATTGAAAACCGGTACACCGCCGCGGATAGACGGGCGCAGCATTGATTTCAGTCAATTGCAGGAACAGCCAGGAGACAATCCTGCTCCAGTATTTTCTGTACGTGGCAACCTTGCTATGCACCCACAACAGATATCTTGCTGGATTACCCATACTAATAGCGTAACCCACGACATTATTCGCAGCGGTTTTGACCGTAGCCCGATGTTCACCGGCAAAATTGAAGGCGTCGGCCCGCGTTACTGTCCGTCTATTGAAGATAAAATCAATCGATTTGCAGACAAAGACAGTCACCAAATTTTTCTGGAGCCGGAAGGGCTGACTACACACGAATATTACCCTAATGGTATCTCCACCAGCCTGCCGTTTGATATCCAACTACAACTGGTTCATTCCATGCCCGGTTTGCAGAATGCCCATATCTTACGTCCTGGTTACGCCATTGAATACGACTATTTTGACCCTCGTAACCTTAAGTCAAGTCTTGAAACCAAAACTGTTTCCGGCCTATTTTTTGCCGGACAAATCAACGGGACAACTGGTTATGAAGAAGCTGCTGCACAAGGATTACTCGCCGGTGCTAATGCCGTATTGTATACCCGAGAAACTGAACCCCTAGTATTGCAACGTGATCAGGCTTATTTAGGCGTACTCGTTGACGATCTCATTACTAAAGGCGTGACCGAACCTTATCGCATGTTTACTAGCCGTGCTGAATACCGCCTACAACTGCGAGAAGACAACGCCGATATGCGGCTTACCGAGCTGGGGCGCAGCGTAGGATTGGTGGATGATGAACAGTGGCAAATATTTCAGCACAAGCAGGAAGCTGTCGCACGCGAACTCCAACGCCTGAGCCATGTCTGGTATACACCTCTTAATCTGCCGATAGCTGAGCAACAACGCGTACTCGGTCAGCCTTTAAGCAAAGAATCCAGCCTGCTGGACATGTTGCGCCGGCCAAACGTTTGCTATGCCGACTTAATGACTCTGCCCAATGCACAACAGGAAATACTGAATAGTGATGCGGCAGAACAAGTGGAAATTCAGGCAAAATATCAGGGTTATATTGAACGACAAAACGAAGAAATCAGCCATCGCCAGAATCTGGAAAAAATGAAACTGCCAGATAGCATTGATTACTCATTGGTAAAAGGCCTTTCCGCCGAAGTACAACAAAAATTAAATCAGTATCGTCCCGAAACTGTAGGACAGGCGTCCCGTATTTCCGGTATCACACCGGCAGCGGTTGCTTTACTGATGGTCCACCTAAAACGGGGTTTTGAGGGAGCAAAAACAGCATGAGCGACATGAAAACGATGCTGCAACAAGGTTTGCAGCAAATGAATATCAACCTGACCGTACCACAGCAATTACAACTGCTGGCTTTTGTAGAACTGTTAAAAAAATGGAACAGCACTTACAACCTCACCGCGTTGCGTAATGATCAGGATGTTATTAGTCATCATATCCTCGATAGCCTGACGCTACTGCCCTATGTGGAAAAAGCCCGTGGTCTGATAGATGTTGGCAGCGGCGGTGGTATGCCAGGCATCCCTGTAGCTATCTCCCGTCCGGATCTGCCTGTTGCTTTGCTGGATGCCAACAGCAAAAAAACCTCATTTCTGCAACAGGCAGTAATCGAACTGGGCTTAACTAACGTACAAGTGATTACCGCTCGCGTAGAAGCCATGGTGGGTGAACAGTTTGATGTAATCACTAGCCGTGCGTTTGCCGAATTAAACGATTTTGTCACCATTACCAAACAACTGATGGCAAAAGGTGGATATTGGGCGGCTATGAAAGGCGTGTATCCATATGAGGAAATCGAACGTTTGCCTGAAAATGTTGAGCTGGTACGTGTGGATAAACTCAGTGTCCCCCATCTGGATGCAGAACGTCACATGGTGATTGTCCGCAAGAAAGAGCATGCATGAGTGCACATATTATTGCCGTAGCCAATCAGAAGGGTGGTGTGGGGAAAACTACCACCGTTGTTAATCTGGCAGCCTCACTGGTGGAAAAAAAGTCCAAAGTATTGATTGTTGACCTCGACCCGCAGGGTAATGCCACAACTGGTAGCGGCATCAATAAAGGTAACGTCACCAACGGCGTCTATGCCGTGTTGTTAGGTAATGAAGAGATAAACAACGCCATAATTACTGCACAACATGGCGGCTTTGATGTTCTGCCTGCAAATAGAGCTCTGGCTGGTGCTGAAGTCGAGCTGGTACAAGAGCTGGCACGAGAAATGCGTTTGAAAAATGCGCTGGCGCAGGTAGCCGATAAATATGATTACATCATTATTGATTGCCCGCCCACATTAACCCTATTAACCATCAACGGATTAGTAGCTGCACGTCACATCATTGTACCAATGGTATGCGAATATTATGCACTGGAAGGGATTTCCGACCTTATTGCTACTGTGCGTAAAATCCGTCAGGCCATCAACCCTCAGCTCGAAATACTAGGTATTGTGCGCACATTATATGACCCACGCAGCTTACTGGCCAAACAGGTGGATGAACAGTTAATGACTCATTTTCCTGATCAGCTATTCAGTACCCCTATCCCGCGTAATATTCGATTGGCCGAAGCTCCCAGTCATGGCATGCCTGCATTGCAGTACGACCCACGAGCCACTGGTACCAAAGCATATCTCGCGCTCGCTGACGAAATTTTGCAGCGCACAGCCACTAAACAGACATAGAATTATTCATTTTCATGGTAATAACATCAGCACAACAATAAGTGTCAACCAATAAATTAAAGAGCGATACATGGTTAAAGCAAAAGGTTTGGGTGCAGGGCTAGACGCCCTACTTGGTTCCGGCAGTGATATCACCGGTGGCGACCGTTTAACCAAAGTCGCAATTAGCGATATTATTCCCGGACGTTATCAACCACGTACTCAAATTGATGACGAATCATTGCAAGAGCTGGCTGAATCCATACGCGCGCAAGGTGTCATTCAGCCAGTGATTGTACGGGAAATGGGACTGCAGCAATATGAGCTGATTGCCGGTGAACGCCGCTGGCGAGCTGCCCGTCTAGCCGAACTGGCGGAAATTCCAGTAGTCGTCAAAAGCATTTCTGACGAAGCAGCACTGGCAATGGGACTCATTGAAAACATTCAGCGCGAAAATCTCAATCCGATTGAAGAAGCACAAGGCCTGAAGCGACTGGTAGATGAATTTGGACTCACTCATGAAACAGTGGCCAAAGCTGTAGGACGCAGCCGCAGCAGCATTTCCAATAGTCTGCGCTTACTCAATCTGCCGCAACCAGTACAAGACTTAATGTACAGCCGGCAGTTAGAAATGGGTCATGCCCGTGCTTTATTGACTTTACCTGTTATCCAGCAGATTGATCTGGCTCAGAAAGCAGCCCAGAATGGCTGGTCAGTGCGCGAAGTGGAGCGCCGTTGCCAGCAAGCACAGGCCAAACCAGAAACCGCCACTCCCCATCCGGCTGAAAAAAGCAGCGAAGTTCAATCAATAGAAGCTGCACTGGAGCAACGTTTTAGCGTACCCGTGAAAGTACAAAGCCGCAACCAGCGCAGCGGCCGTATCATCTTACAATTTGATAATCCCGAAACCTTGAGTCATTTATTACAAAAAATGGGACTGGAATAAATCCTGCAATCACAGATTAATTGTGGCAAAATTGTTTAATTCAGTTATCAAATTTGGCAATGTTAAAGAAATATATAGAAAAATTAATAAATTAGCTAAAATTTATTTAACAAAATTTCACAAAATTACTTGACGATATAGTATTAGTTGATTATATTAGCGCAGCTTACCGCAGTGTTTTTTAAGGTAACAGAATGAAGTGGATCATGTTCTGGCAAACAGTCATGTTGTTTGCCGCAGTTTGTGTGTCCGCATGGTTGTGGAAATATTCTGCTATCTGGTCGGCAGTATTAGGTGGACTGAGTTACCTGATACCTACATTATTGGCGATGCTAACCATCATCGCCGCAAAAAAATTACCGGCGCTATTACCGGCAACACTATTAATGGCCGAAATCAGCAAAATTCTCATGATATGCCTAATGATGTTGCTGGTTTACGTGTGCTATTCCGCAGTTAACTGGTTTGCTTTCCTGACAGGACTTATACTGGTCAGTCAGGCTGGATTGTTCACATTTAGAAAAAGATTGTTACTATGAGCGGCACAGAGATGACTCCGGGCGAATATATCAGCCACCACTTAATCAATTACACTCAGAAATCACCAGATTACCAGACCAATATGGTTGATTTCTCCTTTCTTAATCTGGATACCCTATTTTTTTCCATACTGACTGGCATCATTGCCTCAGCTATTCTGTTTGTAGCCGCTCGTCGTATGAGAGTAGGTGTGCCTACCCGTTTTCAAGCCGCCGTCGAACTACTAATTGAATTTGTGGGCGGTATCTGCAAAGATATGGTTCACAATGAGAAATCCCGAAAAACCATTGCTCCTCTGGGCTTAACTGTATTCATGTGGATTCTGTTCATGAATATTATGGATCTGCTACCTGTAGATTTGTTGCCTTGGGCATGGCAGCATGCTACGGGTGATCATCATGCATTTCTTCGCGTTGTTCCCACGGCTGACCTGAATACCACCATGGCAATGGCGATATCTGTTTTGTTTCTGTGTATCGTTTACAATATCAAAATCAAAGGATTGGGTGGCTGGATACACGAATTATTCAGTGCACCGTTTGGTAACAAAATTTGGTTGTTCATCCCTAATTTTCTGATGAATATCATCGAATTTTTCTCCAAGACCCTGTCTCATGGTATGCGACTGTTTGGTAACATGTATGCCGGTGAAATTTTATTTATGGTGATCGCTCTAATGGGTGGTGCCTGGGGTATGTCCGGTGCTGCAGGCGTAAGCGATGTGGTTTTATTCATTCTCCAGATTGTTGCAGGTCTGGCTTGGGCCATATTCCATATTTTAGTCATTGCTTTACAGGCATATCTCTTTATGGTGCTGACCTTCGTATATTTGGGTCAGGCTCACGATTCCCATTAAGGGTAATTTATTTATTGTAGTATTCTTTTCTTTTATTTAAGGAGTGAAGTAAATGGGTGGTTTAATCGCTATCGCTTGTGGTTTGATGATTGGTATTTCTGCCATGGGTGCATCTATCGGTATCGGTATGCTGGGCGCAAAATACATGGAATCTTCTGCCCGTCAGCCAGAATTAATGAACTCATTGCTGGGTAAATTCTTCATTATCATGGGTATGATTGATGCTGCGTTCATTATCTCTCTGGGCGTATCATTCTTGTACTTCGCCAAAATCGGCGGCTGATAAACTTAGATTTGCTGGTTGTTAACTGTATTAATTAATAAACACAAATTCTAAAGGTTTAATCGTGAATATCAACGCAACCCTAATTGCACAAGTACTTGTTTTTGTCATGTTTGTGCTATTTACGATGAAATTCGTATGGCCACCCATCGTCAAAGTACTTGATGCCCGTGCCGACAAAATTGCCGAAGGTTTGGCTGCTGCCGAACGTGGAAAAAACGATTTTGCTCAGGCGGAAAAACGTGTTGCTGATATCTTGGCCGAGGGTCGCAGTCAGGTCTCCGAAATGGTGGCCAATGCGGAAAAGCGTGCCGCGCAGATTGTTGAGGATGCCAAAACACAGGCATCCGAAGAAGCTGCCCGTATCATGGCTCAGGCAAAAGCTGATGTAGAGCAGGAAGCTAACCGGGCCCGTGAAGCACTGCGGCAGCAGGTAGCAGATTTGGTTGTAAAAGGTGCCGAATCTATCCTGCGCAGTGAAGTTAATCCTTCACGTCACGCTGATTTACTGGCGAACCTGAAACAGGAGCTGTAATCCCATGGCTGAGTTCGCAACCATAGCCAGACCTTATGCCAAGGCATTGTTTAGTCTGGCGCAAGAACAGAATCAGATTGAGTCTTGGTTGGACGAACTGAAAACACTGGCTGAAATCATACTGCAACCGAAAGTGCAGTTGCTAATAGATGAGCCGGAATGCGAATACACTGAAAAGGCAAAAGAAATCCTGTCTTTAGTGGATTTTACGCCCGCAGAAGATTTGAGAAACTTCATTTTTGTGCTGGCGCAGAACAAACGCTTAACAGTTTTGCCAGAAATTTATACGTTATTCCAAGACTATGCTTTGTCCCTTAACGACATAAAAGAAGCCACCGTATACACAGCCTACCCTATTGATAAAGCGCAGTTTGCACAAGTAGTAGTGGATCTGGAAGCCCATTTCAACACACGGTTGAAAGCGCATCAGGTGGTTGCCCCAGAATTAATTGGTGGCATAAAAGTAGAAGTTGGTGACCGAGTATTGGATTTGTCGGTGCAGGGTAGATTAAACAGCCTGCATACGGCATTGATGAATTAGGAGAGTTTTCATGCAGCTTAATCCTGCTGAAATTAGCGATTTGATTAAAGCTAAAATCGCAAACCTGAACGTAGATACAGAATTACGTACCCGTGGTACCGTAATGTCTGTAACTGACGGGATTGTGCGCGTACATGGCTTGTCAGACGTGATGCAAGGTGAAATGCTCGAGTTTCCCGGCAATACATTTGGTCTCGCCATGAACCTGGAGCGCGATTCTGTAGGTGCCGTGATTCTGGGCGAATCCGAACACATTAAAGAAGGTGACGAAGTTACCTGTACTGGGCGTATTCTGGAGGTGCCAGTAGGCCGTGAGCTGGTAGGACGCGTCGTAGATGCACTGGGTCGCCCCATTGATGGTAAGGGACCGATTAATGCTACACATACTGCTCCGGTAGAAAAAATTGCTCCGGGTGTAATTGCACGTCAATCTGTTGATCAGCCAATGCAAACTGGTCTGAAAGCCATTGATTCAATGGTGCCTATTGGCCGCGGACAGCGTGAATTAATTATCGGTGACCGCCAGACAGGTAAAACAGCCGTGGCTCTGGATGCTATTGTTAACCAGAAAGATACCGGCGTAATCTGTATTTATGTAGCCATCGGCCAGAAAGCTTCTTCCATTGCTAGCGTAGTGCGCAAACTGGAAGAACATGGTGCAATGGATCATACCATTATTGTAGCAGCTACTGCCTCTGAAGCAGCTGCGCTGCAATATATCGCTCCGTATGCTGGTTGTAGTATGGGTGAATTCTTCCGTGATAATGGTGAAGATGCCCTGATTGTCTATGATGACTTGTCCAAACAGGCCGTAGCCTATCGTCAAATTTCCCTGCTATTGCGCCGTCCACCTGGCCGCGAAGCTTATCCGGGTGACGTATTCTATCTGCACTCACGTCTGCTAGAACGTGCTTCCCGTATTAACGCACATGAAGTAGAAGAACTGACCAAAGGTGCAGTAAAAGGCAAAACCGGTTCATTAACTGCATTGCCAATTATTGAAACACAGGCTGGTGACGTTTCTGCATTTGTACCAACCAATGTAATTTCCATTACTGACGGACAGATATTCCTAGAAACCGACCTGTTTAACTCCGGTATTCGTCCGGCCATTAATGCTGGTATCTCTGTATCCCGCGTAGGTGGTGCTGCTCAGACTAAAGTTATCAAAAAACTGGGTGGTGGTATTCGTCTGGCATTGGCTCAGTATCGAGAACTTGCAGCGTTTTCTCAGTTTGCTTCTGATTTGGACGAAGCAACACGCAAACAGTTGCGTCATGGTGAAGTTGTGACCGAACTGATGAAACAGAAACAGTTCAGCACGTTGAGTACAGGTGAAATGGCACTAACTCTGTGGGCAATCAATAATGGCTCATATGATGATGTTCCTGTGTCCAAGGCATTGAATTTTGAGTCAGAATTTTTGGGCTATGTGCGTACTCAGTGTCCAAATGTATTACAGGACATCGATGCCACCGGTGCATTAAGCGATGACAATGCCAAAGCATTGGACAACGCCATGAAGACCTTCAAATCGTCTTACGGCTATCAGGCGTAAACGTGTCATTGAAAGGAGTCTGAAATGGCAGTAGGAAAAGAGATTCTCACCCGAATTCGCAGTGTTCAAAATACCCAAAAGATCACTAAAGCGATGCAGATGGTGTCAACCTCTAAAATGCGGAAGACTCAGGAACGGATGCGTCAGGCGCGTCCGTATGCCGATAAAATTCGTCTGGTGATGAGCCATCTGGCACAAACCCATTCTAATCACAACGTCCCGCTGTTGCGCAGTAATAATGACAGTAAGCGAGTAGGATTTATTGTTATTACGACTGATAAAGGACTATGTGGTGGTCTGAATGCCAATATCCTTAAAGCATTCTTCAGTAAAGTGCAAGAATGCAATCAGCAGGGGCTGGAGGCCGAAGTTGTATGTCTCGGCAGTAAAGGACTGGCCGCCTGTAACCGAGTGGGTTTGAATGTCATTGCCAGTGCTGTGGGTCTAGGTGATACACCTAGAGTGGCTACATTGCTGGGTCCGTTAACGGAAATTTTTCAGCGTTATGCAGAAGGTAAACTGGATGCCATTTATCTGGTTTATGCCGGCTTTATCAATACCATGCGTCAGGAACCACGTCTGGAAACACTGCTGCCCATCGGGCAGAATGTTCTGGATCAGGTATCTGAAAGTAAGGAATACAGCTGGGAATATGTATACGAACCCTCGCCACAACAGGTGCTGGAATTTTTAGTCCGCCGTTATTTAGAGTCTGTGGTTTATCAGGCCTTATCTGAAAATATGGCTGCCGAGCAGGCTGCGCGTATGGTAGCGATGAAAGCTGCTACCGATAATGCAAGCAATGCCATTAAAGAATTGCGTCTGGTGTATAACAAATCGCGTCAGGCAGCGATTACCACAGAGTTGTCAGAAATTGTGGCCGGTGCTGCTGCTGTTTAAGCAGTACAGGTCAAATAAACTTAGGATGCGATAATGAGCCAAGGCAAAATCGTACAAATCATTGGTGCGGTAGTGGACGTAGAATTCCCACATGATTCCATACCCAATGTGTATGACGCTCTTAAACTGGTTGATACTGATTTGACTCTTGAAGTTGAACAGTTACTGGGTGATGGTATCGTGCGTACCATCCCTATGGGTACTTCCGATGGTCTGAAACGCGGTATGGCCGTAGTTAATACCGGCGCACCGATTACTGTACCGGTTGGTACAGCTACGTTGGGTCGGATTATGGACGTTTTGGGTCATCCGGTGGATGAAGCTGGCGAAATTCAGACCAGTACTACCCGCTCCATTCACCAACAGGCACCGAAATTTGATGAGCTTTCCAGCTCTACTGAATTGCTGGAAACGGGTATCAAGGTGATTGACCTGCTGTGTCCATTTGCCAAAGGCGGTAAAGTTGGTTTGTTTGGTGGTGCCGGCGTTGGTAAAACCGTTAACATGATGGAACTGATTAACAACATTGCCAAAGCACACAGTGGTTTGTCTGTGTTTGCCGGTGTAGGGGAACGTACTCGTGAAGGTAATGACTTCTATCACGAGATGAAAGACTCCAACGTACTGGATAAAGTGGCCATGGTGTATGGTCAGATGAACGAACCACCTGGTAACCGTCTGCGTGTAGCTTTAACTGGTCTGACCATGGCGGAATACTTCCGTGATGAAAAAGATGAAAATGGTAAAGGTCGTGACGTACTGCTGTTCATTGACAACATTTACCGTTACACTCTGGCCGGTACTGAAGTATCAGCTTTGCTAGGACGTATGCCGTCTGCTGTGGGTTATCAGCCAACACTGGCTGAAGAAATGGGTCGTCTACAGGAGCGGATTGCTTCTACTAAAACTGGCTCCATTACTTCTATCCAAGCCGTGTATGTACCTGCAGATGACCTGACTGACCCATCTCCGGCCACAACATTTGCTCACTTGGATGCAACCGTGGTGTTAAGCCGTGATATTGCTTCTTTAGGTATTTATCCAGCAGTGGATCCGCTGGACTCTACTTCACGCCAGCTAGACCCCGCTGTAATTGGTCAGGAGCATTATGACGTTGCACGTGGTGTACAGACTACTTTGCAAAAATACAAAGAGTTGAACGATATCATTGCGATTCTGGGTATGGATGAATTGTCTGATGAAGACAAACTGACCGTAAACCGCGCACGTAAGATCCAGCGCTTTTTGTCACAGCCATTCCACGTAGCAGAAGTGTTTACCGGTGCGCCGGGTAAATATGTTTCACTGCGTGATACCATTGCCGGCTTTAAAGCTATTCTGAATGGTGAGTACGATCACCTGCCTGAACAAGCTTTTTACATGGTAGGCAATATTGAAGAAGCTGCTGAAAAAGCGAAAACCCTAAACTAAGGAGCGCTTGATGAGTACCATGCAAGTGGAAGTGGTGAGTAACGAAGAAAACATCTATTCAGGTGAAGCCAGCTTTGTTGTTGTGCCGACTCTGGAAGGTGAGCTAGGTATTTACCCTCGCCATGAACCCATTATGAGCTTGGTGCGTCCTGGTGCTCTTCGTTTGACCGTACCTGACCAGAAAGAAGAAATTCTGGTAGCAGTATCAGGCGGTGTTCTGGAAGTACAGCCGAATAAGCTTACGCTTTTGGCAGATGTGGCCGTTCGCAGTGAAGAAATGGATCAGCAGCGTGCCGAAGAAGCCAAAAAAGCAGCCGAATCCGGTATCCATGAGGCCAAGGATGATGTTTCACTGGCCAAAGCTCATGTGGCTTTAGCTGCGGCGATTGCTCAACTGAAAACTCTGGATTACCTGCGCACTCATCGAAAATAACATTGATTGATATAATCAGATAAATAATCTGATTATAATAAAAAATGTTTTAAGCCCGAGCATTGCTCGGGCTTTTCTATTACTTAAGTTCAACCATGAGAAAATATTGCTCAGTATAATGTTTTAAACTTCAAAGTATATGTCATTTACAAATTAATGATAAGAGCTGATACATCAAAAGAAATCATTGAGACCAGTAAACAAATATTTAATTGTAATAAAAATACTATAAACTTTTTAAAAGCTTATTGATATGGTATTGATCTGTAAAATGCACTATTAAATAATAAGTTAAACTAATTCAGTAATTATTGTTGATTTCTGCAGTAACAAATTAAATTGATATACAAAAAGCAAAAGCATAAAGCTTTTGCTTTCGTATTTACTACAAATATTGTATTCCAGATAATTTGATTAAGCTTGTTTAGTTGGATAGATAGTCAGCTCACTAATATTGGTATCTTCCGGCTGCTCAATGGCAAAGTTAACAGCACGAGCAATGGCTTCAGGGCTTATGCCAACCTGATTGTATAATTGAGTCATACTTTGCAGCACATTTTCATCAGAAATACTTTGTAACAGCTCTGTGTTGATCGCTGCAGGATACAAAGTAGTAGTACGGATATTGGTTTGTTCAGTGGCACTTTCCTGCCGGATAACTTCCATCAGATTACGTACGGCAAATTTAGTTGCGCCATAAACACCACAGCCCATGAAGCTTTTCAAGCCAGCAATTGAAGAGGTAGTGATGATATGGCCAGATTTCTGTTTCGTGAAAATAGGCATGACCGCAGCAATTCCATTTAGCACGCCCTTCAGATTAATATCAATCATATTATTCCAGTCGTTTGTCTGAAGAGCACTGATAGGGGAGTTGGGCATAATACCGGCGTTATTAAATATCACATCTACACCCTGAAAATGTTTTTGAGCCAGCTCAACTAATGCATGCATTTCTTCCGGCTGGCGCACATCTGTAACTTGATAAACGGCCTCACCGCCAGACTGAGTAATCTGTTGTTGTAGTTGTTGAAGCTGTGATTCGCGGCGCGCAGCAAGTACGACTTTTGCTCCGTTTTGAGCTAGTAAGCGTGCAGTTGCTGCGCCAATACCTGATGATGCACCGGTTATGATGACTACTTTATTTTGAACAGCCATGTTTTACTCCTTTGATTAGTTCCGTTTAGTGCTCAAACACCGATGTTTTGTTAAGATTAAATGACAGGTATATAAATATTAGCTGGCAAATTAGCTATAGTGTCTGAGCTTAAGTTTGACCAAGGAAAAATTTCAAAATTATCAAATATCTGAATACATTTGAAGTTTAGAGCAAATTACTTTTCATTGTCTTGATAAATTTGCTTGGCTAGATTAAATGCAGACCAAGCCTTCGGCCAGCCCACGTAAAAGGACAGATGAGTAATAATTTCAACAATTTCATCTTTGGTGATGCCATTTTGTTTGCCAATATTCAGATGGGCACTTAATTGCTCGAAATTACCGGCACTGATTAATGCTGCAATAGTAATCATGCTGCGCTGATGTGCTGGCAATTGTTGTTCTCGTGACCAAACTTCACCAAATAAAACATCATCATTAAAATGAGCAAACTGAGGTGCAAATTTGCCTAAAAGTTCATGACCTGCTGTCTGTTTTTTCATTGCCGTACTCCTCTAGATTAAAAATTACAGAGCGTTGTAATCGCTGCTTACTACGGGTTCCAGCCATTCGCTTTGACCTTTGGTAATGGCCACATGACTGAACCAACTATCTTTCGTTGCTCCATGCCAATGTTTGACTCCGGCATGAATAACCACTACATCGCCAGGATTAAGTAATTGTGCCGGTTTGCCTGCTTCTTGATACCAACCCTGACCGGCAGTAGCAAGTAAAATTTGATAGCCATTTAAATGTTTGTGCCAATGGTTGTGGCAGCCGGGCTCGAAAGTAACATTGCTAACGTCTACATCAACATTTCCATCAATAGCAGCCAGATTAGCTAAATAGCTCTGACCAATAAAATATTGAGCATAATTGATATTTTCTTCACCTAGTGGAAAGATTTGTTTAAATGATGAATTCATGGTTTTTATCTTGAAATGTTTTGATGATTAAGTATAAAACTTCAAGTTCACTTTAATTCAAGTATTTTTTATTGAGCAAATATTTCATGATTAATCACCATTTTTAATCTAAACATATTAGTAGGCAACAGCACATTTCAATGTGTTGATCTACTTCCAATTTCTAAGATGTTTTTATATTGTCTAAGCGTATCTTAATAATTGCGTAGATTTACCCCACAGCTGATAGCTGCATGCCCATACAATGTGACCGGCTTCATCAGTGAGTTCTTCCGGGGCACCGTTGACATCGGTGTGGTAGTACAGCACTTTTTGTTCTGTACCGGTAGTGGTCTCTACTCTGGCTAAGGGTTCATAGCCGCTTTCATCAGTGTAGATATAGACGCTTTTGCTTCTGTCGGTACGGGTTTCCTGAATCNNNTTTAGCCCGTCCCACAGGAAGTGGGTACGGCCGTGTGCGTCGTAGGTATATTGCAGGCCACGGAAGTGGAGTAAGTTGTAAGCAGCCGACAATGTTCTAAATATTATGATAGCTGTTTTAGTAGTGGCGGGTGATATTGCCCAAAAAAGTTATTGTAGTAATCATAAATTATATAATATTTTGTTTTTTAATATAAATTTCTTATTAAAATTTGATGGTATCTTTATGTTAGGGATTACTCATAATAATAAAATTTTCACATTATTTTGAATATTTCATTTTTACTAAAATGTCCCCTGTATTTAATCTTATTTTATTATTTTCGTAAATATATTCTATCCATAATTCTTTATTATCTGATTCACAATCATTCATTACTCTATATTCAGAATATCCTGTATACGTGTTTATTAGTGGAATTATTTTTTCCACTTTTCCTTCAATTTTATTTTGCGATAAATAAACAGTAAGTTGTTTTAACAAATATAGTTTTAAATATAATTCTTTATTATTTCCATTTAATGAATTAATTTCATTTTCAATAAAGCTGATAATTTTTTGCATATTACCTCTCAATATAAATAGTTATTTTTTCACCATTTGGTGTTAAAACATTAATATGTGGTACTGTTTTATGAGGATGGCCATCTGGTAATCCCTCATGTCCATATAAAACACCATTTTTATTAAATTGGTAATCTTTATGGTATACAGCAGTTTTGTTTTTTTCTAAAGGTCTAAGTTTAAATTCTTTTTTTTGTTTAGATGTTTTGTCTGTCGATTTATTCCCAGCTCCGGTAACTTTTCGGGTGTTATTAAAAGCGCCATATAATACTTGATCGGCTTCTTTAAATGAATTAACACTTACATCTTTTCCTGATTGTGCTTCTTTTATTTTTTTATTCAGTTTTGAGTTGTTAGCTACATTACACAACCCCCACGGATCAATCCAAGTCAACCCATTAGGCGCATAC
This sequence comes from Snodgrassella sp. B3837, assembly GCF_026535955.1. Taxonomy (NCBI): domain Bacteria; kingdom Pseudomonadati; phylum Pseudomonadota; class Betaproteobacteria; order Neisseriales; family Neisseriaceae; genus Snodgrassella; species Snodgrassella sp. B3837. The sequence goes on from NZ_JAFNPI010000011.1 coordinate 204,416, forward strand.
TGATACAAATTAAATCCACCCAGTAACCCAATCGGGTCCGGCTGCGTAAATCTGCCTATATCCGGGTCATAGTACCTGAAAGTATTGTAATGTAAGCCCGTTTCTCTGTCTAAATACTGCCCCTGATAC